>NZ_WXYI01000017.1:0-104270 GCF_009872315.1 Gordonia sp. YY1 | reverse complement strand
TACGCACAGCAATGTGTTCAGGTGACTGGTACTAATCGGCCGAGGACTTACCAACAACACCCACACACCACAAAACATTCTGTTTTGGTGTGTTCGCATCCACTATGCATCTTCTGAGACAACACACGAACAAACAAACACCAGCGGTTTGTGGTTGTTTCACAATGTTACGGCGGCCATAGCGGAGGGGAAACGCCCGGCCCCATTCCGAACCCGGAAGCTAAGCCCTCCAGCGCCAATGGTACTGCACCTTAATCAGTGTGGGAGAGTAGGACACCGCCGAACACAACTTCAGAAGGGCCCCGTATTCGATGAATTCATTCGTCGAATACGGGGCTTTTCTCGTTCGCCCACGTCGTCTGGACGAGGGCGGCGATGCTTCCCATCAAGGTTCAAGGGCATAGATTGGCAGCTATGAATGATCGTGATCGTCCGCGTCGTGACGGACGCGGTGAGCGTGATACGCGAGATCAGCGGGAGTCGCGGGGCCAGGGCGGTCCGCGTGGTCAGCGGGGAGCCCGCGGTCAGAGCGATTCGGGTCGAGGAGATTCGAGTCGGGGACGTCGTCCGGATCGTCCGGGCCGTGAGCGCGGCGACGGTGGTCGCCGGCAGCCGGGTCCTCCGCTGCCCGACGACGTCGCTGCGTCAGACCTTGATCCTGAAGTCCGTCGCGACCTCCTGACACTCGACAAGGCCAACGCCGAGATCGTCGCCAAACACCTGGTGATGGTCTCGCGTCTGCTCCTCGAAGAGCCCGCGCTCGCGCTCGAACACGCTCGTGCCGCGCGCGGCCGCGCGTCGAGGGTCGGCGTCGTTCGGGAAACCGCCGGTATCGCGGCCTACAACGCCGGCGAGTGGCAGGAGTCCGCAACCGAGCTGCGTGCTGCGCGTCGTATCACCGGTAACAATGCGTTGTTGCCTCTCATCGCCGACTGTGAGCGTGGTCTGGGCCGTCCGGAGCGTGCAGTCGAGATCGCCCGTGGCGACGAGGGCCGTGCGCTGCGCGGCGAGGAAGCCACCGAAATGCGCATCGTCGAAGCCGGCGCACGAATCGACCTGGGTGAACCCGAGAAAGCCGTCGTCACGCTTCAGGCCGAGAACCTCAAGCCGGGTCAGGTGGGAACCGGACCTGCGCGGCTGTTCTACGCGTACGCGTCCGCGCTGTACGCATCGGGCCGCCGTGACGAATCGATCACCTGGTTCATGAACGCGGCCGCAGCCGACGTCGAGGACGTGACCGACGCCGAGTTCCGTCTGACCGAACTCGCGAACGACGACGCACCGGTCGGCGATGACGAGCAGGCCGTCGACGGGGTGGACGTCCTCGCCGACAGCGCAGTCTCTGAGGCACCGGCGGCCGAGTCGTCGAGTGCTGAACCCGTGAGCGTCGAACCGGCCGCTGCTGAACCGGCCGCTGCTGAACCGGCCGCTGCTGAACCGGCCGCTGCTGAACCGGCCGCTGGTGAGTCCCCCGAGTTGCCCGCGGCAAAGGTAGCTGCCGAACCGGTCGTCGCACCGGAGCCGGTTGTCGTACCGGAGCCCGCCGGCGATCAGGAGGCCGACGACACCGAGACGATCGAAGGCGTGCAGGGGACCGCAGACCTGTCCAAGACGTCGAGTTTCGTCGACGACGACGTATCGGAGCTGATCGGGCTTTCGGACTCGGTCTCGCAGACCCTCGCCGATCGTTACGATGCACTCCTGCTCGATCTGGACGGCACTGTCTTTGCGGGCAACAAGGCGCTGCCGAATGCGGTCGACACCCTCGACCGGCTCGACATCCCCTGCTTCTTCGTGACGAACAACGCGAGTCGACGGCCCGCCGAGGTCGCTGCGCATCTCCGTGACCTCGGCTTCGACGCCACCGACGATCTCGTCGTCACCAGTGCGCAGTCGGGAGCGCGATTGCTGTCCGAGCATCTGGCACCGGGATCGCGGGCGCTGGTGATCGGGACCGATGGACTCGCGCAGGAGGTTCGCGAAGTCGGTATCGGCGTGACACGGAGCGCCGACGACCGTCCCGCGGCCGTGATCCAGGGGCATTCGACCGACACCGGCTGGGCGCAGCTGTCCGAGGCCGCTCTGGCCATCCGAGCCGGTGCGCTGTGGGTGGCCACCAACGTCGACGCCACGCTCCCGTCCGAGCGCGGTCTGCTCGTGGGCAACGGCTCGATGGTCGCAGCACTGCGCAGCGCGACCGGCAAGGAGCCGCTCGTCGCCGGCAAGCCTGCCGCCCCGCTGATGGCGGACGCGATCACGCGGGCCGGGGCCAACGCTCCGCTCGTCGTCGGCGATCGTCTCGACACCGACATCGAGGGTGCACACGCCGTCGGCATCGAGAGCGCACTGGTCCTCACTGGCGTCAGCACGGTCACCGACCTGCTGGCCGCGCCGCCAGAGCAGCGACCCACCTATGTCATCGACGACCTCGCGGGCATGTTCGACGACGTCGACGCGGTGCGCGTGGCCGACCAGCCGGGCTGGACCGTGAGCGTGGAGGCCTCGACGGTGAGCGTCTCCGGCTCGGGCGACGAGACAGGTGTCGTCCCGGCGCTCGCCGCTGCCACCTGGGCCGCGGTCGACGCCGGTACCGCGGATCCCGAGGAGTTACGGATCCGGGCCGAGGGCACGGCGCGGGAGAAGCTGGCGTCGCTGGGTGTCACCCTCGTCGGCTAGCGTGGTTGACGATGACTTATCCGAGTGACGAGAGCAGTCGTTCGGACCTGAGCAGCGGTCCGACACCGAACAGCATGGCGCCCCGACCCGGTCCGGGCGCCATGCCACGTCGCCAGTACGACCCGATGGCAGCCCTGACCGACGACCTATCGTCGGGACCGGACGCCGATCTCGACCTGCCGGACGTCGAGGCCACGGTCTCTGAGCTTCTCGCCGAGGTCGACGAGCTGCGTGAGTCCGTCGGGGACACTTTTTCGCTGGCCGCACTCGAGCGCCAGGCGAACCTCCTCGAGCAGGCACACGATGCGCTGACCGCAGCGCTCGATGCGGTGGACCGACGATGAGTCGATCCCGGACGCGGCACTGACGATGGCGACCCGAGCACGACTCGACGCAGAACTCGTCCGGCGTGGCTTGGCCCGGTCCCGGGAGCAGGCGCGCGAACTCGTCGACGCCGGCGTCGTGAAGGTCAACGGAACGGTGGCGGCCAAGGCCGCGACCGGCGTCACCCGTGATACCCCGATCGTCGTCGTCGAGGCACCGAAAGACGACTGGGCGTCGCGCGGCGCCCACAAGCTCCTCGGCGCGCTCGAGGCGTTCGAACCCCAGGGTCTGACCCTCGCCGGCCGTCGGTGTCTCGATGCGGGCGCGTCGACCGGTGGCTTCACCGATGTGCTTCTGCGTCGCGAGGTCCGGGAGGTCGTCGCCGTGGATGTCGGCTACGGACAACTGATCTGGCGTCTGCAGAACGACGATCGGGTTCACGTCTACGACCGCACCAACGTCCGGCACCTCGAGCCCGAGCAGATCGGTGGTCAGGTCGACGTCGTGGTCGCCGACCTGTCCTTCATCTCGCTGGGACTCGTCCTACCCGCATTCGCCCGTTGCGCGGTTCCGGGAGCCGACCTGCTGCCGATGGTCAAACCCCAGTTCGAGGTGGGCAAGGACCGTGTCGGCGCCGGCGGAGTCGTGCGCGATCCCGAGTTGCGTGCCGAGGCGGTGCTGGGAGTGGCGACCGAGGCCGCTGCCCTCGGGCTCGAGACTCGTGGAGTCGTGGCCAGCCCACTGCCCGGCCCGTCGGGCAACGTCGAGTACTTCCTCTGGCTGCGTAACGAACCCGAAGGCCGGACGGGCGAGGAGTCGGGGGAGAGCGATAGGGTCGACCGGGCGGGATCGTCCGACGAGCTCCGCTCCATGATCGAGCGTGCGGTCGCGGAGGGACCGCGCTGAGCGCGGACCGACCGGCGCCCGTTCGGCTCGTCCCTGCTCGACCACACGTCCGACCACACTTCTCCGGGAGGGAACATCAGTGACCGACGAGTCGGTAGCCGAGTCCGCCGGTGCCCGCGAGTTCTTGGTGGTCGCCCACACCGGACGCGAGAACGTCATCGAGACGATCGAGGCGATCGCGCGCCACTGTGCCGCGGCCGGCGTCGCGCTGCGTGTCGTCGACCATGACACGCTCGATCGGGACGCTCCGGACCACGACGTGCTGTACCGCAACCGGGAGGGCGAAGCCTCGCGACCCGGCAACATCCCGGTGGATCCGGAGTACCTCCGTTCCCTGGGTGCGGTCGTCGAGGTCACCACGGCCGAGTCCGCGTCGGCCGAGGGTTGCGAGCTCGTCATCGTCCTAGGCGGTGACGGAACCTTCCTGCGCGCCGCCGAGCTGGCCTGCCCGGCCGGAGTGCCCGTCCTGGGCATCAATCTCGGGCACATCGGCTTCCTCGCCGAATCCGAGGCGCACAAGATCGACGAGGTGATGGCGCAGCTCATCGCCCGCGACTACCGCATCGAACCGCGGATGACCCTGGAGATCGACATCGTCGACCCGGCCGATCCCGACCCACCGACGGCCAGCAGCTGGGCCCTCAACGAGGTGGCGATCCTCAACACCAGCAAGAACGGCGTACTCGAACTCGTCACCGAGGTCGACGGTCGCCCGGTGTCCGCGTTCGGCGCCGACGGCGTGCTGGTCGCGACCCCGACCGGGTCGACGGCCTACGCGTTCTCGGCGGGCGGTCCGGTCATGTGGCCGGACCTCGAGGCCATCCTCGTCGTCCCGAACAATGCGCACGCGCTGTTCGCGCGGCCCATGGTGACCAGCCCGAGGTCGCGGATCGCCGTCGAGGTGGACAAGAACGGACGTTCGGCGGTCGCGCTGTGCGACGGCCGTCGAGCACTCGACGTGCCGGCCGGTGCTCGCGTCGAGGTCGTACGCAGCGAACGTCCGGTGAACTGGATCCGAATCGATTCCGATCCGTTCGCCGACCGGCTCGTGACCAAGTTCGCCCTCCCGGTCACGGGATGGCGAGGGAGGCAGGCATAGGGGTGCTCGAAGAACTGTCGATCACCGGACTCGGTGTCATCGAGGAGGCGCAGGCACGTTTCCACCCGGGCTTCACAGTGCTCACCGGTGAGACGGGCGCGGGCAAGACGATGATCGTCACCAGCCTGCACCTGCTGTCCGGGGCGCGCGCCGATGCGACGCGCGTCCGAACCGGTAGCGCCAAGGCCATCGTCGAGGGTCGGTTCCGGCTGGCGAACGCCGAGGGTGTGCAGAAGGATCCGGTGGTCGCCGACATCCTCGACTCCACCGGCGCCGAACTCGACGACGACGACACCGTGATCGCGGTCCGGTCGGTGAGCGCCGACGGTCGGTCGCGGGCACATCTGGGTGGCCGATCGGTGCCGGTCGGGGTGATGGGGCAACTCACCACCGCGGTTCTGGCCATCCACGGCCAGAACGATCAGCTCCGTCTCCTGCGACCGGAGCATCAACGGGCCGCGCTCGACACCTTCGGCGGCTCGAAGGCGACGGCTGCGCTGGAGGCGTACCGGAAGGCCCGGACCGCCTGGGTCGACATCCTCGACGAACTCGACGCCCGTCGCGCGAACTACCGTGAGCTCGCGCAGGAAGCCGACCGACTTCGTTTCGGCATCGATGAGATCGCCGCGGTCGACCCGATCCCGGGTGAGGACGAGGAACTCACCGCGACGATCCGGCGTCTGTCGGACCTCGAATCCATCCGCGGCGCCGCCGACCAGGCACACGACATCGTCGCCGGCGATTCGGGAGCATCGGTGATCGAGGGGTTGGGCACGGTGCGCACCCTTCTGGAGGGTGCCGCCGACGACACCCTGCGCGGACTGGTCCCGCGGGTCTCCGAAGCGCTCACCGTGATCACCGACGTCGGCGCCGAACTGACGGCGTTCACGTCGAGCCTTCCCGCCGATGCCGAAGAGCTCGACAAACTCCTGGCGCGTCAGGCCGAACTCAAGACACTCGTGCGCAAATACGCGCCCGACGTCGACGGCGTCATCGACTGGCGGCGTAAGGCCGAGGCCCGACTCGCCGAGATCGAGGACCCGCGGTCGTCGATCGAGGAACTCGAGACCGCCGCCGCGGCGGCGCTGGAAACGGTCGAGGCGGCTGCGACCAAGCTGCACGACCTGCGCGTCAAGGCGGCGTCGTCGATGGCCGGCAAGGTGTCCAAGGAGCTGAAGGGTCTCGCCATGGGCGACTCGACGCTTGCGGTCTCCGTCGGTCCCGAACCGGCCTCGCCGGAGGATCGGCTCGCGATCACGCTCGGCGGCAGCCGGGCTCATGCGGGGGCCGACGGCGCCGACAAGGTCGAATTCGCGCTCGTGGCGCACCCCGGAGCCACGCCACTGCCGATCGCGAAGTCTGCATCCGGCGGCGAACTGTCGCGCGTGATGCTCGCGCTCGAGGTGGTGCTCGCGGCGCCGACCTCCGGTTCGGTCATGGTGTTCGACGAGGTCGACGCCGGTGTCGGCGGGCGCGCCGCCGTGGAGATCGGCAAGCGACTGTCCCGTCTGGCCCGGGCCCACCAGGTCATCGTCGTCACCCACCTGCCCCAGGTCGCGGCCTTCGCCGACAACCACCTGGTCATCGGCAAGTCCAAGAAGGGTGCGCGGGTCACCAGCAGTGTGCGGACCCTCGACCGCGACGAGCGCGTCGCCGAACTGGCACGCATGCTCGCCGGGCTGGGGGAGTCCGACACCGGACGTGCGCACGCCGAGGAATTGCTGGCCACCGCGGAAGCGGAACGGGCGGCTCACTGACCTCGCACGGGCTGGGACCCCTGTTGCTTGTGTGACAAAAGTTTCTCGTGTTACGGCGCGCCTCCCGGGCTCCGTCGTGTCTTCGGTCAATCATTGCGGTCATGAAGATGCCTGCACTGCTCGCGCGTAACACCGAAGAACTGCCTGGCGTGACCGGTATCGCCAGGATCGACAAGAACACCAAACGGCTGCTCAACCGGGTCGGTCCGGGTGACATCGCCATCCTCGACGAGGTCGACCTGGACCGCGTCACCGCCGACGCCCTTGTCGAGGCCAACGTCGTCGCGGTGGTGAACGTCTCCCGCTCGATCACCGGCCGCTACCCGAACCTCGGTCCCGAGGTTCTCGTCGCGTCGGGCATCGTCCTTCTCGACGATGTGGGCCCGGAGATCTTCAAGCGCGTCAAGGACGGAGCCAAGGTGCGCGTCCACGACGACCGGCTCTTCGTCGGGGAACGTCGCCTGGCGCTGGGCACCGAACTCGACGAGCGCGACATCGCCGACATCATGATCGGCGCCAAGGCGGGCCTTGTCGATCACCTGGAAGCCTTCTCCGGCAACACGATCGAATTCATCCGCAGCGAATCCCCGCTGCTGATCGACGGCGTGGGTGTGCCGGAGATCGACGTGGACCTTGCCGGCCGGCATGTGGTCATCGTCGGAGAGGGCGCCGACCGCGCCGCGGATCTGCGTGCGCTCAAGCCGTTCATCAAGGAGTACCAGCCGGTGATGGTCGGTGTGGGCACCGGCGCGGACACCCTGACGAAAGCCGGCTACAAGCCCGCGATCATCGTCGGCGACCCCGAGCACATCAAGACCCCGACGCTGAAATCCGGTGCGCAACTGGTGCTGCCGGCCGACACCGACGGACATGCCGCGGGCCTCGAGCGCATCCAGGACCTCGGTATCGGTGCCACCACCTTCCCCGCGGCGGGCTCCGCGGAAGACCTCGCCCTGCTGCTGACCGACTACCACGGCGCCGACCTGATCGTCACCGTCGGGTACCCGGGCTCCCTCGACGACTTCTTCGATCGTTCGCGTCGTGAGAGCAACCCGTCGATGTTCCTGACCCGGCTGAAGGTGGGGCAGAAGCTCGTCGACGCGAAAGCGGTTGCGACGCTGTACCGCAGTCGTGTGTCCGGTGCAGCGATCGCGTGTGTCGTCCTGGCCGCACTGGTCGCGGTGATCGCGGCCCTCCTGCTGTCCAACACCGGCACCGACGTCACCGATTGGATTGTCACGCAGTGGAATGCGCTGCTCGACTGGGCACGAGAGGTCTGGAATCGATAGGCGATGATCTCGCTACGACAGCATGCGATCTCACTGGTCGCGATCTTCCTGGCATTGGCGCTCGGACTCTTCCTCGGTTCGGGGTTCGTCGGGGATCGGGTGAACTCGATGACCGGGACCAGTAGGGACCGGATCGGTGATCTCGAAGACCAGCGCGACGACCTGAACGCGAAGCTCAACGCGTCCAACAGTTTCGATCTGGCGATCGGGCCCCGGCTCATCGCCAACACCCTGCGCGGCCAGTCGGTTCTGGTGGTCACCGCGCCGAACGCGGCCGAGGCCGACGTCGACGCCGTGAAGGAGAACATCTCCGGCGCCGGCGCGCGCTTCGCCGGTCAGATCGCGCTGACCGAGTCGCTCCTCGGCGACCAGAACGCCGAACAGCTGCGCACCATCGTCGACCAGACGATCCCGCCGGGTGCGATGTTGCGAGCCGAGCTGACCGACTCGGGCAGCCGGGCCGGTGACCTGCTCGGAACCCTGGTGCTCTCCGGCAAATCCACCCGCCCGGCATCGTCCGCCGACCGTCGGACCGGTCTCGCGACCCTGCGCGACGGCGGGTTCATCGATTACGTCAACAACGCGGTGACACCGGCCGATCTGATGGTCGTGGTGACCGGTGACGAGTTCGGCCCCGACTCGGGAGCACAGGGTGCGCTCGTGGCCCGCCTTGCCGCAGCGGCGTCCGTACGTGGCGTGGGAGGGGTGCTCGTGGGTCGGACCGGATCGGCCAACGGAAGCTCGCCGATCGCCGTGGTCCGTGCCGACCCGTCACTGGCCAACGCGGTCTCCACGGTCGACAACGTCGACCAGCCGACCGGTCTCATCACGACGGTCCTGGCGCTCGCCGCCGAGGGCAAGGGTGCGACCGGGGCCTACGGCACCGGGGCCGGCGCCACCGCGGTCACCGTCGGGGCCGACGGCAAGCCGGCCGCCTGACCCCGCCGTCGAGCTGATTTCGGGTTCGGAGTGAGTACCGCCACGCCACGCGCCGGTGTGGCGGTACGGCATGGCGGCCCAGTGGTGTTACCCTGGAGTCCCGTAGGTAATCAGGGCATCGGCCCCGATTCGGCCGACGGGAGACACGCTTTTGCGACCTTTGCGACACGTTCACGACACCAAGCACATCTTTGTCACTGGTGGCGTCGCCTCTTCACTGGGTAAGGGCCTCACGGCCTCGAGCCTGGGTCAACTTCTCACCTCTCGGGGCCTGCGGGTCACGATGCAGAAGCTCGATCCCTATCTGAATGTCGATCCCGGCACGATGAATCCTTTCCAACACGGAGAGGTCTTCGTGACCGAGGACGGCGCGGAGACCGACCTCGACGTCGGACACTACGAGCGCTTCCTGGACCGCAACCTCTCGCAGTCGGCGAATGTGACCACGGGACAGGTGTATTCGACGGTCATCGCCAAGGAGCGGCGCGGCGAGTACCTCGGTGAGACCGTGCAGGTGATCCCGCACATCACCGACGAACTCAAGTCGCGGGTGCTGGCCATGGGCGAGCCCGACGCCGACGGCGAGGTGCCCGACGTCGTCATCACCGAGATCGGCGGCACGGTCGGCGACATCGAGTCGCTGCCGTTCATCGAGGCCGCCCGCCAGGTGCGCCATGACGTCGGCCGCGACAACGTCTTCTTCCTGCACGTGTCGCTGGTGCCCTACCTCGCGCCGTCGGGGGAGCTCAAGACCAAGCCGACCCAGCACTCGGTCGCCGCTTTGCGCAACGTCGGTATTCAGCCCGACGCGTTGATCCTGCGCTGCGACCGCGACGTGCCCGAGGGACTCAAGAAGAAGATCGCGCTGATGTGCGACGTCGAACTCGACGGCGTGATCTCGACCCCCGACGCGCCGTCGATCTACGACATCCCCAAGGTGCTGCACAACGAGCATCTCGACGCGTACGTGGTCCGCAAGCTGGGGCTGCCCTTCCGTGATGTCGACTGGACGGTCTGGGGCGAACTGCTCCAGCGCGTCCACGAGCCGCGCGAAACCGTGCGGGTGGCGCTGGTCGGCAAGTACGTCGACCTGCCCGACGCCTACCTGTCGGTCACCGAGGCCATCCGTGCCGGCGGTTTCGCCTGGAAGGCGCGCACCGAGATCAAGTGGGTGCCGTCGGATGACTGCCAGACCCCGGCGGGTGCGCAGGCCGCGCTCGGGGACGTCGACGCGATCCTGATCCCCGGCGGCTTCGGCATCCGCGGCATCGAGGGCAAGGTCGGCGCCATCTCGTACGCGCGGCGCCGCGGCATCCCGCTCCTCGGCCTCTGCCTGGGGCTCCAGTGTGTGGTCATCGAGGCCGCCCGTTCGGTGGGGCTCGACGAGGCCAGTTCGACCGAATTCGATCCCGACACCCCGCATCCGGTGATCTCGACGATGGCCGACCAGGCGGACGCGGTGGCCGGCGAGGCGGACCTGGGCGGCACGATGCGCCTCGGTGCCTACGACGCGGTCCTGAAGGCGGGTTCGGTCGTCGCGGAGTCGTACGGTACCCGCGAGGTGTCCGAGCGTCACCGTCACCGTTTCGAGGTCAACAACGCCTACCGCGACAAGATCGCCGATTCGGGTCTGGTCTTCTCGGGGACCTCGCCCGACGGGCACCTCGTCGAATTCGTCGAATACCCCAAGTCGGTGCATCCGTTCTTCGTCGCCACCCAGGCGCACCCGGAGCTCAAGAGCCGTCCGACGCGTCCGCACCCGCTGTTCCGCTCGTTCATCGAGGCCGCTCTGAAATACAAGGCAGCCGAACGCCTTCCGGTGGATCTCGGTGACGAGTACGAGTCGAACGACGCCCCGGCCGGCACCGTCGCGGCGGTCAACGACGTCACCGTCGAACCGGTCGCCGGGATCGACGAGATCGGCGTCGAGGGCTGACCGGGTTGGGCGGCCACGAGTTCGACGTCAACGGCACCCGCACCGTCTACGACGGTGCGATCATCACGTTGCGCGTCGACGACGTGGCCATGCCCGGCGGGCGAGTCGCCGAGCGGGAGGTCGTCGAACACTTCGGTGCGGTCGCGATCCTCGCGCGTGACGAGGACCGCCGGATCGCCATGGTGCGCCAGTACCGGCATCCGATCGGCCGCCGCCTCCTCGAGTTGCCGGCCGGCCTTCTCGACCAGGACGGTGAGGCGCCGCTGGCTGCGGCGCAGCGCGAGCTGGCCGAGGAGGCCGACCTGGCCGCCGACACCTGGCACGTCCTCGTCGATCTGGCGCTCTCACCGGGTTTCACCGACGAGGCACTTCGCCTCTACCTGGCCGAGGACCTACATCGCCTCGACGAGGCGGAGCGCGTCGACGAGGAAGCCGACATGGAGGTCGAGTGGGTGTCGCTCGACGACGCCGTCGCGATGGTGCTGGCCGGCGAGATCGTGAACGCCACCAGCGTCGCGGGCATCCTGGCCGCCTCGGCGGCGGAACGGTCGGGGATCGGGCTGCGCGGGACAGATGCCCCGTGGCCCGACGAGCCGACCGCGCTTCGGGACCGCCGGCGTCGCTCGTGAACACGTCAGTCGTGAGTCGCCCGTGACGATCGCCGCCGCCATCTCGCGCTTCCTCGATCACCTCACCGTCGAACGAGGTGCGGCGGCCAACACCGTGTCGTCCTACCGTCGTGATCTCGAGCGGTACCGGCGATATCTCGAATCGCGCGACATCGCGTCGATCGACGCGGTGACCGAGGAGGACGTGCGCGAATTCCTCGTCGACCTGCGTCGCGGGGATCCGGACGCCGGGTTCCCGCCCCTCGCGGACAGCTCGATCGCGCGAACAGTGGTGGCGACCAGGCGCTTTCACAAGTTCGCGGTCGACGAGGGGATGGTTGCGACGGACGTTGCGCAGGCGGTCCGTCCGCCGAGGCCGGCGCGCCGTCTCCCGAAGTCGCTGCCCGTCGACGAGGTGCTGGCCATCCTCGAGGCCGCCGGTGCCGAAGACCATCCCCGCGCCCTGCGCGATCGCGCCCTGCTGGAATTCCTCTACAGCTGCGGCGCCCGCATCTCCGAGGCCACCTCGCTCGACATCGACGACCTCGACCTCGACACCCGGGCGGTACGCCTACGGGGCAAGGGCGGCAAGGAGCGGCTCGTCCCGCTGGGCGGACCGGCGATCGATGCCATCGACGCCTATCTCGTCCGCGGCCGTCCCGCGCTGGTATCGCGGGCGACGCCGGCGCTGTTCCTCAATGCCCGGGGCGGGCGACTCTCGCGTCAGTCGGCGTGGCAGGTACTGGTCACCGCCGCCGAACGCGCCGGGTTGGACAAGGCCGTCTCCCCGCACACCCTGCGGCACAGCTTCGCGACCCATCTCCTCGACGGCGGCGCCGACGTCCGCGTCGTCCAGGAGCTGCTCGGACACGCCTCGGTGACCACCACGCAGGTGTACACACTCGTGACGGTGAACACGATGCGCGAGGTGTATGCCGTCGCACATCCGCGTGCCCGCTGACCGCGCGCCGACAGCGGGTCGACGCCCGCGATGTCCTAGGCTGATACGAGTCGTCGTCCACGGACCGGCATTTCCGCCCGGCCGGCCGACGCGCATCGGGTACCGAAGAGTGAAGGGAGCGGCGGGCACGTGACCACTCCGAGCACACTGCGGTCTGGCACCCGACTCGAGTGTTCGGGGACGCGATCGTGACCTCCGCGGGTGATCAGTACAGCATCCAGGTGTCGCCGGGACATGACGCCGACGAGGTCGACCACCACGGCACCGGCGAGATCGGCCCCACCGGACGGCCCTATCGAGAAGTCCCCGAGCCGAGACCACTCGACCGTCACGGTCCGGCCACCGTCATCGCCGTGTGCAACCAGAAGGGCGGGGTCGGCAAGACCACCTCGACCATCAACCTCGGGGCCGCGCTCGCCGAGTACGGCCGCCGCGTGTTGCTCGTCGACCTCGACCCGCAGGGCGCGTTGTCCGCGGGACTGGGTGTGCCGCACCACGAACTCGAGCAGACGGTCTACAACCTCCTCGTCCCGCCGCAGGTGGCCACCGACGAGGTGCTGATGCGCACACGCGTCGACGGACTCGACCTGCTGCCGAGCAACATCGACCTGTCGGCCGCGGAGATCCAGCTCGTCACGGAGGTGGGACGCGAACAGTCCCTGGCCCGTGCGCTGCACCCGGTTCTCGACCGCTACGACGTGGTGCTGATCGACTGCCAGCCCTCGCTCGGCCTGCTCACCGTGAACGCCCTCGCCTGCGCGGACACCGTGCTGATCCCGATGGAGTGCGAATACTTCTCGCTGCGTGGCCTGGCGCTGCTCACCGACACGATCAACAAGGTGCGCGACCGTCTCAACCCGCGCCTGGACCTCGGTGGCATCCTCGTCACCATGTTCGACGCCCGCACGCTGCATTCCCGCGAGGTGATGGCGCGTGTGGTCGAGGTGTTCGGCGACGCCGTCTACGACACCGTGATCTCCCGGACCGTCCGTTTCCCGGAGACGAGCGTCGCCGGTGAACCGATCACCTCGTGGGCACCGCGGTCGGCCGGCGCGAAGGCCTACCGGGCGCTGGCGCGTGAGGTGATCGCGCGCAACGTGAAGGGCGCATGACCGTCGACACCGACCACGCCGTGACCGAGTCCGACGGGTCCGAGGTCGAAGCGCCGGTCGAGGCGTCGGAGCCGGTCGGGGACACCCCTGATGGGAGTGACGAGGCCGCCGAATCCGGTTTCCGGGTCAAGCTCCGCAATTTCGAGGGACCCTTCGACCTGCTGCTGAACCTGATCTCGCAGCATCGGCTCGATGTCACCGAGGTCGCGCTGCACGAGGTGACCGACGACTTCATCGCCTATACCCGCGAACTCGGTCCGGAGGTCGGGCTCGACCAGACCACCGAGTTCCTCGTCGTGGCGGCCACGCTGCTCGATCTCAAGGCGGCCCGGCTGTTGCCGTCCGGCGAGGTCGACGACCCCGAGGACCTGGCCCTGCTCGAAGCCCGCGACCTGCTGTTCGCGCGGCTGCTCCAGTACCGGGCGTACAAGCAGGTGGCACAGTTGTTCGGCGAACTGGAAGCCGCCGCGCTGCAACGTTATCCGCGCGCCGTCTCGCTGGAGCAACGGTTCGAGGACCTGTTGCCGGAGGTCACGCTCGGCGTCGACGCCGCCGGTTTCGTGCAGGTGGCCGCGGCGGCGATGACCCCGCGGCCCGTGCCGACGGTCGGACTCGACCATCTCCACGACGTGCAGTCGGTGTCGGTGCCGGGTCAGGCCCGGCGGATGGCGGCACTGCTCAGTGCGTCGACCGGCGAATGGCTCACGTTCCGCGCTCTCACCGCCGACTGCGGGAGCGGACTCGAGATCGTCGGCAGCTTCCTCGGATTGCTGGAGCTCTACCGCGATCAGGCCATCACCTTCGAACAACCCGAGGCTCTCGGCGATCTCGCGGTGATGTGGACCGGCGAACGCGAGATCGACGACCTGCGCATCGACAAGGCAGAGGATTACGGATGACCGACGGACCGATCGAGGACGCCGACGACGTGAATGACGAGGCTCTCGCCGAATCGGCAACCGACGCCCCGGCGTCGGCGGAGAGTGCGACGGACCACGGCCCCGCCGACCCCGAGCAGACGGCGCTGACGGGGGAGGACGAGGTCGAGGTCCTCGACGACGCGACCCTGCGGGCGGCACTCGAGGCCGTGCTGCTCGTCGTCGACACCCCGGTGACCACCGAGGAGTTGGCCAACGCCGTCGACCAGGACCGGACACGCGTGCGCGAGATGCTCAACGCGATGGCCGCCGAGCTCACCGCGGCGCGCAGCGGCATCGACCTGCGTTTCGCGGGCGACGGCTGGCGGTTGTACACCCGGGCGGACTTCGCACCGTACGTGGAGAGGTTGCTGCTCGACGGGGCGCGGTCGAAGCTGACGCGCGCCGCGTTGGAGACACTGGCCGTGATCGCCTACCGGCAGCCGGTGACCCGCGCACGGGTCAGCGCGATCCGTGGTGTGAACGTCGACGGCGTGATCCGCACCCTCGTCGCGCGCGGCCTGATCAACGAGGTCGGCCAGGACCCGCAGACCAACGCCACGACCTACGCGACCACCGAGTTGTTCCTCGAGCGTCTCGGTCTCGCCTCGCTGTCCGAACTGCCCGATCTGGCGCCGCTGCTGCCCGACGTCGACCTCATCGACGACCTCGACGACGAGCTGCTGTCGGATCCCCGATTCGCCAAACTGTCCCCTCAGCCGTCAGACTCGAAGGTACTGGTCACCGACGGTGACCTGAATGATGACTAGAACCGCATAGATCCACCCACACACAGGATTGAGAACAATGGCTTCCGCTGGCCGAGATGGCTCACCGGGAAAACGCCGCAAGGGCGCCCCCGCACAGCAACCGCGAACCAAGAAGACGCACCGCAAGGGGTCGTCGAAACCGAACGCCGATGTCGGGAAGATCCGGCTCAACAACGCCCGGCCCGCACGCCATCAGGTGGCGCCGGAGCAGGTGAGCGGCACGGGCCCGGCCTTCGTCGAGGACGGTGTGCGGCTCCAGAAGGTACTCGCCCAGGCCGGCGTCGCCTCGCGCCGCGGCGCCGAGGAGATGATCGCCGCCGGACGTGTGAAGGTCGACGGCGTCGTCGTCACCGAGCAGGGCCTGCGCATCAACCCCGACACCGCGATCATCCATGTCGACGATGCACGCGTGATCATGGACGAGACGCGTCAGTACCTCGCGTTCAACAAGCCCAAGGGCTGGCAGTCGACCATGGCCGACGACCAGGGTCGTCCGTGCGTCGGTGACGTGGTCGCCGAACGCGTGATGGCCGGACAGCGTCTCTTCCACGTCGGCCGCCTCGACGCCGACACCGAAGGTCTGCTGCTGCTCACCAACGACGGCGAGCTGGCCCACCGGCTGATGCACCCGTCGTTCGAGGTGCCCAAGACCTACCTCGCGACCCTGAAGGGTGAGGTGCCCCGCGGGGTCGCTCGTCAACTCCGTGAGGGGATCGAACTCGAGGACGGTCCGGTCAAGGTCGACAGGTTCACCGTCATCGAGGTCCACGAGGGACAGTCGCTGGTGCGGATCACCCTGCACGAGGGCCGGAACCGCATCGTGCGCCGCATGATGGACGAGGTCGGCTTCCCGGTCACGAAACTCGTTCGCACGCATGTGGGTACCGTCGCGCTCGGAGAGCAACGGCCGGGCAGCCTGCGTGTCCTCGGCAACGACGAGGTCGGCGCGCTGTACAAGGCGGTCGGGCTGTGACCGCTGGCACCACGCGCGTCGTCGCCATCGACGGGCCGGCCGGTACGGGCAAGTCGTCGGTGTCGAAGCTGCTCGCCGAGAAGGTCGGTGCCAGCTACCTCGACACCGGTGCGATGTACCGCGCGGTGACCCTGGCGGTCCTCGATGCCGGTGTGGCACTTGATGATCCGGCCGGTATCGCCCGGGTCGCGGACGCGGTCGACATCGAGTTGATCCCCACCGGAGACGGGTCGTCGACGGTGTTGCTCGACGGTCGCGACGTGTCCGGGCCGATCCGGACCGACCATGTGACCAGCGCGGTCTCGGCGGTGTCCGCCGTTCCCGAGGTGCGAACCAAACTCGTTGCGCTGCAGCGGCAGAACGCGCAGGACCGCTTCGTGGTGGTCGAGGGACGCGACATCGGGACCGTGGTGTTCCCGGCCGCCGACGTCAAGATCTTCCTGACCGCGACGCCGGAGGCACGCGCTGACCGGCGGCACAAGCAGAACCTGGCCGCGGGTCGCGACAGCGACTACGCAGCCGTTCTCGACAGCGTGAACCGCCGCGATCATCTCGATTCGACGCGCGCGGTGTCGCCGTTGCGTGCCGCCGACGATGCCGTCGTCGTCGACACCAGCGACAAGACCCTGATGGAGGTGCTCGACGAACTGAGCGGCCTCGTGGAGACCCGGATCGGAGCATCAGAACGGTGAGCGACAACTTCGAGACCGATGTGGCGGCGTTGCCGGGTGACGGCACGTGGGCGGACGAATCCGATTGGCAGCTGGCCGATATCGAGGGTGCCGACGGTGCCGCCGAGTTCGAGCACATGCCGGTGCTGGCGATCGTCGGGCGACCCAACGTGGGCAAGTCCACTCTCGTCAACCGCATCCTCGGCCGTCGCGAGGCCGTGGTCGAGGACATCCCGGGCGTCACGCGTGACCGTGTGTCCTACTCGGCGAGCTGGTCGGGACGTAGCTTCACGGTCGTCGACACGGGCGGCTGGGAACCCGACGCCAAGGGTCTGCAGCAGGCAGTCGCGGCCCAGGCCGAGCTCGCGATGCGGACCGCCGACGCCATCGTCGTGGTCGTCGACGCGACCGTGGGCGCCACCGCCACCGACGAGGCCGTGGCGCGTGTCCTGCGACGGTCGAAGACCCCGGTGATCCTGTGCGCCAACAAGGTCGACAGCGAGCGCATGGAGGCAGACACGGCCGCCCTGTGGTCGCTGGGACTCGGCGAGCCGCACCCGGTGTCGGCGGCGCACGGTCGTGGCGCCGGTGACCTGCTCGACGTCATCCTGGAGAAGCTGCCCGCGACCCCGCGCGAGGCGCCGGTGCTGGGCGGCCCGCGTCGTGTGGCACTCGTCGGCAAGCCGAACGTGGGCAAGAGCTCGCTGTTGAACAAGCTGGCCGGCACCGAGCGTTCCGTCGTCGACAACGTGGCCGGGACCACCGTCGACCCCGTCGACGAGATCGTCGAAGTCGGCGGCAAGACCTGGCATTTCGTCGACACCGCCGGCCTGCGGCGCAAGGTGCGCACCGCGAGTGGTCACGAGTACTACGCGTCGTTGCGGACGCGGTCGGCACTCGACGCCGCCGAGGTGGCGATCCTGCTGATCGACGCGTCGGAGCCGATCACCGAGCAGGACCTTCGCGTGCTGTCGCTCATCATCGAGAGCGGTCGTGCGCTGGTCATCGCGTTCAACAAGTGGGACCTGGTCGACGAGGATCGTCGTTACCAGCTCGACAAGGAGATCGATCGCGAGCTCGCCCGCGTGCCGTGGGCTCGCCGGGTGAACATCTCGGCGTCGACCGGTCGTGCGGTCCAGAAGCTGGTACCCGCGATGGAGAGCGCGCTCGACTCGTGGGACAAGCGCATCTCGACCGGACCGCTGAACAGCTGGCTCAAGGACGTCATCGCGGCCAACCCGCCGCCGCTGCGCGGCGGGCGACAGCCGCGCGTGATGTTCGCGACCCAGGCGTCGGTACGACCGCCGACCTTCGTGCTCTTCACCACCGGCTTCCTCGAGGCCGGCTACCGCCGCTTCCTGGAGCGTCGCCTGCGCGAGGAGTTCAACTTCGACGGCTCGCCGGTGCGCATCAACGTGCGTGTGCGCGACAAGCGGGAGCAGCGTCGCAAACGCTGACCGCAGACCCACCCTTTTTCGGCAGAATCACCCCCGCGTCGGTTGGCGTTTCTGCCGAAAACTGGTGGGTTTGACTGGGTCTGGCGACCATCACCGGCGGTTGGATCTGGTTCAAGATGCGGTCCGCGGTCTAGGTCGCGGTAGCAGATGTCGTCGATCGTTGCGCCCGGCGCCACGTTTCGCGACATCTGACGACCGGCCGGGAACCCCGCCTGACCAGGCGATTGGTTCCGAACGGCAGTCGTCGGCTAGGCTTTATCTCGCTCCGCTTGAGCAGGGAGCAACGGGCTGTGGCGCAGTTTGGTAGCGCACTTGACTGGGGGTCAAGTGGTCGCAGGTTCAAATCCTGTCAGCCCGACAGAGCAGGCCCCGTCCGCAGTGCGGACGGGGCCTGCGTCTTGTCACGGACTCTTGTCGACGCGATCGAAATACTCGACGATCCTTCCTGCGCGAACAGGCCGTCCGCTGAGGAAGTTCGGGGTCGGCGGGGTACACGCAGAATCGTGGTCAGCACCGGTCGAGCTCACCGAACCGGGCGAGCAGCCGGTCGATCGCGGTGCAGTCCTGCAGGAATCGGCGGCGATCGGGGTCCTCGGCGACCTCGCGCAGCATCGCATCGCCGGCCGAGACCTGTTCGACGGCGAGGATCGCCGACCACGTCGTCCCATCGGTGGCCGTGAACGCGTCGACGCCATCACGCAGGGCCCGCGCCAGGATGTTCCGGTCGTGTCGGTCGAGCCGGTCGTGGACCATGGCGATCATCTCGGACGCAACCGAGGCGTGTGCGCGCTCGTCTCGGCGGTGCAACGCGATGGTGGCTTGGTGCACCGGTTGGATCGTCCGGTCGTCGGCGATCAGGGTCAGGTAGTCCGCGATGGAGGTCTCCGCGACCGTCGCGTACGCGAGGGTCGTCAAGGCCGCGGCACGCGCCGATTCCGCCCGCGAGAGCGCCTCCCGATGCCGCCGCACGGTCGACGTCTCCGGCAAGGCTGCGTCCGGCAGCGCCCAGCCGCGTCGACGCCGGGTCAGCGCGGACGCGTTCAGGTGCATCAGCGTGTGGTACTCCTCGTCGACCATCGACTGCACCACCGCCGCCCGGCCCGCATCGGAGAAGCCGGTGCCGAACGCGTCCCGGAAAAGCAGCCCGAAACCAGGTGTCACCACGTCCTGTTCGATGTCGACGACATTCTTGTTGTAGGCGATCCACGCCCACGCCAGGATGCGGGACCGGACACCCTCGTCGAGCCGCTCCCAGACCGGATGCCCGGCGAAGGGGAGCAGCACCTCTGGGTAGTCGACGCAGGTGTCGTCGTAGAGGTCGTCCATCGTGGGCGAGTCGAGTTCGGGTTCGTTGCGCCGCACCGTCGCCCGCCGCGGCCAGCTGCGGACCAGCCCGCGGATGACCGCAGTCTCCACCGGATCGGAGGCGTCGTGCTCGGGCACGTGGCCGCTCACGACGGCAGTCCTTCGAACATCCGCGCACACACTCGCGCGTACCCGTCCGCGCGGTTGCCCAGCGGGACACCGGCCCGCGCGAGGAGCGCCGTGAAGTCGTCGGCGTCGCCCTCGGACGCTGCCGACAGCCGGGATACGGCCCGCCCCAATGCCTCCCGCGCGGCGGGCGCACACGGGTTGGACTCCTGCACGTCTCGATACACCTCCGGTGTCCCGCCGGTGATCCGCGCCAGCAACGCCGACATCGTCGTGAACGGCGGGGTGGCCAGCGCCGCCGCCTCGTCGGCGTCGACTCCGAGGTCGGCGAGCGCGCATCCGAACGACAGGATCGTCGCATGGGTGAGGGCCTGCACCGCCGCGCACAACCGGTCATGCCGGTCCGCGGTCGTGACCTCCGCTCGCGCGCCCCATCGTGCGAGGTCCTCGAGCAGACGGTCTGCGCCCGCGCCGCCCCGATGGATGACCACCGCGACCGTGCGCCCGGGCAGGCCGAGGGACGGCGCGAACATGGGATTGATCCCGACGATCGACCCGCCCCGGTCGCGATCGGCGGCGTCGAGACGGGCTACGGCCGCAGAGAACCTCGTCTTCACCGACAGTGTCTCCACCAGCAGTGCTGTCGGACTCAGCAGTGGACTCACGTCCGCGACCGCGGCGAGCGCGACATCCTCCGGGACCGCGAGGACCACGACGTCCGCCTCGCGCAATCGCTTCGTCGCCTCTGGGCCGGGGGATCGGATGTCATCGCCCGAGCAGGCATCGAGCACGTGCACGGTGTTCCCGTCACCGCGCCACCGGTCGGCGAGCATCGTCCCGACCGCGCCGGCGCCGCCGGCGACGACCACCGACCGTGCACCTGGGACGGGTGGTCCGGTCACGGGTCACTCTCTTCGGCGACAGACAGGCAGCGTCGCATCGTCAGCGCCTTGACCATCGTCTCCTCGAACTCCTCGTCCGGATCCGACAGCGCGACGATCGCGCCGCCCACCCCGAACGTCACCTCGGAATCGGTCGCGACCATGGTGCGGATCACGATGGACAGGTCGGCGGTTCCGGTCAGCGAGAAGTAGCCGATCGCGCCCGAATACACCCCTCTCGGACCGGCTTCGAGTTTGTCGATGATCTCCATCGTGCGGATCTTCGGAGCACCGGTCATCGATCCGCCGGGGAATGCCGCCCGCACACAGTCGACCGCTGACATCCCCTCGCGCAGCGTCCCGCGCACCGTCGACACCATCTGGTGCACGGGCGCGTACGTTTCGATATCGAACAGTGAGGGCACGTGTACCGATCCCGGCACGCATACCCGCGACAGGTCGTTGCGGACGAGGTCGACGATCATCAGGTTCTCCGACCGGTCCTTCTCGCTGGCTCGCAGGTCGCACCGAAACCCCTGGTCCTCGACGGGGTCCGCCGACCTCGGCCGGGTGCCCTTGATCGGTTTCGACTCCACCGTCCGGTCCGCACCCACCTTCAGGAATCGTTCCGGGGACGCGCTGAGCACCGACAGTCCCGAGAACTGGAGCAACGCGTTGTAGGGCATCGGGCTGATCTCGCGCAGACACGAGTACCCGGACACGGGATCGAGGCTGCGGTGCACGGTCGCCGTGTTCGTCAGGCACACCTCGTAGGTCTCCCCGGAGCGGATCTCCGCCAGGCATTGTTCGACGAGCCTCAAGTACGTCGGATGGTTGTGCCGGAATACGATCGGCACCTCTTCCGACGCCGGGACCAGTGGGGGAGCCGTTACTGGTGGCTCGGGAAGCGTGTCCTGCATCGCATCAATGGTCGACGCCGTCTCGTGTAACCACCGCGCGGTATCGGGGTCTGCGGTGTCGGGATCCGGGCCGTCCACCGATTCGAGTGCCAGCGCGTACGCACATCCCCGCTCGTGGTCGATCACCACGGCCCGGTCCGCGAACACGAGCGCCGCATCGGCCTGCTCGGACGCGTGTGCCAGCTGCCCGCCGGTGTCCGCCTTGAGTTCGTAGCCGAGATAGCCGACGTAGCCGAGACAGAACCCGAATGGTGGATCCGAGCGCGGCGCCACCGACCGCTCCCGTAGTTGCGCGCCGAGATAGTCGAAGAAGGTGCTGCGGATCTTCTCCACCGTCCCGTCCGAATGTTCTACTCGCACGGTCATTTCCGGGACGCGGTAGGTCACGTATTCGGCGCGCGGACCCGAGCAGTCACCCATCACGGAGAACCGGCCGTCCGCTTCGTCGGCCGCCGACCCGTCCAGCCAGTAGCTGTTCGGTCCACCGGCGAACAACCGCTCGTACACCGCCCCGGGGTCCACGACCCGGTCCACCTTCACCGATCGGATCCGGTAGCGGTCTCTCGGCTTCGTCGCCGGCGCTTCGGTCTCCGCTGCCGTCGGGGGAATCCTTGCCGCCCGGGTCGGCCGGGGCGCCCGCACCGGCGTCGCTGCCGCGAAGTTCGCCAGGAGTTCCCGGCCGTACTCGGAGCAGATCGATTCCGGGTGAAACTGCACCCCCCACAACGGCAGTTCCCGATGACGTACCGCCATCAGGACACCGTCGTCCGACCACGCCTGGACCTCCAACACGTCGGGGACCTCCACGACCGCCAAGGAGTGGTACCTCACCGCCCGGAACGGGGACGGCAGTCCCGCGAACAGGCCTCTGCCGTCGTGGTGCACAGCGCTGATCCGTCCGTGTCGAGGTTCGGGCGCCGGTACCACCGGGCCGCCGAACACGTGACACAGTCCCTGGTGGCCCAGACACACGCCGAGCACGGGAAGCCCGCTGTCGGTCAGGGCCCGCGCGCTGATCCCGAAGTCGCGCGCGCAGTCCGGCCGGCCCGGGCCGGGGGAGACCACCACGTTGTCGAACGCCGTCAGGTCCACCGACGACCACGGCACGTCGTTGGCGACGACCGTCGGCTCCCGGCCGTTGACCTCCGTCAACACCGCGTACAGGTTGTACGTGAACGAGTCGTAGTTGTCGATGAGTAGTGTCCGCACGGCGGCCACCTCAGTCCGTGCTCGGGCCGCCGATGTCCGCGGCAATCCGTTCGGTGAGGGCACGATCCGGTCCTGCGTTCTCGGCCGGGACGCTGTTGGTCCGCAGTTCCTCGGTCACCACGATCAGGTCCTCCACCCGGCAGGTCTCCGAGATGAGCAGGTCGTAGAGGTCGTGCAGGAATTGCGGGGAGAGGTCGTGATCGAGGGCGTACCGGTGGGCATGCTCGTGCACCGCTCCGACACGGCGCGGCTGCATCACCGGAATGGTGTATCGCTGCTTGAGGTGCGCGATGCGGGTGCACACCTCTATCCGGGCGCGCACGTCCTCGAGCAGTCGGTCGTCGATACCGTCCAACTCCGCACGGAGGTCCGCGAGCTCGCGTTCGCCGACGTCGCTCGCACCCAGCATCTGTCCCTTGTCGCCCATCGATTCGTTCACGGCACGACCACCTTGCACTGTCCGAAGGGAAGTGCGGCCCGCCAACTTGAACCGCCGAGATGCTGCGACGCCGACCTCGACTGGTCCTGCGCCCGGTTCGTGCTCGCGAACCGCGTCCCCCGACTCGGTCCATAGTCGCACCGACCGCGTGCACTGTGAGGGAGTTGGCGTCACCGCCCGGTCACGATTCACCAACGACCGCGACATCACTGTCGTCCGATCAGATGGGGGGTGGTTCGATCGCGTCGGTCTGGCCGTGCCCGCGCGGCGCACGAACTCGTGTCGGGCCAGTGGGACGGCCGGACAGGGCGTTCAAGCGGGCAGCGGCACCCCGACGTCGGCGCCGCCCTCTTCGGTGATCCGAGCTCCCATCCGGGTGAAGGTGGGGGTGGTGATGAACCCGCCCGCGAAGAGGGCTTCGCCCTGGCGGAATTCGGGTGACTCCGCCAGCATGTGTTCGCCGACGAACCCGAACGTGTCGGCGAGTTCGGCCAGATCGCGCGGGGCGTTCATCCGCATCAGGCACAGGTTGTCGCACTGGGACAGCACGTTGGGGTGGATCTTCGTCGGCCGTTGCGTGGACAGGAGAAGCCAGAGACCGAACTTGCGGCCTTCGGCTGCGATCTGCACGACGCGATCGATCAGGGCCTGCTCCACGGCGCTGGTGGCGACGGGCGGGCAGATGTTGTGGGCCTCGTCGATGACGATCAGGACGGGTCGACGCTCTTCGCGGCGAGCCCACAGGTGTTCGAGCACGCTGAGGGCGGCGACCTTGGGTTCCGCCGGGTGGGCGAACCCGCCCAGGTCGAGCACGGTTGCCTGGGGGCGCTCGTCGACGATGTCGGTGGCCGCGACCTCGCCCCGCGCCCACAGGTCCCAGTCGAGGACCTGGAGATTCTCGATCCGCTTGGCCAGCCGCTGGTGGCCGGGGTCGGCGGAGGCGCGCAGCGCTGTGATGTAGGTGCTCTGGTCCGGCGTGCCGGTGAGAGTGGCGTCGGCGTGGAGCAGGACGTTGTACTCGTCGGCGTCGGCGATCGGATCCAGCTGCAGGACCGCGGCCTTCGCGGCGAGCGGCAGGTCGGTGAACCGCGTCCGCAGCTGGGGGAGGTCGCGCCGCGTCGAATGCAGCACCCGGATGTCGGATGCGGCGATGGTCGCGGCGGCTTCGGGGTCGGAGCTGTCCCTCGTCTCCGGCAACCGGGTGAAGTCGGCATTCGGGTCGAGGATGAGCAGCGGGAGTCGGGTGCTCAGGAGCAACTGCTCCAGCACCACACCGAGCGCGTAGGTCTTGCCCGAACCGCTCTGGCCGCACCAGAAGGTGTGACGGTTGAACTTCAGGGCGGAGAGAACGACTTCGGATGTCGCGTCGTCGCGATGGCTTCCCACTGTCAGCTGGACCACGCCTGAACAATACGGCGTCGGAGGCCTCGGCACCGACTCGCAGGGTCGCGTGGCGCGGTGTCGGGGAATCGCCACCTGCCCCGAGCGCTACTTGTAGCCAGCGCTGCGATGTTCAGGTGGCGATCCCGGCCTTCACTTGCGGGCGTGCCGCAGGTACCCGTACAGGGCGGCACGATAGCCGCGGGTGTAGCTGGGTTCCTCGTCGTCGGGGTCGGGCGGGCAGTCGAGGGTCGACGATGCGAGCTGACGTGCCCACGGTGCCGGCAGTGCGCAGAGCGCGGCTTCCGCGTCGTCGAACCCCTTCTGGAAGAGATCGGGATCGAGATGCTCGTCGAGGTCGGCGTCGTAGATCGGAAACGACGTGGGAAGCCGGGTGACGATGCCGTATTCGGTGACGATGTCGAGGTCGGGGAGCTCGTGCTCGTGATCTGTCAACGGACCGTGCGCCTTTCGGCGAGAGTACGGTAGAGCGTTGCACGGCTGACCCCCAGCGCCTGGGCGATCCTCGGCACGGATTCGCCTGCGGCACGCATCTGTTCGGCACGCAGCACCTGCTCGTCGTCGAGGACACGGGGGCGTCCGACCGTCGATGCAGGCTGCCGGTGTGTCGTCGTGGTCCGCGGCCTCGACGAGCCGAGCCCGGGGGAGGGGTCGTCGAGTTCGGCCAGGGACGCCAGGACTCCGACGACCATCGCGCCGGCGGGATCGTCGGTGTCGATGCCCTCGCGCAACGAGCGGAGGCCGATACTGCGTTTCGCGAGTTCACGCGTGATGGCCATGACCTCGCGGATATTGCGTCCGAGACGGTCGATGCCCACGACCACGGTGGTGTCACCAGCCCGCGCGTAGTCCAGCAGTGCGTTCATGCCCGGCCGACGGTCCGCGGACCGAACCCGGTCGGCGGCGTCGGAGTAGATCCGTCCTGGATCCACCCCTGCTTCCGTCAATGCGTCGATCTGTGGACCGAGAGCGTGGGCTCCCGGGGTCTCGCGCGCGTATCCGAGAGCCATCCCCGGTGCGCCACCTCTCACTTCTTCCGTCACGAGGAGGACTCTATCTCAAAAGTCTCGATACAGTTTCTGAGACGCGCCGAGATTCGAGACTCGATTCGCAAGTCTCGCAACTGGGGGAGTTTCCGAGAAGTAAGTGTCGCAAAATAGGGTCTCGTAAGTTTCGAGACGGCACCCGGTTTTGATCTGCGTGTGCAGTGCTCCGGGAGCCGGGAGGGAACCTGACGTCATTGGCCGCTGAGTCGCAGGGGGAGTGCGCGCCGACTGTCGGGTTTCGATCACACTGCGCGTAAGCGTGCCCCGGCAAACCGGACGCACCTAGGGTGCAGCAGTCGTAGTCGCGTCCCTCGTCGTGAAAGAAGCAGCACTCGTGTCCCAAGAACCTGTCCGCCCACTCCACTTCGCGGCGTTCGTCATGAACACCACGAGCCACATCGTCCAGGGCACGTGGCGTCGCCCGTCGTCGAGGTCGGCCGACTTCAACGACCTCGACCACTGGGTTAATCTCGCGAAGACTCTCGAGCGTGGAAAGTTCGACGCCATCTTCTTCGCCGACGTCGTCGGGCTCTACGCCCCGTACCGCGGTGACGAGCGGAAGTACTTCGAAGCCGGTCTGCAGGTCCCGAGCAACGACCCGAGCGTGCTCGCCAGCGCGATCGCCTACGCGACAGAGCATCTCGGCATCGCATTCACCGCGAGCATCCTGCAGGAGCATCCGTTCAACTTCGCCCGCCGGATCTCGACACTCGACCACGCGACGAAGGGTCGTATCGCGTGGAACATCGTGACGAACTACCTGCCCAATGCCAGCCGCAACTTCGGTCTCGAAGGACTCACCGCCCACGACGCGCGTTACGCGTGGGCCGACGAGTACGTCGACGTCACCTACAAGCTGTGGGAGGGCAGCTGGGACGACGACGCGCTGCTGCAGGACCGTGAGCGCGGCGTCCACGCCGATTACGACAAGGTCCACCGCATCAACCACATCGGTGAGCGGTACCAGGTCGAGGGGCCACACCTGGTGTCGCCGAGCCCCCAGCGCACGCCGTTCCTCTTCCAGGCGGGTGCCTCAGAGGCCGGCCGCAACTTCGCGGCGCAGAACGCCGAAGCAGTGTTCCTCGGAACGCCGAACCGTGAAGCCGCACTCCGGGACACCTCCGACATCCGCCGGCGTGCGGTCGCGCTCGGGCGTCGAGCCGACGACCTGAAGTTCTTCCAGGGGCTGTACGTCGTGCCGACCTCGACCGAGGCCGAAGCGGCACGCGTCGCCGCGGAACTCGACGAGTGGATCGACCACGACGGACACCTCGCGCACATGTCGGGGTCCATCGGCATCGACTTCGGTCACGACGACCTCGACACCCCGGTCGGTGAGATCAAGACGGAAGGCGTGCAGTCGGTCGTCGGTTGGATCAACGACCTGGTGACCGACCGCCCCGCCACACTGCGCGACGTCGCCCACCACACCGCGACCAACCTGCGCATCGTCGGCACGCCCGAGAAGATCGCCGACGAGCTCACCGCGTGGCAGGCGAGCGGTGTCGACGGCGTCAACTTGATGAACTACGAGATCCCGACCTCCTACGAGGATTTCGTCGATCATGTGATCCCGACGCTGCGCGAGCGGGGCCTCATCCAGAGTGAGTACTCCGACGGCACCCTGCGACAGAAGATCTTCGGGGAGGGGGACCGGCTGCCGGATCGCCACCATGCGACCCGGTACCGCGGCGCGTTCGGCGCGGGGGCCGGCAAAGCCGGCGACGAGGCGTTCGCTGGTGCGGTGAACTGACGCTCGCTCCTGCTCCCTGAGTAGCGAGCTTGTGCGCGTGAGGCTCTGCTCCCTGAGTAGCGAGCTTGCGAGCGTGAGGCTCTGCTCCCTGAGTAGCGAGCTTGTGCGCGTGAGGCTCTGCTCCCTGAGTAGCGAGCTTGCGAGCGTATCGAAGGGCTTGGCGAGGAAATGTCGCCAGGCCCTTCGAGGCTCGTCGCCAGCGCTCCTCACACCTCAGGGAGCGGGGGCGGTCGCCAGCGCTCCTCGCACCTCAGGGAGCGGGACGGGGGTGCTGCCGTGCCTCAGCCTCCCGGGAGCGAGGGTTGTGCTCAGAAGTACCCGTTCGCGGGCAGGGGAGTGTCGTTGACCAGGAGGTCGCCCAGGGCGATGGCCTTGTACGACGTCGGGTTGTGCAGGGTGACGGTGCGGATGTTGCGCCAGTGCCGGTCCAGGTTCGTGGTCCGGCTCGCCGATGACGCGCCGCCGACGTCGAACAGGTCCGCGGCGGCGCGGAGACCGACGCGGTCCACGTGAACCTTCACCCGCGCGGCCGCCACCGAGGCCTTGATGAACAGGTCGGGATCGATCTCGCCGCTGCGTGCCGGCGCGAACGCCTCCTCGATCGTCTGTGCGGCGTCGAGGACGGCGGCCCTCGCCACGTGGGCGGCCGCGTCGATCTCGCCGACGGTCCCGAGGAGCACGGGATCGTGGCGCGGCGAATCCACGGGGGCGTGATCGAACGTTCGCGTCCGCGATCGCAGCAGCGTGGTCGCATCATCGCCGACCGACAACAGGATTCCGGTGATCAGTGCCTGTAGGTAGAGCTGAAGAAAAGGGCCGTCGTTCGCCAGCGGAGCGGCTGACGCCGGGTCCGTGAAGGCCAGGACGTCGTCGGCGGACACCGGGACGCGGTCCAGGGTGGTCGTGCCTGTACCCGTGCGGTTCTGACCGATCCCGTCCCAGTCGTCGACGACGGTCACGCCGTCACGGTCGACGGGCAGGACGATCCGCGCGATCTTGCCGTCGAATTCACCGCCTCGTACGGTCGCGGTGACCGAGACGTAGTCCGAGAACGCGGTGCCGGTGCTGTAGAACTTGGCCCCGGTCAGCAGCCACCCGCCGTCGACCGCCTCCAGCTCGGTCTGGAACGACAGCGAACCCGCGCTTCCGGTGCGTTCGCTGGTCGCGTTGCCGAAGACCTTTCCCGCGGCGATCTCCGCGACCCAGCGGTCGCGCACGGGCCCGTCGGGGAACCGGCGGATCTGCTCGACGAACCAGTAGTGCGCACGCAGGATGTGGGCGACGATCGGATCGGCGCGTGCCAGATCGATGAGGAACCCGAACAGCTCGGGAGTGCCGGCCCCGGGACCGGACCCGTCGTCGAGAGTCAAAGCGGTATAGCCGGTTTCACTGAGCAACCGCACCTGGGCGTGAGGATCGATGCCGGTGAGCTCACGCACCGCGGCATCGGCCCCGATCTCGGACAGGATCGCCGATCGGTCCGCGACGACACGGCTCAGCACGCTCACGCCGACACCTCGACCTTTTCGGCGAACGCACCGCGATAGGCCGCCGCGGGATGGGACTCGGGCAGGCGATCGCGGCCGGTGAGCTTGCGTCGCGTCGTGCCCGGCGCGTAGTCGTGCTGGGCGAGTCCGCGTTCCCGCAGCACCGGCAGGACGTGCTCGGCGAACTCGACGTAGCTTCCCGGGATCGTCGCGTTGATGACGTTGATGCCACCGACGCCCGCATCTCGCCATTCGGCCAGGCGGTCCGCGATCTGTTCGGGGGTGCCGACGACCCGTCCACTGCGGCTGCGCAGTTCGGCCAGGTCGCGGACGGTCGGCTCACGGTCGGGCACGGCCTCGCGCAGCCACAGCAGGGTGCTCTGCGTGCCCTCGGTGTGGATCTCGCCGATCGGGGTGTCGAGATCGTAGAAGCCGAGATCGAGCCCGAGACCACCCGCCGAGTGGGCGATGATCGTGCTCGGATCGATGTACTCGTCGAGTTCGGCGGCCTTCCGGCGTGCCTCCTCCTCGGTGCTGCCGATGACGAAGGAGAGCCCCTGGAAGAACTGGATGTCCTGAGGGTCCCGGCCGGCCTCGACCGCCAGACGACGGGTGTCGTCGACGAGGCCCTTGGCGGCCTGCGGAGTGGGCGACACGATGAACTGTGCCTCGGCATTGCGGGCGGCGAAGCGGCGGCCCGTCGGTGACGAACCCGCCTGGAACAACACCGGTGTGCGCTGCGGCGAGGGTGCCACGAGGTGCGGTCCCTCGACGCGGTAGCGGTCACCGACGTGATGGATCTTGTGCACCTTGTCGAAGTCTGCGTGGACGCCGCTGTCCTTGTCCTGGATCAGCGCGCCGTCATCCCAGCTGCCCTCCCAGAGCTTGTAGACGACGTCGACGTACTCCTCTGCCCACGCGTACCGGTCGTCGTGGGCGGTGATCCCGTCGTATCCGAAGTTGCGCCAGGCATTCTGGGACAGGCTCGTGACGATGTTCCACGCGATGCGGCCATCGGACGCGTGATCGAGCGTCGAGATCTTGCGGGCGAAGTCGAAGGGGTGTTCCTGCAGGATCGAGCTGGTGATGGCGATGCCCAGGTTCTCGGTGTGTGACGCCAACGCGGACGCGAGAACGATCGGGTCGTTGCTGGGGATCTGCAATCCGGTGTCCACGAACTTCTTCCAGTCGCCCTGGTAATCGTCGTAGAGTCCGACGACGTCGGCGAAGAAGACGAAGTCGAATCGCGCCTCCTCCAACGTCTTTGCGAGGTCGATCCAGTGCTGCAGCGAGTTGAAGTCCGTTTGCCGCGCACCGGGGGCACGCCACGCCCCATGCAGGATGTGGGAGGTCGTGTTCATCACAAAGGCGGCGAAACGCAAGGGTTTTGGCTCTGACACCCGAACGACGGTACGTTCGCGCGCCGTCTCGTGTGTCGTTGTGCTCAGGGTGACTGCAAAGCCTGACGCAGACGCCTTCGGTCGTTACCGTACGACGACGACCGCGGGTCAGAGTTCTGATTCAGCTGTGCCGAGACTTCCGTGCCGGCCCGCCGCCCCTTCCGCTTTCGATCACTGTCGAATCCTGACTCTCGATAACGAGGAGTACCTGCCGTGTTCAGATCTGTCCGTTCCAGACGGACTCGAGCCCTACTGGCGGTGAGTCTGTCGGCCGCCGCTCTGCTGTCGGCGTGCGGTGAGCGCCCGGCGACCGGAGACGGCACGTCGACGGGCATTCCCGCCGCGGCCGGCGACTACGTCGACGGCGGCGTCATCGAATACGGGCACGAGCAGGAACCGCCGTGCATCCACGGCGGCTGGGTCCAGAACGCCTACCTGGCGCGGCAATACCTCGACAACCTGGTCTCGCTAGACGACAACGGGACTCCCGTGCCGTGGCTGGCGACGAACTGGGAGATCTCACCCGACCGCACGACCTACACCTTCCGGCTGAAGCCCGACGTGAAGTTCAGCGACGGAACCGATCTCGACGCGGCTGCGGTGAAGACCAACTTCGACAAGTACCTCGATCCGGACGCACCCAACGGGACGGTGATGGCCTACATCGGCCAGTACTACGCCGGGGGAGAGGTCATCGACCGCAACACCTACGCGCTGCATCTCAAGCAGCCGTACAGTCCGCTCCTGACCGTTCTCACCCAGGGCTACTTCGGAATCCAGTCGCCCACCGCGCTCGCGCGTGGGAAGAAGGCGAACTGCTCGCAGCCGGTCGGATCGGGACCGTTCATCATCGAACGCTGGGATCGCAACCGCAGCATCACCTTCGTGCGCAACCCGAACTACAACTCGGCGCCGGCCAATGCGAGACATCAGGGACCGGCCTACGTCGACAAGGTGATCTGGAAGTTCCTCAAGGACCCGGTACTCCGGTACGGCTCCTTGACCAGTGGTTCGTCCGACGTCATCTACAACGTCCCGGCCATCAACTGGGCCGACGCGACAACGCGATTCCAGACCAAGCAGTACGTGACCCCGGGTCGCCCCAACGCGATCACGCTCAACGTCGCCCACGCACCGTTCGACGACGTCCGGGTGCGCCAGGCGTTCGCGTACTCCGCGGACCGCGAGAAGGCGGTGGAGACTGCGTTTCTCGGCGTGGTGCCGTTCAATTCGAACGGCGCCCTCAGTCAGAGCACTCCCGACTACGATCCGTCCGCCGGCGCGTATGACCGCGACCCGGACAAGGCGAACGCCCTGCTCGATGAGGCGGGGTGGACTTCGCGTGACGACGACGGCGTCCGCACCAAGGACGGTCGGCGGCTGACCGCGCGGCTCGTGTACGCGGCCGATGCCATCGTCGGACCCGAGGGCGCGGCGATCCTGCAGAACATCGCGTACCAGGCCCGCGACGTCGGCTTCGACATCGAACTCGTCCCGGCGACGCAGAGCGAGTACTTCGGCGGCAACTACGCCAAGCCGGACACCTACGACGCCTACGTCGGCTACTGGACGAGTCCGACTCCCGGCCTGCTCTACATCAACTGGCGCCAGCGGCTCGAGGACTCACCCAACCCGCACAACACGGCCTACTACAACGATCCGACTCTCCAGGGACTGATCGAGAAGGCCAACAGCTCGGCAGACCCCGCGGAACAGCGCGAGTTCTACAGTCAGGCCCAGAAGCTGATCGGTGACCAGGCGCTGTCGATCGGGCTGTACACACAAACGACCTCGATCGCAGCGAACCCGAAGCTGCACGACGTGTGGGTCGAGAAATCCCAGGGTGAACCGGTGTTCGCGGATGCGAGGTTTGTGCGATGACCATTCAGACCGACAAGACGACGATCGTCGACGCGGGCTCGGCGGGCCGGCCGGTCGCGCGTCGACGACGCAGGGGCTCGGCGGTGTGGTTGCGGTGGCTCGGCAAGCTCGGCTCGGCCGTGTTCGTGCTGTGGGCGGCCGCGACGATCACGTTCCTCCTGCAGGTGCTTGCACCCGGTGACCGCGCGACGCTGCTGCTGAACCTGTCGTCGGGCGAGAGCCGGGAACGCACGGCCGACGAGGTGGGCCCGGTGAACGATCAGTTCGGTTTCACCGATCCGATCTGGCAGCAGTATCTGCATTACCTGCAGGGTCTGCTGCACGGTGACCTCGGTACGTCGTACCAGCTGAGCGAGCCGGTCACCGAGGTGATCGCCGCCCAGCTCGGTCCCACCCTGGTCCTGACCATCAGTGCGCTGATCGTCGCCTGGCTCCTGGTGCTGGTGACCACGACGCTGACGGCCGGCCGCCGTGGGCCGGGCGGCGCGCTCGGCGCCCTGCTCGAGACCGTGAGCGCCGGACTCCCGCAGTACTGGCTGGGCTCGATCCTGCTGGTGGTCTTCGCGATCAACCTCGCCTGGTTCCCGGTCGAGAGCGGCGATTCGCTGCGCGGACTGGTTCTCCCGGTGCTCACACTGGCGATTCCCCTCGCCGGATTCCTCGGCAGCATCGCCCGCGACGAGTTCGCACGCGCACTCGACCAGCCCTTCGTCCTCACGGCCCGGAGCCGGGGTCTCGGCGATCTGTCGGTTCGTGCCCGACATGTGTTGCGCCACTCGGTCATTCCCGCCGTGACCGTCTCGGGTTGGGCCATGGGTGCCCTGCTCTCGGGTGCGGTCATCGCCGAAACGGTGTTCGCGAGAGCGGGCATCGGCCAGACCCTCGTCGCAGCCGCCAGTTCGAGAGACGTCCCACTGGTCAGCGGCATCGTCGTGCTCGTCGCCGCGATCTACACGGTCGCCAACCTGCTCGTGGACTTCCTGTACACCGTCATCGACCCCCGGATCGAGGTCCCGTGACCACCACCCAGAAACCGTCCATCAAGACGTCCCGCAGCACGGTCACCGCGCTACCGGAGACGTCACGGCGGCCGTGGTCGTTGCCGCCCACCGTCATCGCCGCGCTCGGGGTGCTGGTCCTGCTGGCCCTTGCGGCGGTGGTACCTGGGCTGATCGCGCCGTACGACCCGCTCGCGATCAACCTCGACGAGACGCTGTCGCCGCCGACCTGGGCGCATCCGTTCGGTACCGACCTGTCGGGTCGAGATCTTCTGACTCGCATCATCTTCGGCACTCGGCAGTCCCTCGCCATCGGCCTCGGCGCGGTGGCCGTGGCCCTGTTGCTGGCCGTGGCGCTGGGAATCACGGCCGGGCTCTCGGGCCGGATCGCGCAGGCCCTGGCGAATCGTTGGATCGACGTTCTGTTCGCCTTTCCGACGATCCTCCTCGGACTCCTGCTGACGTCGGTGTTCGGCCCCGGGCCGTACACACTGATATTCGCGATCGGGATCGGCATCGCCCCGGGCTATGCCCGGATCATCCGCGGACAGGTCCTGACGGTCCGCAATGCCGCCTACATCGAGGCGGCGACCGCGCTGGGACACTCGCGGACGCGAATCCTGGTGCAGCACATCGCTCCCAATGCTCTTCGTCCGATGATCGTGACCGCCACACTTGGCATCGGCCAGGCGATCATCTGGGCGTCGGGGCTGGCCTACCTCGGTCTCGGTGTCGCGCCGCCGTCGCCCGAATGGGGGGCACTGCTCGACGCCGGACGCACCTACATCACGGTGGCGTGGTGGCTGGAGATCTTCCCCGGCCTCGTCATCGTGATCACCGCACTGGCATTCACCACCGTGGGACGCCACCTCGGCGCCCGACTGGAAGGAACAACCCGATGACCGTGGTCGCGAGCTCCATCGAGGAACGGGCGGATGGCGCCGACACCGACGGCACGCGGGCGCCGCTCGCCGAGATCCGGGACCTGCATGTGTCCTTCGGTGATCGGGAAGTCGTCAAGGGCGTCTCGTTCACGGTCGACGCGGGCGAATGCCTCGCCATCGTCGGCGAGTCCGGGTCGGGAAAGTCGGTGACCGCGCGCACACTCATCGGGCTCACGGGCGAGGGTGCCCGGATCAGCGCCGCGACCATCGCATTCGACGGACGGTCGATGCTCGGATACAAGGACCGGGATTGGCATCGTCTGCGTGGTCGTGAGATCGGCTTCGTCCTCCAGGATGCCCTGGTGTCGCTGGACCAGCTGCGTACCGTCGGGAGCGAGATAGGGGAAGCGCTGACCGCGCACTCGGATTCCCGTGGCGGAGGCGTCTTTCGGAGCCGATCGCCCCTCCGACGTGCGGATCGCGAGGAGAAGATCGTCGAACTGCTGACACTGGTCGGCGTCCCCGAACCCCGCGTCCGGGCTGCGCAGCGTCCGCATGAGCTCTCCGGCGGTCTACGCCAGCGCGCGCTGATCGCATCGGCCCTCGCCCAGGATCCGAAGCTGCTCATCGCGGACGAGCCGACCACCGCTCTCGACGCCACCGTCCAGGCTCAGATCCTCGACGTCCTTGGCGAGGCCAAGGCACGCGGCAACGGCGTCATCCTGATCTCCCACGACCTGGCCGTCGTCGCCCGCCTGGCCGACCGTGTCGCGGTGATGCGGCACGGGGAGATCGTCGAATACGGCTCCACCGACCAGGTGCTGCGCAACCCCACGCACGAATACACCGAAAGCCTGCTCGCATCGGTGCCGTCGCGCACCTCCAAGGGCACGCTCCTGACGAGCGGCGAAACCCTTCCGGAGCCCACGGCGGCATCCGGGACCCACGCGACTCCCGCGCTGCGCGTCCGTGATCTTCGAAAGTCGTTCGAGGGCAAGCACAACACGGCGCGACCGGCGGTACGCGGTGTGAGTTTCGACGTCCTCCCAGGAAAGACGCTGGGAATCGTCGGCGAATCCGGATCGGGCAAGACGACGACGGCTCGGATGGTCCTCGGACTCACCGACCCCGACGCGGGGACCGTCGAGCTGAACGGACGGCCGTGGAGCGCGTTGACCGATGTCGAACGTCGGGTGAACCGGCACCAGATCTCCGTCATCTACCAGGATCCCCTCAGCTCGTTCGATCCCCGGTGGAACGTCGAACGTATCCTGCGCGACAGCCTGCGCTCCCGCGGCCTACGCGGCAAGGCGCTCGACGAAGGTATCTCCGAACTGCTCGACAGCGTCGGACTCTCGGATGCCTTCCGATGGCGTCACCCACTGCACCTGTCCGGTGGACAGCGTCAACGAGTGGCCATCGCCCGGGCGCTGGCACCCGAACCGTCGGTGATCGTGTGCGACGAGCCGGTGTCGGCCCTGGACGTGTCGATCCAGGCCCGTATCCTCGACCTGCTCGCGATGCTTCAGGTGGAAACCGGTGTCTCACTGGTCTTCATCTCGCACGACCTCGGCGTCATCCACCACGTCGCCGACGACATCCTGGTGATGCGCGGCGGCGAGGTCGTCGAGTACGGCGACGCCGACCGCGTCTTCGGAAACCCGGAGCACCCCTACACGCGTGAACTGCTCGCCGCGGTGCCCACCGTCGACGGCGGTGAGCTCATCGCCTGAACGCCTCGGCACGCTCCCATCGCGTCGAGGCCGTGCCGTTCAGAACCGCGCCGGCGGGACAGCCGCCGAGAGCCGGAACGCGCATGGTGCTGGTGGTGCGCGTGGTACCAACCGTCACTATCGGGCCAACTGAGTCGCGAGGCCGGTGTCGTTAATGTCCGGTTTTCTCTGTTCCGGTATATCTCTGGCAGTGCTTCGGTCGGGAAGCCGAAGAATCCCTCGTGCGCATTTCCTGTACAGAGAAACGCTGTCTCATGACTGCTCGGAGACGGAGCAAACGCCGCAAGAAGATCGCCACCGGTTCGGCGTCGGTGGTGGCGGGCATCCAGATCGTTTCGCAGGGAGTCCTCGGCGGGACCGTGCTCAACCACCCAGACGCGCAGGGTGACGGGGCGTCGTTCGCATTCCTTCCAGGCTCTGTCGCCGGAACCTCGTCTCCGAGCGCCGGTGACGTCGCCTTCGCCCTCGCCGTCCTGGGGTTGGGCGTCGCGACGGCGTCTGCCGACGACACCGGGTCGGTCACCTGCTTCGGTGCCCTTGCGATAGCGGCCTCGTCCTCGGCTGGTGCGTGCACAAACGTTCTGGGCGCATTCGACTTTCGTTACGACCGGCTGAAGAAGGAGATCTAGTTCGGCCTGACGAATCCCGGGACGCTCCTCACCGGCGACCGGTCGCTGGAGGACATCCTCGACGACGTGGTGCTCGGGGGAGGCAGCGCGAAAGCGTTGACGAAGGACTTCGTTCGGGTCACCCTCGGTCAGTCGGCCGGAACCCACCGGATCGCGGTCACCTCGAGCTATGGGTTCGCACCCGTCATCGTCGGCGGCAGCGATTCGAATGTCGCCGACCCGGTGTATGGGCCGGGAGCGATCACACTGGACTGGCTGGGAAGCACGATCGTTCTCTTCCCCGTCGTGACCGGTTCCGGCGGTGGTTCGGGGAACGATCAGGGCAATACGACGAAGCCGGGTCCCGACCCGGGAATCTTCGAGGACACCCAGCCCCTCGATCCCGGCCCCGCCCCAGAGGCGAGCACGGCGGATCGCCCTCGGGTCCCGGCGGAGAACAGTCCGACGACACGACTCCCGGTGCTGACCCGATCGGGGATGTGCCGGCAGTGTCGGACTCCTCGACCACGGAGAAGGAGCCGGTGCCGGATTCCGGTGGTTCGGACCTGAAGGCGGTCGTGGACGACGGATCGTCCACCGGTGAGACTAAGGTGACTGCCGACGGGTCGCGACCGGCGTCCGGAGCGGGAGCAGCACCGGAGACGGTCGCCGAAGACGGCGGCGATCGGCGGACGACGGCGGAATAGGTACGGGTGTCGGAGTGTTCTTGCGGCCATGAGTGTCAACGCAGAATTGAGTCCTGAAGGCTGGGTCCGCGAGCAGACCGAGAAGATCCTGGAGCAGGGCACCACCGAGGGTGTGCTGGTCCAGGATCGTCCGATCGTGCTGTTCACCACCACCGGCGCGAAGTCCGGCAAGAAGCGCTACGTGCCGCTCATGCGCGTGGAAGAGGACGGCAAGTACGCGATGGTCGCCTCCAAAGGCGGTGCACCGGAGCATCCGGCCTGGTACTTCAACGTCAAGGCCAATCCGCAGGTCACCGTGCAGGACGGTTCCGAGATCAAGGAACTGACCGCGCGTGAGATCAGCGGCGACGAGCGCGCTCACTGGTGGGAGCTCGCCGTCGCGGCTTTCCCTCCCTACGGTGAGTACCAGACCAAGACCGACCGAGAGATCCCGGTCTTCATCCTGGAGTGATTCATCTGCAGCCCGCAGGCATCAGAGCCCTCGACTTCGGTCGGGGGCTCTGATGTTGTGGCCACCGAGTGGCGCCCGATGTCCTCCAGCGGGTCATCTGCGGCCGTGCTTCGTCATCAAGGGCGGGTGTTGACCGTGTGTTCCTGCTGCCCGTGGGGATGATCCCCGTGTGCGGGATAAGCGTGGATCAGCGCACTGGCGAGCTTCGGAACGGCATGGGTCAGTTCGTGTTCGGCGTCGTGCGCGATGGTGTGCGCCTCGGTGAGCAGTAGGTTCGGATCGACGTCCAGTTCGGCGTCGGCATGGAGTCGATGTCCGATCCAGCGCATTCGGATACTACGGACGGCCAGCACCCCCGGACGTTCGGCGAGGGTCTTCTCGGCGGTCTCGACGAGGTCGGGATCCACGCCGTCGAGCAGACGGCGGAAGACGTCGCGCACCGCGGTGCGCAGAACCGCGAGGATGGCGACGGTGATCAGCAGCCCGACGATCGGATCGGCGAGCGGAATCCCGACAGCCACGCCGCCCGCGGAGAGCAGCACGGCGAGGGACGTGAAACCGTCTGTGCGCGCGTGGAGTCCGTCGGCGACGAGGGCGGCCGAACCGATGCGTCTGCCGACTCGAATGCGGTACAGCGCCACCCACTCGTTGCCGATGAAGCCGACGAGACCGGCAAGCGCCACCCAACCGACGTGTTCGATGGGTCGGGGATCGAGGAGCCGTCCCACGGCCTCGTATCCGGCGATGAACGCCGACAGGGCGATCATCGCGACGACGAACAGTCCGGCCAGGTCCTCGACGCGTCCGAACCCGTAGGTGTAGCGCCGAGTGGCCGACCGGGTGCCCAGGGCGAAAGCGATCCAGAGCGGTACCGCGGTGAGGGCGTCGGAGAAGTTGTGAATCGTGTCGGCAGCCAGCGCGATCGAGCCCGAGGCAGCGACGATCCCGGCCTGTGCGACAGCGGTGACGCCGAGGACCAGCAGGCTGATCTTCACTGCGCGGATGCCTGCCTTCGAGGACTCCAGTGCGGAGTCGACGCTGTCGGCCGCGTCGTGGGAATGCGGCGCGAAGATCTCGGCGACGATTCCCCGGAAGCCGTGCCGGTGCGCATGGTCGTGGTGATGCGGATGGCGGTGCGCGTGATCGTCAGGGTGGTCGTGCCGATGGGGGGCGCGAGGCAGATGCGTCATCTCTCACGCCTCCCGGGCCGGTCCCGGATCGACGGCGCGAAGTGCGGGATCGCCGCGATGGTGTGGGGGTACACCCGGGCCGGCGTGTTCGGCGTTGAACACCGCATCGGTGACGAGACGCTGGACGTGCTCGTTCTCGAGACTGTAGAAGATCGTGGTCCCGGCGCGGCGGGTGCGGACGAGCCGCGCCATCCGGAGCTTGGCGAGATGTTGCGACACGGAGGGCCCGGGCTTGCCGACCGCGTCCGCGAGTTCACTGACCGACATCTCGGTGCCGGACAGTGCCCACAGCAGTTGGATGCGGGTCGGGTCGGCAAGCATCCGGAAGACCTCGACCACCAGCCGCGCCTGATCCTCCGCGATGGGAGAGCGCGCGACCGGTGAATGCTTATCTGCATTCATATGCAGATAGTAGCGCTCTGATCGGTCAGGCGAAACGGATGTTCATGGTCGCGAGACCGAACACCTTCCGGCCACCCGATTTCGCGACGATGATGACGACACCGGACCTGGTCTCGGGGTCCAGCGACTTGATGCGTCCGCTGAATTCGATCTCGCCGCCGTCGGACGCCGAGACGGGAACGGTCTGGGAGAGCCGCACCGAGTAGCGGGTGACCGCGCCGGGATCGCCGGACCACGAGGCGACGAAGGCCGCGCCGAGACCCATCGTGAGCATCCCGTGTGCGATGACGTCGGGCAGCCCCGCGAGCTTGGCGACCGCCTCGTCCCAGTGGATGGGGTTGGCGTCGCCGGCGACACCTCCGTAGTTGACCAGGTCGCCGCGGGAGATGCGGACGGTGTGCATCGGCAGTTCGTCGCCCACCGAGAGCTCGTCGAAGGAGCGCGCGCCGGACGGACGGCTCGCGCCGTCGGCGACGCGGATCTCACCCTCGGGCCGGACGGTCTTCTCGTACAGGTGGTGGGTGTCCTCGTGGCTGAAGATGTTGACGTCGTGCATCATCACCTTGCGCACCGCGGGGCCGAGAGTCGGATCGACCTCGTCGGCGGTGACCCCGACAACCGTGGTGTGCATCGTGTGCACCTTCTCGCCGGCGGCGTCGGTCATGGTGTTGGTCACGGTGATCAGCTCACGGCCGGCGACCTTGCGCACGCTCGACAGTTCGACGTCGGTGACGAGCTCGTCCCCGGCCACGATCGGCCGGTGCTGCTCGAAGACCTGCTCGGTCTGCACGTAGGTGTCGTAGCCGACGATCACGGACTCAAACAGCTCCCGGTTCGCGGCCATCGCCGGGATGGAGGTGAACGTCAGCGGTGCGACGAGTCCCGAGTATCCAAGGGCAGCAGCGGCTTCCGGCTCCCAGTGGGCAGGGTGGTAGTCCTGGACCGCGCGGGCGTATTCGCGGACCTTCTCGCGTCCCACCTCGTAGGAGCCGTCGAGGACGTAGTAGTGGCCGACGCGCGTCTCGAGGTCGGGCGCCTCACCGGCTGCCGTCGGTTCCGTGATCGGGGGTTGGGTCATTTCGACAACGCTAATCGCGCGGGTTCCGCAGGCAAAACCGTGGCATCCTCCGGTCCCGCGCTCTACGACACGGCCTGGACGTCAGCGTCGCAGCCCCTTGCCGTGGGCGAACTCCGCCGGGCGCCCCGAGGACTGCCAGCGGTGCCAATTCTCCCGGTGGCGACACATCACCTTCTCGTGCAGTCGGCGGAACGTCGGGGAGACCCGGCGCAGTGTCTCGATGAGCGTCACGGCGGGCAGTCGCAACAGGATCAGCGCGAGACCCGGGACCGGATTGGGCATGTCGTAGCGAGTCGGCGATGGTCTCGGGGAACCACTGGGTGCGCACGCCGAGCAGATGCCCGAGGTAGCGCTGATAGTGCAACAGCACCCGGATCTCGCGAGGCGTGGTCTGGACGCCGGTCAGCCACAGTGCCGACGCGGGCACGACGCTGCCGCCGAGCAGGGTCAGCAGCTGATACGACTGACTGATCGGCTCGCCCCATCGCTCCACGTCCCATTCGGGGTGCTTGGCGACGGTGCGTCGAACCCACACATGCATCACTCGGACCCGCATCGCCGTCGCCCGTCCGGCCGACCCCGGGGTCAGCAGCGCGCCGGGCTGGGAGACGTCGATCCAGAACCGGGACGTCTCCAGGAATCGGCGTAGCGCGTTGTCGCCGGCGTATCCGCCGGCCAGTGACAGCGGCTTGGCAACCGCGGCTTCCGTGTACATCTCGAGCGTGATCCCGCCGGCGACACTGAACAGGCCGGTGCCCCAGCGACGCCAGATCTCCTCGCCCTCCGCGATGAGCTCCGGGTCGACCCAGTCGGGAACCGTCTCGAATTCCTCGAACAGTTCGACCAGCGCCGGCGGGGGGTTCTCGATGCTGTCGAGCCCGTCGGTGAGTGCTTTGTCCAGCAGCGCCCGGGCGGCCTCCGGGCCGAGCGTGCCGTAGACCTCGTCGACGAACCGCTCGGCCACCGGGTCGGTGCGAAACATGTCCTCGGCGAAGGTGCGCAGCTGCTCGGGCTCGGGGTAGAGGTCCTTACCCGTCGCCCTCCGGACAAGGGCGCGTGCGCGCTGCAGTCGGCGGTTGGACGTCGCGGCGTCGTAGGTGACGGCGCTCGGGAAGGCGGGATCGTCGTCGGTCGAGCGACCCGACAGCACTGCGGACACGGGAACCCCCAAGTATTGAGACGAATTCCCTCATGTGTATCACCCGTCGGGTGGAAGGTGCACGCCGCCTCCTTGACCTCGAGTGCACTTGAAGTTGCACCGTGGGTGGAAGTGACCGCCCTCACCGAGGAGAACCCCGATGCGACAGGTGCTACCCGACCTCTGGGAGACCGCCACCGACAATCCATTCCCCGGCCTCACCACGCATGCCTACCTGTGGACGTCGGACCGCAACGCGTTGTTCTACTCGGTGGCGTCCGACGCCGAGTTCGCCGACTTGGAAAAGCTGGGTGGCGTCGATGACCAGTACCTGTCCCATCACGATGAGGCCGGACCGATGCTCGGCCGCATCGAGGACCGGTTCGGGGCGACGCTGCACGCTCCCGCCCCCGAGGTCGGCCGGATCGGCCGGTATGCGCGCGTGGACATAGCGCTCGCCGAAAGGTACGTCGACGACAACGGTGTCGAGGTGATCCCGACACCCGGGCACACACCCGGCAGCACGTGCTACCTCGTGCCGGGTGACGACGGCCTCCGGTACCTGTTCACCGGGGACACCCTGTACCTGAGCGAATCCGGCGAATGGACGGCCGGATATCTGCCGAGTTTCAGCAACGCACACACTCTTGCGGAGAGCCTGCGTCTGCTGGCGACACTGACCGTCGATGTGGTGATCTCGAGTGCGTACGCCGGGGATTCAGCGGTGAATCACATTGTCGCCCAGGAATGGCCGGATCACATCGATCAGGCTCTCACCGGACTCTCGGCCGCGCAGCGTTAGGGCGGTCAGTCGAACAGCCGCCGGAAGACGTTGGTCTCCGCCAGATCGACCAGTTCGTCCCCACGACCGGACAGCACGGTACGCAGGGCGTAGAGGGTGAAGCCCTTGGCCTGGGCGGCGGTGATGGTCGGTGGGATCGACAGTTCCTGACGGGCCGTCGTCACGTCGAGCAGCGCCGGGCCATCGTGGGCGAGGAAGTCGTCGACGGCGCCGGCGAGGTCGTCGGCCTGCTCGACCTTGCGTCCGCGGATGCCGACGGATTCGGCGAGCTTCGCGAAGTCGGGGTTCTCCAGATCGGTGCCGTAGTTGACGAATCCGGCTGCCTTCATCTCCACCTCGACGAAGTTCAGCGACGAGTTGTTGAAGACGACGATCTTCACCGGCAGCTCGTTCTGGGTGATGGTGAGCAACTCCCCGAGCAGCATCGCCAGCCCGCCGTCGCCGGCCAGGGCGATGATCTGTCGCCGAGGGAATGCCGTCTGCGCGCCGATCGCCTGCGAGACCGCATTCGCCATCGACCCGTGGGTGAACGAGCCGATCAGTCGGCGGGACCCGTTCATGGTCAGGTACCGCGCGGCCCACACGACGGGCGAACCGACGTCGGGGATGAAGACGGCATCCGCGCTTGCCTTTTCGCTGATGAGTCGGGTGAGGTACTGCGGGTGGATCGGGGACCGGTTGCGGTCGTTGTCGGCCAGGTCGTCCAGGCGTCGACGCGCCTTTGTGTAGTGGGCGAGTGAGGTCGTCAGGTGTTCGGGATCGCGGTCGGCCGAGATCAGCGGGAGCAGTGCGCGCACCGTGTCGCCGACATCGCCGACCAGCGGCACGTCGACCGGACAGCGTCGACCGATCTGTTCGCCACGGATGTCGACCTGGATGATGGTCGCCTTGGACGGATAGAACTGCGGATACGGGAAGTCGGTCCCCAGCATGAGAAGGGTGTCGCACTTCTCGATCGCGCGATACCCCGACGAAAAGCCCAGCAGGCCGGTCATGCCCACGTCGTAGGGGTTGTCGTATTCGATGAACTCCTTGCCGCGCAACGCATGCACGATCGGTGCCTGCAACGCGTGGGCGAGTCCGACGACCTCGTCGTGAGAGCCCTGGACACCGGCACCCGCGAGGATCGTGACCCGCCGAGCGGCGTTCAGAGTGTCTGCGGTGCGGGTCAACTCCGCGTCGGTGGGACGGACCACCCGTGGTACCTGCCGGATCGGGGCGCCCGCACGACGTTTGGGGCACGGTTTGAGGAACAGCTCGCCGGGGATCACCAGAACGGCCACGTCGCGTCGTTCGACCGCCGTGCGCAATGCGACGTCGAGCAGCCGGGGCATCTGCTCGGGGGTGCTGACCATCTCGCAGAAGGCGCTGCACTCGCGGAAGAGCTGTTCGGGATGGGTTTCCTGGAAGTAGCCGCTGCCGATCTCGGGTCCGGGGATGTGGGCCGCGATCGCGAGGACCGGCACGCGGCTGCGGTGAGCGTCGAAGAGCCCGTTGATCAGGTGGAGATTGCCGGGGCCGCAACTGCCCACGCACACCGCGAGTTCGCCGGTGAGTGCGGCTTCGGCGGAGGCTGCGAACGCAGCCGCTTCCTCGTGCCGGACGTGTTGCCAGGTGATGGCCTCGGTGGTGCGCAGGGCGTCGGTGAGACCGTTGAGTGAATCACCCGGAAGCCCGTGCACACGCTGCACTCCGGCACGGTCGAGCTCTTCGACAATCCTCTCGGCGACTGTTGTCGGCATGGTGATCCGTTCGGTCGAGTCGGTGTGCACCCGACTATAGACGCGACTCGAACGGCACCGACCTCGTCGAACTTTCGCGCACCATGATTCTCGGTGACCGGTGGTATCGCCGGTGACACAATCTGTCCATGCCGCAGCGTGGTGAACCACTGCAGAATCTCGGCTTCCTGACTATCGGACGATTCGACGAGAACGGGGTCTGGAGAATCCGCTGCGGTTGGCCGAAGATCTCGCCACCGTCGACCTACTCAGTGACGGACGAATCAATTCCGGAGTCTCCGTGGGTGTTCCGATGCGGTACGACGACTTCACGAGGTCGCTGTACCCGGAAACCCATGACGTCGAGAACTTCTCCAAGATCGGGTCGTCGGCTCCTGGACAACCTGCGCGGCGAACCCGTCAGCGGCTTCGAGGGCACCGTCGGCATCGAGCAGTACTCCCGTCGCGTGCAACCTCATTCACCGGGCCTAGGGCCCGGACCTGTGGATGTCTGGCCGGGCTGTGGATGGCGTCGTCGGCCACGGCGCTGATTGTCGGGGCCGTTCGTCACCGTGGGTCGCACCACGCCGGGCGGCGTGGGCCTCGCGTTCTGCGAGGTGGTTTCGACACATCGGAGTCGCTCATGAAAGTCCTGACCGCCACCGCATCCGGTGCCACCCGGCACGATGACTTCTGCCACGCCGTCGAAGGCGAGATCGTGCTGCCGTCGTGGGTGGTGTGCGATTCCCGGACCTGCGGATGCGACCGCGCGTTCGGCGGACTCAACTCCCACCGGGCCACCACGACGATCATGGTCCGCGATCTGGAACTGACCGTCGAGGACCTCACGACAGCCACCTTTGGATATCTCGAGTCCGCGGGATGGGCGGAACTGCTGAGGGCCGACGCAGACGCCGGCGATTCGACCGATCCGGTCGCGGCATACGCCTTGGAGCTCCTGGTGCCGACGCTGGTGCTGGCTGCGCAGCTCGATCCCGGGACCATCATCCGGGTCGCCTACAACCGCCGAGCCGACGCGTGGGAGTACGCCCTGGCGAGCTGATCGTCCGGACTTCTCGCCGGCCGAGTCTGCTTCGGTGATGCGACTTCGATCGAGGTCGCATCACCGATGCGGAGTCGCATGGACTCAGTCCTGGTGATCGGAGGTCACCGCGAGCTCCTTCGCGGCGTCGAACTCGGTACGCAGCGCCTCCAGTCGGGCGTCGGCGAACTCGAGGGAGTCCGATCCCAACAACTGATGAAGTGGCGCGCTGCCCTCGACGGCGACGGTGATGATCGCCGACGCGGCGCGGCCCGGAGCGCCGAGCTGGGTGCCGGGCATCGCCTGGTGCGCCTGGGTCATCTCGCGGATGGCGGGGTAGGCGTCGACCGTGGACTCCGGCAGGCCCAGCGACGTGGGGCGCAGGAAGTCGGTCCGCATGTAGCCGGGTTCGATCAGGTTGACGGCGATGTCGAAGTCCGAGACCTCGGCGGCCAGCGACTCGGTCAGCCCCTCCAGCGCGAACTTGCCGGCGCAGTACAGGCCCCAACCGGGGAACGTCGTCAGGCCCAGGATCGACGACACGTTGATGATGTGGCCGCGGCGGCGTGCCCGCATCTGCGGGAGCGCGGCACGTAGTACGTTCCAGACCCCGAAGATCTGGACGTCGAACATCTCGCGGGCCTCGGCGTCGGTCACTTCCTCGACCGCGGCGAGGAAGCCGTAGCCCGCGTTGTTCACGACCACGTCGATGCCGCCGAAGCGTTCCTCGGTGGCCGCGACCGCGGCCTTGACGTCGGCCTCGTCCGCGAGCGAGACCTCCAGCGGGAGAAGACGGCTCGTGTCGACATCGGCCAGGGCCCCGGTCAGCCGACCGGCGGAGCGGGTGGTGGCCGCGACGTTGTCGCCGCGCTGCAGCAGCTGGGTGACCAGCTCCAGGCCGAGGCCGCGCGAGGCGCCGGTGACGAACCAGGTTGCCGGACGATCGGTGGGGTAGCTCATGATTGTCTCCTGTGGGGTCGCGGTCCGTCAGTCGAACCGGTGACACCAGAATCCCGCGCCGAAAGGCACTGTGGGAAGGCATAACTGACCATTCCGGACCCAGGATCGGCCAACCTAGGACTGCAAGACCCAGGCACGGCCCACCTCGGACGCGCATGATGGTGGTCATGACCGATCTGAATCGAGAACTCGCGGACTTCCTCCGCCGTGCTCGTGCCGGGCGCGACCCTCAGGAGGCCGGACTCCCCGACGACGGGCGGGTCCGGCGCGTCAAGGGTTTGCGGCGCGAAGAGGTGGCCCTGCTGGCCGGGGTGTCCACCGACTACTACACGAGGCTGGAACAGGGGCGGCGCATCGTGCCGTCGACGCAGGTCAGCGACGCGATCTCGCAGGCGCTCGGGCTCGACGACGTGGGCCGCACCCATCTGCACGACCTCGTCTCGTCGACGCGGGCGCCGCGGGCGGCGGCCCGATCCCGGTCGGCGGCGCAGCGCGTCCGCCCCGCACTTCGCCGGCTCCTCGATTCGCTCGACGCACATCCCGCGCTGGTCCTCGGCCGCCGGACCGAGGTGTTGGCGGCCAACCGGATGGCGTGCGCGTTGTTCGCCGACTTCGAACGCATGCCCGGACGTGAACGGAACTATGCACGCTGGATACTGCTCTCCGACGACGCGCGCTACCTGTTCGTCGACTGGGAGTTGCAGGCCCGCAACGCCGTCGAGAGTCTTCGCCTCGAAGCCGGACGGTCACCGGAGGATCGCGACGTCGTCGAACTGGTCGGGGAGTTGTCGGTGTCGAGCCCGGAGTTCCGGCAGTGGTGGTCGGAGCATCAGGTCCATCAGCGCACCTTCGGTTCCAAGCGGTTGGTGCACCCGGTCGTCGGCGAACTCACCGTCGACTACGAGACCTTCGTGTTGCCCGGCGACAGCGACCAGGCGCTGTATCTCTACACGACGGAGCCGGAATCGCCGTCCCGTCAGGCGATCTCGATCCTTGCGAGCTGGAGTCAGCCGGCGCGGGAACCGGAGTCCGAACCGTCCGAGGGATGAAGGGAACTCGCCGGGACCCGCCCGCTGAAGCACATCAGCACCTCACGGATCGGCGCTTCGACGACCCGCCCCGACCCGGCCACGAAGTCGACGTCGGTGGCCACAAAACGTAGACCCCGATTGTGGCGACGGGCGAAGAAGGGAAATGTCATGTCCCAGATCTCCTGTGCCGCGGCTGCTGCGGCGTCGACCGGCATCGGACGATCGATCCCGAGCGGAACGGTGATGTCCTGGCCGTGCAGCAGGGAGTCGATGAGGGGTGCTCGCTCGTTGGTCCCGAACGGATGGCGACGTGACCCGACCATCGCACGCAGTTTCTGCGCCGCTTCGGGTGGGGTCGTCCGGTCGCGGATCGCCATGTTGCGGATCATCGTGTTGAAGCGGAAGCCGTATCGGATGGCTTCGGGGATCACCTGACGCGCGTCGGCGTGCGATTGCGTGAGGTGCACCGCGACGTCGCGCACGGTCCAGCCTGCGCACAGGGACGGCGTGCCGAGCTGCTCGTCGGAGAGGGATTCGATCAGTGCGGCCAGGTCGATTCGCTGTTCGTCGACGTGGTTCCAGAGAGTGTCACTGTCCATGACGTGCTCCCGTTACGAATTGGTCAGGATGCCTGACCATATTAGTCAGGGTTCCGTACTAAAGTCAATGGCATGACCGACGAACGGCCGGCCCTCGGCGTCCTGATGTTCGTGGCCCACCGGTCCATCGAACGGCGGGTGATGGCGCGTCTCGCCGACGCCGGGGCCGACGACATCACCCTCGCGCAGAGTCGGGTGGTGCAGAGGCTCGCACCCGAGCCGATGCGCCTGACAGATCTTGCCGAACAGGCGGGCGTCACCAAGCAGACCGCCGGTGGCATCGTCGATCAGCTCGAGGCCGCGGGGTACCTGATGCGGGTGCCGGATCCGTCGGATCGTCGGGCACGGCTGGTGACCCTCAGCGACCGCGGCGTCGAGTTGTGTGAGATCGCCGCGCGGGAGGTCGACGCCATCGAGCTGGAGTGGCGAGATCAGCTGGGCGCCGACGACTATGCGGCGCTGGAGAGATCGCTGATCCGCCTGCGGGAGATCACCGATCCCTACCGGTGAGTCCTCTCGACCGGCTGGCGCAGGATCGTACGGAGCTTCGCCGGTGCCACCTTGCGGAAGTCGCTGAAGTAGATCTCATGGTGGTGCCCACTCATGCGTAGGTCATTGGCGGGGATGAACTCCTCGTGCATGCGATTCAGGACGGGTGCCTCGTCGTCGAAGGAACCGAGGTGCAGGGTCTGTACGCAGAGTCCCTCGTCGAGGGTCGCGGTGCGAAGGTCGTCGAGCCGGGGCGGTGGCTTCTTCGTGCCGACCGTCTCGATCACCGAGGCGATCATGTCGTCGGTCAGCCACGACGGAACCATGATCATGAGTGTCCAGCTCCACCTGGTTTTGTCGCGCGCCCCGGTGAACAACTCCATGTCGTCGGCCCACCATCGGCCTTCAAGGGGCGGCACCACATAGTCGCGACCGAGTCCGCGGCTGCTGGCGAACTTGAGCTTGTAGGCGACCGGATACAGGGTCTCGATCGCAGCGGCGAAGTCGGGGGAGTCGTTGGGGTCGCCCTGGCCGTCGATCATCAGGTATCGCATGGAGGGGACTTCGAGGATGCGGAACTCGCCGCGTCTGGCCTGATAGGAGTCGAGTGTCTTCTTGAAGTCGACCTTGTCGCTCACAGGGTTCCGCTCCGGTTGTCGGCTAGGAGGTGATGGCTCGCCGTTCATAGGTGCGCAGGGCGAGTCCGTAGGATACCGCGCCGATGCCCAGGCTCCAGGCAATTGCCGCGATCACGCTGCCGGTGGGAACCGTTGCGGCGGTGAGAGCTCCACGGAGGACCTCGATGACCGGGGTGAACGGCTGGTACTCGGCGAATTGCTTGACCCCGACGGGCAAGGAGTCGGCGGGAACGAAACCGGTGCTGAGAAACGGCATGATCGTCAGGAACATCGGCGAGTTGCTGGCGGTCTCCACGGTGTCCGCGGCGAGGCCCAGGTAGATCGCCAGCCAGATCAGGGCGACCGAGAACATGACCGTGATACCCAGTGCGCCAAGCCATCCGAGGGGGTCCACGGTGGGGCGGAAGCCGAGGGCGATCGCCACCGCGAGGACGATCGCGATGCTGAACAAGGCTTGGATGAGGCTGGCGAGGACATGCCCGACGAGCACGGAGGATCGTCCGATGTCCATGGTGCGGAACCGGTTGATGATCCCCGATGTCATGTCCATCGCGACCACGATCGCCGATCCCTGCACCGCGGACGCGATCGTCACGAGGATGATGCCGGGAATGACGTAGTCGAGGTACGCGGCGCGGCCGGTGGCTCCGGTGGATGTGGTCATCCCGGCGCCGAGCTGGCCGCCGAAGACGAAGACGAACAGCAGCAGGAACACGACCGGCAGGCCGACCAGCATGATGGTCAACGACGGGTACTTGACGAGCCGTCGGAGATTGCGGCGCAGCATGACCCGCGAGTCGGTCACGGTGTAGGTCAACGCGGTCATGACGCGGCTCCCGAGGTGTTGCTGTCGTTCTCGACGGCGTCCGCCGGTGCCGACCCGGTGAGGGCGAAGAACACGTCGTCGAGGGTTGCGGTGTGGACGTGGACGTCGGCCACCTCGACGTCGGCGGCGTCGAGGAGGTTGAGCGTCGTGCGGATGGTGGAAACGGTGTCGTCGGTGGCGATGTCGAGCCGACGGGACTCGACGATCGGCCGGGCGGAGGGGAGCAGCCGCCCGGCGGAGTCGAAGGCGTCGTCGTCGGCGAACGTGAGGCGCACCTCGGAATCGTGCACCCGTTTCTTCAGTTCCGCCGCGGTGCCCTCGGCGACGATGTGACCGTGGTCGAGCACCGCGATGCGGTCGGCGAGCTGGTCGGCCTCCTCGAGGTACTGGGTGGTGAGGAAGATCGTGACCCCGCCGGCGGCGAGGCCGGTGATGATGTCCCACAGCACCCGTCGGCTGCGCGGGTCGAGTCCGGTCGTCGGCTCGTCGAGGAAGATGACGCGCGGTGTGGAGACGAGCGTCATCGCCAGGTCGAGGCGGCGACGCATACCGCCGGAATAGGTCGACACCGCACGGTCCGCAGCGCCCACGAGATCGAACTGTTCGAGCAGATCGTCCGCACGACGTCGACCAGCGGCGCGTCCGAGGTGGCGGAGATCGGCCATCAGGGTCAGATTCTCGCGGCCGCTGAACAGGTCGTCGATGGCGACATACTGGCCGGTGACGCCGATCATCGAGCGCACCGCGCGGGCCGCTGCCACGGTGTCGTGGCCGTCGATGGTCACGGTGCCGGAATCGGCCGGGAACAGCGTCGAGGCGATGCTCACCGTGGTCGTCTTGCCCGAACCGTTGGGGCCGAGCAGCGCGGTCACCGACCCGGCCGGGACGGTCAGGTCGATACCATCCAGAACCTTTTGCTCGCCATAGCTTTTCGTGAGTCCGCGGATGCAGATCTCGGCGCCCGCGGTGCGGCTGAGGGTCATGCGCTCGGCCCTTCTGACGGAGAAGCGGGGATCTCGCCGGCCGCGATCAACACCTCGCGTTCCTTTTGCCACTCGGCGTACAACGCCGGGATCCGATTGGTGAGGAACTCGGTGAACGCCGCGATCTCGCTGAGGACCGCGCGACGCTCCGGAGGTGCGTCGCGAAGGACGTCGAGTCCCTCTCGTGCGAGTGCCCCCAGTTCTTCGTATTCGGCATTGTCCATCCCGAGGCCACGTGCCGAGGTGATGTCGATCGAGATGCGGTCCATCCGTTCCCCGGCGGTGCGCGTCCGCATCACCTGGCCCACGGATTCCAGCGTGGCGATGGCGTTGGCGATCGCCGAGCGGCTCGCGAGCAGGGCGTCGCTCAGCTCGGCGATCGTCGGGGCAGGCGAATCGCACACCGCCAGATAACCGAGGACGCGTCCGACCATCGGCGGGTAGCTGTAACGACGCGCGCAGAATCGCGCCATGTGATCGGCGAACGTCAGTTGCGCGTCGAGTGCCATACGTCACAGTGTGCGCGCATGACTGAGATGACACAAATCTGTGTCATCTGATCGCCCTTTTCTGAGGAATCGGTCTGTCGGACTTCATTTCGACGTAGCGACTTCGATCGAGGTCGCAACGTCGAAACGAGGTCTGGAAGTGGAAGTGCCAATTTTCGCGTAACCCGTTGCCGCACAACCCCTGGTCACCCCGTCTGTGGATGGACATCTGTTCTTGTCGGTGATCGGGTCTACATTGGGGTTACCGACGCCCCGAGTGATCACCGGGGACGACGCCCCCTCCACCAACCGGCTTGCCAACAAGCACGCACGCCGGCGGGCAGAACGTGCCCGCAACAAGATGCAGAGCCTCACCGACCAGGCAGACCCGCCGCCGTTCTGACGGGTCACGTGTCCTGCGTCGTCGCGCGTGAGTCGTCGAACTCGAGCTCAGCTGTCCTGCGCGTCCAGCTTCGCCGCGACGTCGGCGGGGAAGCCGCCAGAGGCGATCGGGCCCCATCGTGTCGGGGTGATGCGGATCAGCGACTTGCCCTGCATGCGCATCGCGGCACGGTACTCGTCCCAGTCCGGATGTTCGCCAGAGATGCTGCGGAAGTAGTCGACGAGGGCGTCCTCGGCCTCGGGCATGTCCAGGACCTCCGCGTCTCCGTCGACCTGGACCCAGGCGCCGTTGAACTCGTCGGACAGCACGACGACGCTCGCCACCGGGGTGGAGCGGAGGTTCGTCGCCTTCGCGCGACCCGGATAGGTCGAGATCACGATGCGGCCGTCGGCATCGACGCCGCCGGTCACCGGCGACAGCTGCGGGCTGCCGTTCGATCGGACGGTGCTCAGGATCATCTTGTGACGGGGCCGGATGAAGTCCAGCAGTCCGGCACGGTCGACGGCATCGGCTTTCGCAACGGTTCTGGCCATGCCGACGACCTTACGCCGACGTCTACGTCGGCAGTGCGGCGATCAACCCGGCGAGGATCGCCGACACCGGTGGTTCCTGCTTGCCGTCGACGGTGATGTCGTCGTCACTGTTCACCAGGATGATGATGGTCGTGTCGGAATCGTAGTTGTGGAACAGCGACGAGTTGAAGCCCGGGAAATCGCCGTCGTGGCCCCACCAGCCGTCCCGGTCGCCGATACCGATGCCATACCCGGCGGTGGCGGTGTTCGGCGGCGGAGACGTGAGGATCGAGTCGCGACGCAACTGCTGGGTGGACGGGTTGAGCACCGCCCGACCGGTGAAGAGGGCATCGCCCCAGCGCTGCAGATCGTCGAGGGTCGAGATCACCGCGCCCGCGGTGAAGGCGAAGGACGGATTCCAGTCGGTGGAGTCGACGGTCTTTCCGGCCGGCTGACCCTGGCTGGTCACGCCGTCGACGTGGGGATCGGGAATGTCGACGGATCCGCCCGGCCAGGACGAGTCGTCCATGCCCAGCGGGCCGAAGATCCGTTCGTCGAAGACGTCGCGGATCGGTTGCCGCAGGACCCTCTCGATGAGGAGCCCCAGCAGCACGTAGTTGGTGTTCGAGTACTGCCAGCCGTCCCCGGGCGCGAAGGCCGGTGGCAACGTCTTCGAGGCGTCGACGAGTTCGGTTGGCGCCCAGTCATATCCGGGATCGGAGAAGAATCTCTGCGTGAAGGTGTCGGACAGGGTGTACGACGGGATGCCACTGGTCATGTCTGCGACCTGACGAACGGTGGCGTTCCCGTTCGGGGCGTCGGGGATGTACTTGCTGATCGGATCATCGAGCGAGACCCGCGCGTCCTGGACGAGTTGCAGCAGGATCGTCGCGGTCATCGTCTTGGTGAGCGAACCGATACGGGTGTGATCGGACGCGGTGATCGGCCGATCCCGTCCCTTGACAGCCGTGCCGGCCGTTCCCGTCCAGATACCCGACGGTGAGATGACGCGAGCGATGACGCCGGGGAAGCCGCCGGCGGACTGGAGGTCGTCGAGCACCTTCTGGAACGCGGCGCTGCTCTCGGCCGACACAGATGAGGGGGTGCCCGACCCGTCGGAAGCCGTCTGGGACGGCGAGCAGGCGGCGAGGCCGAGCACCGCTATCACGCCGAACACCAGGACTCGTAGGACAGCGGGGCGCACGGGCCGACGGATCATCCCGTGATGATCGCTCGCCGACGACTGGAACAGCCAGTCCATCTCGGTATCTGGCGCAGAATTCGCGCTGTCCGGTTTACCTCAGACCCGATGCGCGAAGAGAGCCGCCACCGGATAGATGTCGAGTGCGGTGGCGACCTTGGCCTCGATGGCCCGTTGCCGCTGCATCGTCCCGAAACCGCCGGCGGTGGGCCGGTCGGGGATCGTGTCTCCCGAATCGACGACACTCCAGGACGATCCGGCCTCGACGAGGGAACGGTGCTTGATCGAGTAGTAGACCCGCATCGGCACGACCGCGACGCCCGGGTCCCCGGCGGCAGCCGCCATCAGGTGGGGGTGGAATCGCGTGCTGATCCAGGTGTTGCCCTGCCCTGCGGGCAGCCCCTCGAGCCAGACGTCACGAAAACTGAGGATGCGTGCGCCGTCGAGTCGGGACCCGAGACGGAACGGGACCTCGTAGTCGTGTCCCGGGATTCCCTCGACGACGGTGACCCCCGTTCCCGGTACCTCCCAGGCGTCGAGGGTGTCGTGCACGAACCCGGCGAGCGCCTCCGCGCCGGTTCCGTGTGAGCCGGTGAACTTCTCGGTGAGGTCCGATTGCAGGCACAGCACCACACCGTGACCGTGACCCGGTGCGTCGGCGGCCGTCTCGTCGCGGTAGATCGCCGGTTGCGGACGGTTGAGTGCGAGCCAGGCGTCGTCCCCGGAGTTCCGCACGCCCACGACCCCATCGAGCGCCTGCGCCGACGGCGTGTCACGCACATCGACGATGTCGAAGGTGCCCAGCGCCGTGGCCAGGGCGGTCCACGCAGGTTCGGCGACGGTGGGCACCAGTCCCTGCCCGGTGGCCACGGCCCTCGCTCCCGATCTGCCCGATACCGCGGCGGCCCCCACGAACAGCGAAACATGATGCGGCCACACGGTGTTCACGTATCCGCCGCCGAGCAGGTGGATGGTGGTCGCCGTGTGGAGGAGGTCGATACCGGCGCTCAGCCGCGGTGCCAGGCCGGAGTCGAGGACAGCCCGGCCGACCCACGCCCACGGGGCGTCGGGTTCGATGCCGGCGGCGTGGTTCGTGAGTTGCCAGAGCGTGTCGACGACGCGCAGGTTCGGGTGCGCGTCGCCCATCAAGGCGGTCGCCGGCCCGGGGTTGTGGCAGTCCAGGATCACCGTCGCGTGGGGACGGATGCGCGTGAGGTGGCGCAGCCAGGTGCGCGCGATGAGTTCGTCGCCGTAGTTGGGGTATCCGGTCGGTGCGATCAGGTAGATGACCTCGCCGGAGCCCAGGGCGCGTCCGACGTAGGACTCAGCGGCTCGGCGTCGTGTCGATGCCCCCACGCGGCTCGCCAGCCCGCGAAGTCGCGGCACCTGCCCCCATTCCCTCATGGTGAGAGATTACGGCGGCGGGGCGGCGGCGCGACTCGGCGCTTCGCGAGAGGCGATCCCGGTTCACGCGAATGTGGCGCGGAGGTACGCGAGGACCGCGGCGGTGTCGTCGAGCGGGCCGCGGTAACCGAGATAGCCATCCGGGCGGATGACGAAGGCCGTCGAACCGTCCGGCCGATATCCGGCGGCGAAGAGGCCTTCGGTGTCGCGGAGCAAGGGCAGGTCGGTGCTGCCGACCTGCGCGGTCGGTGCCGCCACCACGTGTACGGTCATGTGCCCGCGTGCCGCCGCGGTGATCTCCGCGGCCAGGCCTTCGAGCACGGCGACGTCCTCGGCACCCGAGGTCGCGTCGGCGTACAACACGAGCGAGTGGTCGACGCCGCCCAGCAAGGAGAACAGCCGGAGCGGGTGATTCACCGATTCGCGACCGAGTCCTGCGGCGTCCGGAGCCCGTTCCCCTGCCCGCGGTGCCGACGGCGTGCTGGGGACCGTCGAACCCGCGGTGATCGGGCTGTCGGCGTAGGAGATCAGCAACTGGGCTTCGCGGCGCGTCACGAAGTCGACGTCGGTGGAATCGGTGCCGATGCCCTCCCGAGCGTCGCGGACGGTACGGCCGACGACCTCCTCACCGACCGGTCGTCGTTCCAGGTCATAGCTGTCGAGCAGGCCGGGTGCCGCGACGCCATCGACGGCCAGCGCCAGCTTCCACGCGAGGTTGTGGGCGTCCTGCACACCGGTGTTCATTCCCTGAGCGCCGGTGGGCGGATGGATGTGCGCGGCATCGCCGGCCACGAACACCCTTCCGCGACCGTAGGAATCGACGATCCGATGGCTGATGCGGAACACCGACGACCAGCGCATGTCCGACACGGTGGCGGGTTCGGGCGACAACCGGTCGACGACGGCCTGGATGTGGGACAGCTCGGGCGTGCGGGTGCCCTCGAAACCATGCGCGACACCGTCCCCGCCGGAGGTCTCGCCGATCGCGAGTTCGTCGGGCACGAGCATCGACATGCGATACCGTCCGCGGCCCGGTAGCGGGATGCACACCAGCAGGTCGTCGGTTGTGCCGTCGTCGGCCTGATGCATCGCGCGGATCGCGTAACCACGGGGCATCGACCAGTCCACGGCCACGTCGCCCAGCATGTACTGCTCGGCAAATGCACCGCCCTCGAAGCTCAGACCGAGACCCTTGCGAACCGTGCTGTGCGCGCCGTCGGCGCCGATCAGATATGACGCGCGGACCTGGGTCTCGCCACCGTCCGCCTCGGCCAGCGTGACGGTGACGCCGTCGACGTCCTGCTCGAACGCCGACACCCGCACGCCGCGTTCGATCTCGGCATCGAGGTCGGTGAGCCGGTCTCGCAGGACGCGCTCGGTGGCATATTGCGGCAGCAGGTGGAAGCGAAAGGGAACATCGTCCGGCGTGGACAGGTCGATCCGTGACACCTCAGAACCATTGACGAACACCAACTGCCCGCGCATCTCCATACCCGCGTCCAGGATCGGCTCGAGCACCCCGATGCCCTCGAACACCTCGAGGGTCCGTGGCTGAATCCCAACGGCCTTCGCGTAGTGGGGAGGGTCGAGAAGGGGGTCGACGATCCGGACCCGGACCCCTCGCCGGCGGAGTTCGATGGCAGCGGTCAGACCGATCGGGCCCGCGCCCGCGACCAGTACGTCTACGTCATTCACACCGAACCCCTTTCGTCGGTCGGCGAGTGCCGACACTCGCAGGCATTATTCGCCGTGCGGCCGAACTCGGGCGTGGGACTGGGAAAACGCGGCACACCTTCGATTCTCGGCACTGCATTGTCGGATGTCCGGCACCGCGGGCCGACCGGGATCAGCGCGGGATCGACGACGGTCCGAGGGTCTCGGCCCCCAGCGCGGTGACCCGCGCGCGGAGTTCGCGGTCGGCGGTGACGACCACTCGACGACGGTCGGGGTGCCGGCCCACGACGTCGACGATCATGTCGTCGCCGACCGCCGGCGCCTCCACCACCGTGACCCCGGGGACCGATGCGATCCCCCGAGCCCTGCCCTCGACGACGAGCATGATCGCGAGCGGACCGGTCAACGCCTCGATACCCGGGGCAGCGAGTTCAGCGAGACGATCCCGCAACCGCTCCGCCGCACCCCGACGGTCTCGCCACCATCCGTCCGGCACCGATCCGACGACATTCGCACCGTCCACGACGAGCAGCGGGATGTCGAGGTGCGACGGCGTCGGGTCGGTCATGACCCCATCAGTCCACGGATCGGCGTGGTTGCGCAACCCCCGTCGGCCGACTGCCCGGGTGTCAGACGATGTCGCCGTGGCAGAACCTGTCGTGCGGGTCGAGCGTCGCCTTGATCTCCAGGAGCCGACGACGGTGCTCGACGCTGTAGGACTCCGCGGCGCGGCCGGCGCGTTCGGCTCCCGACGTGAAGTTCAGGTACGTCGCACCCGTGACATAGGGCGCGAGCTCGGTGCGGGTGACGCGCAGCGTCGATTCGACGGCCAGCGCCACATGGGGATCGGGGACGATCGAGATGAGTTCGAGGAGGAACCGTCCGGAGCGTGCCCGATCGTTCGCCGCCCGGGCGGCTCCGCGCGCGATTGCGCCGCCGGCGTGGCGGATCTCGGCGGAGACGATGAGCGGTGCCGAACCCGGTGCCGGCCGGCTGCGTCCGGCGATGACGTCGATCGCCTCGTCCTGCAGGTCGTCGAACCATTCGGTGGTGACCATGACCGGCATCGGTTCGGTGGGGTCCATGCTGATCGCGTCCGCTGCCGCGAACGGCATCTCGTCCCACAGGTCGACGAGGGGTGTCCGCCAGTCCCGCCACTCGTCGACGATCGCGCGGCCGGCGGCGGTGTCACCGGACCAGCAGCCACGCAACACCGCAAAACTGCCGCCGCGCAACGGTTCCGGAACGTCGTCGGTGGGGGGGAGATTCAGGATGGTGACCGCCGAGGTCAGTTCCTCGCGCTGGGCCGGTGCCCAGTCCCGGAACCGGCGCATGATCTCCTCGGCCTCGGCGACCGGGTAGAACAGGTTGCCCGCGTACACGGTCGCGACGTCGGCGAGGGCGATCTCCATCGAGGTGACGACGCCGAGGCTGCCGGCTCCACCGCCCTTCAGCGCCCAGAAGATGTGCGGGAAACTCGCGTCGCTGACGCGGATCGGGGTGCCGTCGGGGGTCACGAGATCGAAGGCGCGCACTGCGTCCGACCCCAGACCGAAGCGGCGTCCGAGCCAGCCGAAACCGCCGCCGAGGGTGTAGCCGACCGCGCCGACGATGCTCGCCGAACCCATCAGGGGTGCGAGTCCGTACGGGACCGCGGCGTCGAGGACCATCTTCCAGGTGGCGCCGGCGGCGACCCGGGCGGTCCGCGCGATGGGGTCGACGGCCACCGACGTGAGGCGGGACGTGTTGATGAGGAGACCGCCGTCGGCCGGTACGCCGGTCCCGTGACCGGTTGCCTGGACCGTGACCCGCAGATCTTCCTCGGCGGCGAACCGCACGGCTTCGACCACGTCGAAGTGGTTGGCCGGGATCGCGATCACCGATGGTCGGTGGATGACGAGCCGGTTGAAGCCGGCGCGGGCCTCGCGGAAACCCGCATCTCCGGGGCCGAGTACCTCGCCGGCGATCCGGTGGCGCAACTGTGCGAGCACCGAGGTGCGGGTGCGGACGATCAACCGTTCGGGTCGGCCGGTCGGTGAGGTGGGTGTCGGGGTCATTCGGTGAGTCCTCGGGTGTGGCCGGCTCGGCCGGCGCGGGCGTTCTCTGGTCTCCGGTCGGCCCGGATTCGCAGACCAGATTTCCCGACGGGGCTTGGAGGCGACTTGAGGCGGACTTGGGCCTCACGCCGACGAGGACACGCCCCACTCTGCGGCGAGCGCGTCGATCCGCCCGACCAGGGCTTGTGCCTCTTGGACCATCGCGACGTCCCGAGCGCGTCCGAGCGTCGCGCCGAACACCGATGCCGGCCGCCCGTTGGCGTACTCGTAGCGGGCGCGGACGAGAAGACGGTGCGCGTCCCCGTAGCGCTCGCCGGTCCGCTCGGCGAAGTCGTCTGCCTGGTCCAGGAGGGCGGCCGCGTCGGTCAGCTTGCCCGCGGTGACCAGTACCTCGGCGTGCAATCCGAGCCAGAATCCCTCACCGGTGCGCGGAGGGTCCGCACTGCCGGGTTCGCCGGTTGCGGGTCCGCCGGTGTCCAGCTGATCGATTCGGACCAGGGCGTCGTCGAGATCACCGGTCATCGCGCGCGCCCACCAGTACATGCGTTCGCCGCCGCGACGCAGATATGCGAGCGGACCCGGACCCTCGGAGTCGATGATCTGTCCGGCGTCGAGCGCCCACTCCGCGTCACCGATCATCGCCGCCGCGCCGACCGCGAAGATCGCCGTACCCAACCGCGATCTGGGATCCGGGCGGGCATCGGACATGGTCGCGAACAGGCCGCGGCCGGTATCACCGCCGACGTGGATCGTCGCCGCCCAGATCCGGAAGCCGCGTGCCATCGTCAGTTGGTCGTCGCGGAGCCCGTCGACGTCATCGAGGGGACCGTAGGTGTCCAGGATGCGATGAGCCGCACCGAAATTGCCGCGCGTGAACTCGTCGATCCCGGCCACCTGCATGCCGAGGTGAACGACCACGGCGTCGTCCGACCGTTCGGCACGCGCACGTAGGTCGTTCGCGAGCCGGTGCCCCGTGCGTACGTCGGCGACCTGGATGTGCGCGGCGCAACGTGCGTAGTCGAGGGCGGCCAGCAGTCGCCGGTCGTCGAGTGCGGTCGCCAGTGTGCGGGCGCGTTCCTGGAGGTCGGGGTCGGCGGCGAAGTACCCGTGAGTGGAGACCTCACCCGCGAGCTGGGTGGCGATCGCCCGCAGTTCGGCCTGCTGATCCCCGGTGGCCCGCGCCAGCGTCGACGCATCGCCGAAATGGCGTTTCGCGCCGTCGAAATCGTAGGTGCGCAGAGCGATGTCGCCCGCCGTCAGAAGGGCGCTGGTCGTGCGCTCACGGTCGGCGAGGGGACCTGCCGACCACAGGTGGCGAGCGACCCGGGTGACCGCGTGCGGTGACGAATTGCCGGCCAGGGCGTCGGCGATGGCCAGGTGGATGCGTCGGGCGCGCATCGAGGGGATCGCGTCGGCGATCGCCTCACGGATGATGTCGTGGCTGAAACTGAATCCGAACGGATCGTCGGGTCCGAGATCGATGACCCCGGCGGCGGAGGCGGCTTCGAGGGTGTCGAGCGCGTGGTCGACCGGCCGTCCGGCTGCGGTCGCGAGCAACACCAGATCCACCCGGGTGCCGATGAGCGCCGCGATGTCGAGGAGTTCGGTTGTCTCCGTGGACAGTCCGAGCAGCCTTTGACGCACCACGTCGCGCACGCCGGACGGCACGGCGTTACCCGCGATCGACCCCTGGGCGGCGAGGATGCGGGCCAGTTCGCGGACGAAGAAAGCGTTACCGCCGGTGCGCCGCTCGATCGAGCTCACCGTAGCGACCTCCGGCCACTGCTGGGTCTCGCGGCGGATCAGCTCGGAGATGTCGTCTCCGCGGAGTGGACCGACCTGGATACGGCGGTGTTCGGGCAGCCGGGCCAACGTCGCCAGTGTCGAGGCGACGACCGGCCGGTGGGTCGGCGACCGCAGGGAGGCGAAGAACGTGACGCCCGGGGTCCTTCGAGAAGTCATGTGCGCGAAGAGTTCCAGTGAGGCACCGTCTGCCCACTGGAGGTCGTCGAGGACGATGATCAGCTTCGAGGTCTCGGCGACGCCGTCGAGGAGATCGGCGGCCTGATCGTAGAACTGGAAACGTGCTGCGGCGTCGGGCATCTGGCGCGGTGGCGGGATGACGTTGACGCCCTCGGTGACCATACGGCCGAGTGAGCTGTCCAGGAGCCGCTCACGGTCGGCCGGATCGAGCTGGGGGAGGACCGTGCCGAGGATCTGGACCCACGGCCACATCGACGGTGCCGCGGGATCGTCCACGCACCGACCCCACAGCACCCGCAGGTCGGCGGCACCGGCCGCACGACGGCCGGCTTCGTCGATCAGGGCCGTCTTGCCCGCTCCGGGTTCGCCTTCCACCACGACGACCCCACCGTGTCCGGTCATCGAGGCGAGTACGGCGCGGTGCAGCGCGGCCAGTTCGTCGGTGCGCCCGACGAGCGATGGCGCATCGTCCGCGGGGTCGAGGGGATCGGCTTCGGGCGTCCGATTCTCCGCGTCGTCGCTCGCCGGATGCTCGACGACGCCGCTGCCGGCTCGCTCGCTCATGGTGATCGCCGCGCGCGGTGCGGTCGGCGCGTCGAGATGTGGGGCGTGGTCGAGGATGTCGCGTTCCAGTTCGCGGAGTCTCGGTCCGGGGTCGACGCCGATCTCGTCGGCGAGGATGCGGCGCGCATTGGCGATCGCCCCGAGGGCATCGGACTGCCGCCCGAGTCGGTACAGCGCGGTGGCGAGCAGGACCCAGAGGCCTTCGTCGAGCGGCGATCGTTCGACGGCGCTGTCGAGTTCGGTGACCAGGAGCCGATGGTCCCCGGCAGCCATCCGCGCCTCGAAAGACATCTCCCGCGCCGCGCCGAGCATGCGGTCGAGATGATCGGCGGCCTCGTCGCGGAACGCCAGCCCCTCGAATTCCGGGAGAAGGGGACGGTAGGAGTCGAGGACCTCCTGCAGGATCGGGGCCGCGGCGGCGGTGTCGCCGTGCTGCATCAGGGTCCGCGCCGAGGTCAGGTCGGTGGTCAGACGCCGCAGGTCGACCTGTTCAGGCTCCGTCGGGAGGCTGTAGCCGGTGCCGTGGGTGAGCAGCACGGTCGAGGGACTGCGCGGTTTGCGGTCGGGTTCGAGGGCCTTGCGGAGCCCCGAGATGTAAGACTGCAGGGACACTTCGGCACGGTCGGGCGGCGAGTCGCCCCAGATTCCCTCGATCAGCCGATCTGCACGCAGCGGCGCGCCCTCCGCCAGCACGAGCTGCGCGAGTGTGGCACGTTGCTTGCGGGTGCCGAGTTCGACGGGATCGGAACCGATCTGAGCACCGAGCCCGCCCAAGACCGTGTACGAGAGTCCGAGCATCAGCGTGAGTGTAATGGTCTGGACACCTCTGGCGCGGGGTTGTCGGTCTCGAAGGCCGGCCGTTTAGCCTCGGGGGATGGGATTCACCAGGGCCGAACTCCTCGAATACCGGGACCGCACCGTCGAGGACCTGGTCGGTGACGGTTGCCGGTTACTGTTCGTCGGCATCAACCCGGGACTGTGGACCGCCGCCACCGGAGCTCACTTCGCGCGGCCCGGAAATCGCTTCTACCCGGCACTGGCACGCGCCGGGATCGTCGACCGGGTGATCGACGCGTCGCGCGGCATGTCCGAGGCCGACGCCGAACTGCTGACCAGACGGGGGATCGGCATCACCAACGTCGTTGCCCGGGCCACCGCAACCGCCGCAGAACTCACGGTCGACGAGTTGCGGGACGGTGGTCGTCGGCTTCGGGCGCGCGTGCGGGAGATCGGGCCCCGGGTGGTGGCGGTCGCCGGGATCACCGCCTATCGCAGTGCCTTCGGGCGGCGAGACGCGGTGACCGGCCGCCAGGAAGAGACCTGGGACGGGGCGCAGCTCTGGGTGGTTCCGAACCCCAGCGGACTCAATGCGCACGAGACCGTCGACTCGCTGGCCGCTGCGTACCGGGAGGCGGCGGTCGCGGCCGGCGTGGTGTGAGCAGAGCACCCTGGAAAAGGGAGCGCTTTCCGGCTGTGGCTTCCGCCGGGATGTAGTTCGGTCTCAGAGGTCTTCGGAATTGAGAATCCGGCGGCGCATCGACAAGAGTTCGACCTCGGGATGGTTGGCGGCGGATCTCTCGACCGCGTCGAGCACATCGACGACGTGCGTCCGGTCGGCCGCCACCACGCTCGTGCCGATCATCGCGCGCCGATGCATGTCGAGGTGCCCGACCTCGGCCACCGAGACCGCGAACCGTCGGCGTAGTTCGGCGACGATCGGCCGGACGATGGAACGCTTCTGCTTCAGCGAGTGCACATCACCGAGGCGATAGTCGAACTCGGCGAACCCGATCCACATCAGAACCCGATCAATGGTCGGTGCGGATCAGCGTCGCCACGTGGTCGGGCACGTACTTGGACAGGGAACGCGGCGGCCGGTGGTAGTTGCCCGTCTCGACCGGCTTCTTCGGCAACGTCACCTGCGGACGGGGCACCTCGCCGTAGTCGATGCTGTCGAGCAGATGCGCGATCATGTTGAGCCGCGCGTGCTTCTTCACGTCGGATTCGACGACATACCAGGGGCTCAGCGCAGTGTCGGTGTGCACCATCATCTCGTCCTTGGCGCGCGAGTAGTCTTCCCAGCGGTAGACCGACTCGAGATCCATCGGACTCAACTTCCATTGCCGCACGGGATCTTTCATGCGCTGGCGGAACCGCTTGAGCTGTTCGTCGTCGGAGACGGAGAACCAGTACTTGCGCAGGATGATGCCGTCGTCGATCAGCATCTGCTCGAAGATCGGCGTCTGCCGCAGGAACCGTGTGTGTTCCTCGGGCGTGCAGAAACCCATGACCTTCTCGACTCCGGCACGGTTGTACCAGGACCGGTCGAACAGCACGATCTCGCCGGGCGCCGGCAGATGCGCGACATAACGCTGGTAGTACCACTGCCCGCGTTCGCGGTCGGTGGGTGCCGGAAGCGCAGCGACCCGCGCGATGCGAGGACTCAGATACTGGCTGATCCGCTTGATGGTGCCGCCCTTGCCCGCGGCGTCGCGTCCCTCGAAGACCACCACCACGCGAGTGCCGGTCTCACGCACCCATTCCTGGAGTTTGACCAACTCGGTCTGCAGCCGGAACAACTCCGCCTCGTAGACCTCGTCGGCGATCTTCTCAGGTTTCCGCGTGTCCTTCTTGGCCATGGGAAGAGAGTACGGGCTGCTGACCGGTCAAGGGGTCAGAGCGGCATCGCGTTCGGCTTCGAGTTCGACGATCGACGCGTCGATCCGGGCGCGCGAGAACTCGTTGATGTCGAGCCCTTCGACGATCTCCCACTCGCCGGCGACCGATCGCACCGGGAACGAGCAGACGATGCCCTCGGGCACGCCGTACACGCCGGGCGATGGCAGTGCGGTGGACGTCCAGTCGTCGGCAGGGGTCCCCAATACCCAGTCGTGGACGTGGTCGATCGTCGCGTTGGCCGCCGACGCCGCCGACGACGATCCGCGTGCCTCGAGAATCGCGGTGCCGCGGCGGGCCACGGTCGGGATGAACTCGTCGACGAGCCACTCGCGGTCGGCGGCGAGATCGGCGCCGCTTCGCCTGCCGACACGAGCGTGGAAGATGTCGGGGTACTGCGTCGCCGAGTGGTTGCCCCAGATGGTGACCCGGCTGATCTCGCCGACCTCGACCCCGGCCCGGTGGGAGAGTTGGGCGATCGCGCGGTTGTGGTCGAGACGGGTGAGCGCGGTGAATCGCTGCGGCGGCACCTCGGGTGCGTGTGCCGAGGCGACCGCGGCGTTGGTGTTGGCGGGATTGCCCACCACGATCACCCGGATGTCGTCGGCGGCAACCTCGTTGATGGCCGCGCCCTGCACGGCGAAGATGTCGGAGTTCGCCGCGAGCAGATCAGCGCGTTCCATGCCCTTGGACCGTGGACGAGCACCGATGAGCAGCGCGAAACCAGCGCCGTCGAACGCCTTTCGCGGATCGTCGAAGACGTCGACCGACTTCAGCAGACCGAAGGCGCCGTCGTCGAGTTCCATCGCGGTGCCCACGGCGGCGGGAACCGCCTGGGGTAACTCGAGGAGCCGGAGGGCGATGGGCTGGTCGTGACCAAGCATCGCGCCGGCGGCGATGCGGAACACGCTGGCATATCCGATGCTCCCGGCCGCACCGGTCACCGTGACGACCGCCGGTGTGGAGGTGCTCACGAGTACTTTTCCATCAGCAGGACCTGGGTGCCCTCTGCGGTGAGCACGAGCGCGTGGCCCACCGAATACCAGGTGAGGGGTTCCTTCGTGAACGTGTTGATCCAGTCGTCGGCGCCCGAGCGGGGACCGGGGCACGCCATCATCGTCGAGGCGAGCGAGGCGAGGCGCAGGACCGAACCGTCGACCGTCATCTCGCCGACGTGCCGGTTGCATCCGGCGAACAGTGAGATGCGGTTGGCGGCGGGGAAGGTCACCTGCAGCGGCCCTCCGCCCGGGATCTGGGGGCCGGTGACCGCTGTGGACGAGTACGACTTGCCGACAAATGGTGGAGTTGCCGGCGCGGCGACACCCGGGCCGGCGCTGAATGCGCCGATACCTGACACGAACAACACCGCGCTGACCACCGCGACAATGCGTAAGCTGATGCGATGGTCGCGGGCTGGGTGGAGTACGCGTGCCGTCTGACGGCGATACCCGGAGCTCACGATCCTTACGGTAGCCGACCGGATGGGGGATGCGATATGGCCTTCGGGGGTGAGATGTGGTTCCGGTAACGTGCCGGACCGAGTATCTGACGGCCCGCCATCACCGTTCCGCGAGCGCCGCGTGGATCGTGATGATGGTCGCGCTGGTCGGGCTCGTAGGGCTCAACATCGCCGGCGTCGACGGTCTGGTCATCTCGGCAGTGGTCGCCGGACTGCTGGCCTTGTCTCTGTTCGCCGCGGCGTACGGCCGACTGGGCAAGCGGGGGGCGGTGCTGCTGACCGTCGACGACGACACCGTGTACTTCGGCGACGAGGACCGCACGCTGGTGTCCTACCCGCTGACCGCACTACGATCCTTCGCGATCGGTGGTCCGGCGGACGACACCTCGCCGATGGCCGGACAGCGGGCCCAGCACCTCACCGTCTTCGGGCAGAAATACCTCGAACTGACCTTCGCGCGTGAGCAGCCGCGCGTCGGCACGGGGGTGGACGAAGATCTCGACTCCGACTTCTGGAGGGTCGCGATCATCGAGGGCGATCCGGCGGCCGCTGTCGTCATCGATCGACTGAAACAGTATGCGCCACAATGTGTTTCGACCCAGAAGGGTTCGACGCAGAAGAGTTCGACGCAGAAGAGTTCGACGCGACCGAGAGCTGCCGCCGAGCAGCGGGAGAAGGTGTCGGTGGCGTCGGTGTCGCCTGACCACGACGCCTCGTCCGACGACCACTCACCCGTCGATCTGCGCCGCCCCCGTATCGCCGACGCCGGATCGGATGAGGCCGCGCAGCGGTTGTGGGAGGAGGCGACCCGGCGCCACGACGAGATCCTCGGCGTCTACGGCAGCTACGAACTCGACCCGGCGCTGCTGCTGAGGTATCCGGCCGTCACGGATGTGACCGTCGAACAGACCCAGACCTTCCATCTCGCGCTCGACGAGGCCACCGCGCTGCGCACCGACGCCTACCCGGGCAACCGCGGTCGCGCCGACGCCTACCAGCAATCCGTCGCCGCGCTCCGGCGGGCGTGGATCGCGTGCGAGAAGCACGGACGACGCATCGGGGCCGGTTATCTCGAACCCGCCGACCGGGATGCCCTCGACACCGCCCTCAAGCTGTACAAACACGCCGAGGCCAGCAGCACGCCCGCCGAGCAGGCGACCTATTACGGTCGCGTCCGCGACATCGTCACCACGATGTCCGATCGCGGGGTCCTTCATCCGCCGGAGGCTGCGGTCGCCGAATTGCATGCCGTCACGCGGCGCGCACTGGAGGCAGGTACGCCGCAGGTGTGAGCGTCAGTAGTGCGCGGCTTTGATGAGTTCTCCGTCGAGTGTGTACATGCCCTTCGATGCTTCGACCCGGGCCATCTCGATGCGGACCACGTGACCCGGGGCGTCGTCGAGCAGAGGCTCGGACACATCCATGGCGACGGCCCCGCGATCGTATTCGGGAACCGAGCCGCGCTTCATCGCGTCGTCGCGAACGCGGTCGAACAGCTGCGGTGAGATCCCGTCGAAGTCGAAGCCGTCGGGCCGGTGGCGCCCCACCCTGTCCGTGACCTCCGGGAACTTCCCGGGCGCGATCACCACCTGTCCGCTGCGGGTCGGGGTCGTGTACCGGATCAGGACACCGCCGCTGTTCTGGATGCTGCTGGCGCTGATGATCGGGGTGTTGTCGGCGATGCCGCGGATCACGAACTCGTCGAGGACAGGTGCGTCCGGCGCGATGCCGGCGAGCGACAGTGCGTCGCGGGCGATCGTGAAGGCGGTGTCGAAATCCGCAGGGTCGAAGAACTCCGCGACGGTTCCGTCGGTGTGGGCCTCGATCTCGACGTCGCGGACGAAGGCGTCTCCGGGGTCGAAGGTGCCGGTGATGACCACCGGCTCGTTCGGCGCGGGTCGTTGGATCTGCACCCGGTCGAGTTCTGTCTCGGCCACCGCGGGGGAGACCTCCGCCGACATCGAGTGGGTGATGTCACCGAGCGAGCCGGGATTGATGGTCGCGGCGTCGAAGGTCTTGTCCGCCCGGTCCATGTTGGGCACCGCCGACGCGTTGGAACCGCCGTCCCAGACGTTGATGCTCGTCGCGCGGCCGTTCGTGGGATCGAACACGATCGCCTGGTCGGAGGACGAGTCGAGGTTGTAGTTCAGGCGCAACACGTTTCGGGTGGCATCGGGCCCCAGCCGGTCGACGATCTCGTCCAGGAGCCGCTGGTGGCGCTCGGCGAGTGCGGCCTCGTTCTCGTCCGCATCTCCGTCCACGGCCGAACCGAACGACGGGAACGAGGGGCCGGAGATCTTCCAGCTCCCGGCGACGCCGAACAGCAGGGCGAGAGCGACCAGCAGTGTCACCGCGGGGTAGATGACCGCCCACCGGCCGGGATGGTCGTCGAACTCCGGGGTGTCGGTCTGGTCGCGGGGCGGCAGTTGATCGGGTGCGAGTGTCGTGAACGGGCTCGATACCAGCGCCTGGAAGTGGCCCTTGCCCATGGAGGTGATCCACCGCGCCTCGTAGGAGGTGTCATTCGGCGGGCTGACGGTGGCGGTGACCATCGTGGGCTGCAGGTCGTCGGCGCCGAGACTGCTGCGGGTCAGTGCCTCGACCTCGATCTGCGGGGCGTCCCGGGTGACACCGCGCCGGAACTCCGTCAGTTCGGACACCCGCGACGCGCGCGGACCGATCGCGATACCCAGGAAGACCAGCGGAACGCCGATGGACAGAGCGACCCACCAGGCGTTGAACGCGCCGAGACCGACGCCGGTCGCCAGCACCAGCCCGGCCAGAACGGCCCGGACCAGACGCAGGCGTGTCCTGTTCGGGAAGGTCACGCTCATCGGCCGTCCTAGGGTCGGGGAAGCAGAGGGCGAAATGCGGGCGGGGCAGAACAGGTGGACCGATCATAATGTCGGCGACCCCGCTCTACCAGGGGCCGCGTACCGTTGTTGCTGACCTGACGGGGCCGAGTGGCGCGACGGGTCGTGTAGTGGCCGGGAAACGATCAGGAGAAGTGTTTCGGTGGGAAAGCTGACCAACAGCATGTGGCGACTTCTGGGTGCCCAGTCGACTCGCAATCAGTCGAAGTCGCTGAGTGTGATCAAGGAGGCCGAAGCCCACACCGATTGGGCAGCCGAACTCGACGACGACGCCTTCGTCGGCGAGGCCGAGAAGCTCGACCTCGGGGCGAAGGCCGGCGACCGGGCCAAGTTCCTGGCGCTCGTCCGCGAGGCCGCGGATCGCTCGATCGGACTGCGCCCCTTCGATGTTCAGCTGCAGGGCGCGCTGCGTCTCCTCGAAGGCGACATCGTCGAGATGGCCACCGGTGAGGGCAAGACACTCGCCGGCGCCATCGCGGCGATCGGGCATGTGCTCGAAGGCCATCAGGTCCATGTCATCTCCGTCAACGACTACCTCGCCACCCGCGACGCGGAGTGGATGAAGCCGCTCTTCGCCGTCTTCGGCATTGCGGTGCATGCCATTTCGGAGAGCTCCAGCCGCGAGGAGCGTCGACGCGCCTACGCCGGCGACGTCACCTACGGCTCGGTCAACGAGATCGGATTCGACGTCCTCCGCGACCAGCTGGCCCTGTCCGAGGCCGACCTCGTCTCGCCCAAGCCGGACGTGGCGATCATCGACGAGGCCGACTCGGTGCTCGTCGACGAGGCGCTCGTGCCGCTCGTGCTGGCCGGATCGACCGAGACCGAGGTTCCCGACCAGGCCATCCACGACGTGGTGTCGCGGATGAAGAAGAAGCACTACGAGGTCGACGCCGAGGGCCGCAACGTGACGCTCACCGACGAGGGGGCGGCCTTCGTCGAGGAGGAGCTCGGCGGGATCGACCTCTACAGCGAGGAACACGTCGGGTCCACGCTCGTGCACGTCAGCATCGCGATGCACGCGCACTATCTGCTCGAGCGCGACATCCACTACATCGTCCGCGACGGCGGCGTCCACCTGATCAACGCCTCGCGTGGTCGGGTGGCGCAGCTGCAGCGCTGGCCGGACGGCGTCCAGGCGGCCGTCGAACTCAAGGAGGGTCTCGCCCAGACCGACTCGGGCGAGGTCATCGACACCATCACCGTGCAGGCGCTCATCGGTCGCTACCCCAAGGTGTGCGGTATGACCGGTACCGCACTCGCGGCCGGCGAACAGTTCCGGCAGTTCTACGACCTGCGGGTGTCGCAGATCCCGCCGAACACCGAGAACATCCGTACCGATCTGCCCGACCGGGTCTACGACACCAAGGCCAACAAGGTCGAGGCGATCGTGGCCTACGTCAAGGAGATCCACGAGACCGGACAGCCGGTCCTCATCGGCACCCACGACGTCGCCGAGTCCGAGGAACTCGCCTACTTCCTCGAGAAGGCCGGCGTGTCGTCGGTGGTCCTCAATGCCAAGAACGACGCGCAGGAGGCGAAGATCATCGCCGAGGCCGGCGCGCGTGATGCCGTGACGGTGTCCACTCAGATGGCCGGCCGCGGTACCGACATCCGGCTGGGCGGCTCGGCCGACGACTCCGCGGCCCGCGACGCGGTCGTCGAACTCGGCGGTCTGTGCGTGGTCGGTACCGGACGACACGACACCGAGCGGCTCGACAGTCAGCTGCGGGGTCGCGCGGGCCGTCAGGGCGACCCGGGTACGTCGGTCTTCTTCTCCAGCCTCGAGGATCCGGTCGTCACCAAGAACCTCGCGTTCAAGCGCGATCCGGTGTCGCCCAACGACGACGGTTCGATGGGCAGCAAGGGCATCGACCTCATCGAGCAGGCGCAGCGGATCGCCGAGGGCGTCCGCCTGGAATTGCACGCCAACACCTGGCGATACAACAAGCTCGTCAATCAGCAACGCGACATCATCGTCGGCCGACGCATGAAGATCCTGACCTCCGACACCGCGCTCGAGGAATTGTCCGAACTCGAACCGGAGCGGTACGCCGAACTGACGGGGGAGAAGTCCCCGGCGGAGACCGACGACGAGGTCGCCGTCGAGTCGGTGCCGCGTGACGTGCTCGGCCAGGCGGCGCGGGAGATCGTGCTCTACCACCTCGACCGTGCGTGGGCGGACCATCTCGCCTTCGTCTCCGATGTCCGGGCGAGCATCCACCTGCGGTCGCTAGGCAAGGAGAGCCCGCTCGACGAGTTCCACCGGATGATCCTCGCCGAGTTCGCCGACCTGCCCGCGCAAGCGCTGGAGAAGGCGCGGGAGACGTTCCGCGAGGCGAAGATCACCGCCGACGGCGTCGATCTCGGATCGTCGGATCTGCACCGTTCGACGACGACATGGACGTACATGGTCCACGACAACCTCTTCTCCTCGGGCGGGGCGAAGACGCTGCAGGGCATCATCGGGATCTTCCGGTGACCGAGCCGGAGGCGGCCCCCGCGCCGGCTCCGGACCGGATCGTGACCGTGCCGAACGCGCTCAGCGTGCTCCGGCTCGTCCTCATCCCGGTCTTCGTGTGGTTGCTGCTCGTCGAGAAGTCCGACGGGTGGGCATTCGCGGTCCTGATGTTCTCGGGATTCTCGGACTGGGCCGACGGGAAGCTGGCTCGACTGCTCGATCAGTCGTCGCGGATCGGGGCCCTGCTGGACCCGGCGGCCGACCGGCTCTACATCGTCATCATCCCGCTGGCGTTCGGCGTGCGTGAGTTCCTGCCGTGGTGGCTCATCGGTGTCATCGTCGGCCGGGATGTGCTGTTGTTCGCCACGGCGCCGTTGCTGCGTACTCGCGGTGTGCTGGCACTGCCGGTGCTCTACATCGGCAAGGCCGCGACCTTCGCGCTGATGAGTGCGTTCCCGTGGCTGCTTGCCGGACAGCTCGATTCGGTCGTCGGCGACATCGCGTACCCGGTCGGGTGGGCGTTCATGATCTGGGGCGTGGGGCTCTACCTGTGGTCCTTCGTCCTGTACTGGTATCAGACGATCCTGGTGATGCGACACATGCCGTCGCGCCGTCAGGCCGACACCTCGTCAGACAGTAGAGTCTGACGGGAACGAGAGGGGCTCATGTGACCGACAGCAAAGTGCCAGAGGACCTGCGCTACACCGCAGAGCACGAGTGGATCGAGAAGACCGGGCCGACGACCGTGCGCGTGGGCATCACGGACTTCGCGCAGGATGCGCTCGGTGACGTGGTGTTCGTGCAGTTGCCCGACACCGGGGCGGAGGTCACCGTCGGCGAGTCCTTCGCCGAGGTGGAATCGACCAAGAGTGTCTCCGACATCTTCGGGCCGCTGACCGGTACCGTCAGCGCGGTCAACGACGCACTGGACGCCTCGCCCGAACTGGTCAATTCGGACCCGTACGGCGAGGGCTGGCTGGTGGAGATCGAGGCCGCCGACGAGGCGACCCTCGAGGAGCAACTGGGAGATGGTCTCGACGCCGCGGGCTACCGCGCCGTCATCGAAGGGTAGGACATCCCGCCGATACCACCCGGTGGCTCTGATCGACCTGGCTGATCGCCCCGGTGACGATATGATCGACCGTGCCGGAGTCGACTCGCTCGCCGGTGCGATCGACATGACCGGTACGGTTACGGCAGTGGGAATGAGGCGTGACGTGAGCGGACTTCGCGATCATGCACCGAGATCTACCCGTCCGCACACGTCATGTAGATTCAACCGGCCATCGTGGCGAGAGCCGATTCCGAACCGACGCGAGACCGCGATCGGGACCGGAGACGTGGACGGCCGGACAGTGCGGTTGGCCGAACAGTGCGGTGTGCACTGACAGTGCGATTGCACTGACGACGACGAAGGAGAAGTGGTGAGCGAAAACGACAGGGACTTCGAGGCGCCGGTGGAGACCACCTCGGTGTTCCGGGAAGAGTTCATCAATGAACTCGATGCCGGGACCAGCACCTCGAGTGAGCCGGCCGAGACGGGAGTCGAGCGACTCGCTCCCGGGACCGCGCTGCTTGTCGTGAAGCGGGGGCCCAACGCGGGATCGCGGTTCCTCCTCGACCAGCCGACGACCTCAGCGGGTCGGCATCCCGACAGCGACATCTTCCTCGACGATGTGACGGTCAGCCGTCGTCACGCCGAATTCCGACTCGGCGACAACGAGTTTCAGGTGGTCGACGTGGGCAGCCTCAACGGCACCTACGTCAACCGGGAACCCGTCGACACCGCATCGCTGAGCAACGGCGACGAAGTCCAGATCGGCAAATTCCGTCTGGTCTTCCTGAGCGGTCCGCGCGACGAAGCAGACGCCTGAGAAGTCGTGACGGCGTCCACGGCCCCTCGCGGCGAGGGATCGATGTCGATCGGCACGGTCCTCGCCCAGTTGCGTGATGACTTTCCCGACATCACGATTTCCAAGATCCGGTTCCTGGAATCGGAGGGTCTGGTGACCCCGGAGCGGGCGCCGTCCGGCTATCGGCGATTCAGCGAAGCCGACTGTGAACGGTTGCGCTTCGTGCTGACCGCCCAGCGGGACCGGTATCTCCCGCTGAAGGTCATCAAGGAACAACTCGATGCGATCGACAACGGGAACGGCGGCTTCGGTTCCGGCGGGACCGTGGCGTTGTCCACGGCTCGCGGCACCGTGGCCCCCGCAACCGATTTCGGTGCGCGTGCCGGTCGGGTGTCCCGGGAGTCGCTGATCGAACGGACCGGCGTCGACTCGGCGTTCGTGACCGAACTGCAGCGAAACGGGCTGCTGATCCCGGGCCCGGCCGGGTTCTTCGACGAGGATGCCGTGCGCCTCGTCGAAGCGGCCGCGGCACTGGCCAGCTATGGCCTCGAGACACGCCATCTTCGTGCCTTCAAGGTGTCCGCGGACCGGGAAGCCGGCCTGGTCGCCCAGATCGCCAACCCCATCGCCAAGGGCAAGGGGACCGGTGCCCGGGACCGTGCCGAAGAACTCGTTCGCGAGATCGCGGCGCTGTCGGTGACCCTGCACACGCAGTTGGTCAAGGCCGCCGTCCGCGACGTGCTCGACTGAACACTTTCTCGACCAGCGCACTCCGGCCTCCTCGGTGTCCGCATCGGGCCGAAGTGATCGTGCCGCCCAGCAGCGAGTCGGCCGCCGTGTGTCGCCTGAGCGGTGTAGCGTCGAGGTCATCAATCGATCGCCCTACGAGGCGTCTGGGAGGTGCGAGATGAGCGAGATGCGTGTGGTGGGCATCAGGGTCGAGCCCCCGCAGAGTCAGCCCGTGCTCCTGCTCCGCGAGATCGACGGCGAGCGGTACCTGCCGATCTGGATCGGACAGAGTGAGGCTGCGTCAATTGCCCTGCGTCAGAAGGGAATCGAGCCGCCGCGCCCGCTGACCCATGATCTGATCGTCAATCTCATCAGGGAGTTCGGCCAGACGCTCCTCGAGGTGCGCATCGTCGACATGCAGGAGGGCACCTTCTACGCCGAGATGATCTTCTCGGGCGATCTCCGCGTGTCCGCGCGGCCGTCGGATTCCATCGCCGTCGCGATGCGTGCCGAGGTGCCGATCATCGCCGACGAGGAGGTCCTCGCCGAGGCCGGCCTGCTGATCCCGGAGGAAGAACCCGAGGACGCCACCGCCGAGCCGGTCGACGAGACCAAAGAGGACGAGGTCGAGAAGTTCAAGGAGTTCCTCGACAACGTCTCGCCCGACGACTTCAAGGCCAGCGGCGCCTGAGCTGTCCGTGGTCACGGAACGGCAACCGATAGGTCACCGTTTGTCTCAATCTCAACTTGAGGTTGAGCCTCATGGCGCGTCGCGTTGATCCGGTGTCCCCCGCGGCATAGCGTCAATCCCGACATCGCGCACCATTCAGGGGCCGATGAAGATGTGATCGGCTGACCCGAGCAGGGCCTGGACCGCGTACTGTAGACGTGGATGTCAGGCATGTGATGCGGCATCCGGTCCGAGCTCTGCAAGGGAGACAGAAGTGGGCGATCGTCCGGTCGACAGTGAAGTGACGTCGAGCGACCCGTCACCCGACCACGCTGTGACCGATCGTCCCGCGGGTCCCACCCAGGGCAGTCTCGAGGAGATCGCACCCGGGCTCTTCCCCGACGACACCGTTCCCGACGAACTGGTCGGCTACCGCGTGCCGAGTGCCTGCCAGATCGCCGGCATCACCTACCGCCAGCTCGACTACTGGGCCCGTACCTCGCTGGTCGTCCCGTCGATCCGCGGCGCCGCGGGCTCGGGTAGCCAGCGCCTGTACTCGTTCAAGGACATCCTCGTCCTCAAGATCGTGAAGCGACTCCTCGACACCGGCATCTCGCTGCAGAACATCCGTGTCGCCGTCGACCACCTCCGGAAGCGCGGGGTCGAGGACCTGGCCAAGATCACCCTGTTCTCCGACGGCACCACCGTCTACGAGTGCACGTCGGCCGAAGAGGTCGTCGACCTCCTACAGGGTGGACAGGGCGTCTTCGGCATCGCGGTCAGCGGCGCGATGCGCGAACTCACCGGCACCATCGCCGACTTCCCGGGGGAGCGGGCCGACGGGGGTATCAGCGAGACGGCACCCGAGGACGAACTCGCCGCTCGCCGCAAGAATCGCACCCGCCGTACCGGCTAGCATCCGCACTCTGCCCGCACCCCGCCACGTGATCCTCACGACTCTCGCGATGTCGTCTGGACCAACGGGACGTGGAACTGCGTAGACTGGTGCGCGCGTCGCTACGCCACGGGAGAGCGTCACCGAACACAGGTGACCGCCGAAGGAGCAATACCTCTCCGTCAAACTCTCAGGCACCCGGACCGTGGTGGTGACGGCGTCTCTGGAAAGTGACGATTCGTCGTCCGCCCACGGTGAAAGGTCGTCACGCAACCGCGTGACACCGAATCTCTCAGGCGTCGTCCGGCCCCGGCCGGTGACATGACAGAGGGGGAGGGCGAGCCTGCCGGCACCGAGCCGGCGCCTGCGAGAGGTTGCCCTCACCATGCCCTCAGCCGACACGTCGTCAGCGCCAGTCACCTTCGTGGACCGCCATGTCGGTCCCGACCCCGACGAGACGCAGCGCATGCTCTCGGTGATCGGTGTGTCGTCGCTCGATGAACTCGCCCATCGCGTCATCCCCGCGGTCATCGCGGATGAACTCGACTCGAACGTGCTGGGGGCTCTGCCCAGCCCGCAGAGTGAGAGTGAGGTCCTGGTTGAGCTCAGCGGTCTCGCCGCCCAGAACACCGTGGCCCGTTCGATGATCGGTCTCGGCTACTACGGCACCCACACGCCCGGCGTCATCCTCCGCAACGTCCTGGAGAACCCGGCCTGGTACACGGCGTACACGCCCTACCAGCCGGAGATCAGTCAGGGACGCCTCGAGGCCCTGCTGAACTTCCAGACCATGGTCGCCGATCTCACCGGGATGGAGGTGGCGAACGCGTCGATGCTCGACGAGGCCACCGCGGCGGCCGAGGCCATGACACTGCTGCGCCGCGCCGGCAAGTCGAAGTCGTCGCGCATCGTCGTCGACGCCGATCTCTTCCCGCAGACCCGCGCGGTGATCGAGACCCGCGCGGAGCCGCTCGGCATCGAGGTCGTCGAGGCATCGCTGCATCCGGAGCTGCCGAACCAGGGGCTTCCCGAAGGCGACTTCTTCGGTGTGATCCTGCAGGTTCCAGGTGCTTCGGGTCGGATCGTCGACGCCGCGCCGATCATCGCCGCCGCACACGAGCGCGGTGCACTGGTGGCGGTCGGCGGCGACCTGCTCGCGCTGACGCTGATCACGCCGCCGGGGGACCAGGGAGCCGACGCCTGCTTCGGCACCACCCAGCGTTTCGGCGTTCCCATGGGCTTCGGTGGTCCGCACGCCGGTTACCTGGCGGTCGGTTCGAAGCACGCCCGCCAGCTGCCGGGCCGTCTGGTCGGCATCTCCAAGGACGCCGACGGCAACCTCGCCTATCGCCTCGCCCTGCAGACCCGTGAACAGCACATCCGGCGGGAGAAGGCCACCAGCAACATCTGCACCGCGCAGGTCCTGCTGGCCGTGATGGCGGCCATGTACGCGTCGTACCACGGGCCGGACGGGCTCCGGGCCATTGCGCGCCGCACCCACGACGCCGCGGTTCGTCTGGCGAATTCGCTTGCGGCGGGCGGCTTCTCGGTCACGCACGCCTCGTTCTTCGATACCATCGAGGTCCGCGCCACGGGGCAGGCCGACGTGATCGTCGCCCGGGCTCGTCGTGAGGGCATCGACGTGCGCCGCGTCGACGCCGACACCGTCTCGATCGCCTGCGACGAGACCACCACGGAGGCCGACCTCGAGGGTGTGTTGCGTGCCTTCGACGCCGCCGGTGTGCAGCCCCTCGATTTCGCGCAGCCGATCGAGAACCGCACCAGCGAGTACCTCACCCATCCCGCATTCAACCGGTACCGCACCGAGACCGCGATGCTGCGCTATCTGCGCGCTCTGTCCGACAAGGACATCGCGCTCGACCGCAGCATGATCCCGCTCGGTTCCTGCACGATGAAGCTCAACGCGACCACCGAGATGGAACCCATCACGTGGCCCGGGTTCGCCGGACTCCACCCGTTCGCGCCGGTCGAGGACACCGTGGGCATCCGCGAGCTGATCTCCACGCTCGAGGGCTGGCTCGTCGCCGTCACCGGCTACGACCGGGTGAGTCTGCAGCCGAACGCGGGTTCGCAGGGCGAGTTCGCCGGACTGCTCGCGATCCGCGGCTACCACCGGAGCCGGGGGGATCTCGACCGTGACGTCTGCCTGATCCCGTCGAGCGCCCACGGCACCAACGCCGCGTCGGCGGTCATGGCGGGCATGCGCGTCGTGGTGGTCGGCTGCCGGCAGAACGGCGACGTCGATCTCGAGGATCTGCGCGCGAAGATCGCCGCGAACGAGGGCCGGATCGCCGCCATCATGATCACCTACCCGTCCACGCACGGCGTGTTCGAACACGACATCCGCGAGGTCTGCGGCGCGGTCCACGACGCCGGCGGACAGGTCTACGTCGACGGCGCCAACCTCAACGCACTGGTGGGCGTGGCACGTCCGGGTCACTTCGGCGGCGATGTCAGCCACCTGAACCTGCACAAGACCTTCTGCATTCCGCACGGTGGCGGCGGACCGGGCGTGGGTCCGGTGGCGGTGCGCGAGCATCTCGCTCCGTTCCTGCCCGGACACCCGCTCGCCGACGAACTTCCGGGCACGGCGACCATCGCCGCGGCACCGTACGGTTCGGCGACGATCCTGCCGATCACCTACGCCTACATCGCCATGATGGGTGCGGCCGGTCTGCGCCGGGCGACACTGACGGCCATCACCGCCGCCAACTACGTCGCCAAGCGACTCCGGGACCACTTCCCGGTGCTTTACACCGGTGAGGGCGGTTTCGTCGCCCACGAGTGCATCCTGGACCTGCGCACGATCACCAAGGAGACCGGCGTCACCGTCGACGACGTGGCAAAGCGCTTGGCCGACTACGGTTTCCACGCTCCGACAATGAGCTTCCCAGTGGCCGGAACCCTGATGGTCGAGCCGACCGAAAGCGAGAACCTCGACGAGATCGACGCCTTCTGCGACGCCATGATCGCCATCCGGGAAGAGATCGACCGGGTGGGCAGCGGCGAGTGGCCGGTCGACGACAACCCGTTGCGCGGTGCGCCGCACACCGCCGAGGCGCTGGTGGGCGAGTGGGACCATCCGTACTCGCGGGAGGTCGCGGTCTACCCGCAGGGACTGCCGTCGGCGGGCGCCCGCGCGAAGGTCTGGCCCTCGGTGCGTCGCATCGACGGCGTCTACGGCGATCGGAACCTGGTGTGCAGCTGTCCCCCGATCGAGGCCTACAGCAGCTGATCGCTCCGGTCGACGAGTCGGTGGGTGGCGCGGCGACGAGCGCGATCCCTGCTCGTTGAGTAGGTGAGGAGCGCAGCGACGAGCGCGATCCCTGCTCGTTGACTAGGTGCGGAGCGCAGCGACGAGCGCGATCCCTGCTCGTTGAGTAGGTGAGGAGCGCAGCGACGAGCCGTATCGAAACGACTCGAGCCATCCGGTCTATCCGCCGGCGGTTCCCGAAGGCGCCGGCGAGACCGCAGAACTCGCCGGCAGACTCGTGGGTCCGTAGACCACGCGGTTGATCGCGACGATCGCGCCGTTCTCCGGTGTGGGCATCGGATCAGGGGTACGCGGGAAGGTGACCGTCGCGGTGGCTGCCGGCATCGGGGCGTCGCCGCGGAATCCGAGTTCGGTGAGCAGCTTCAGCTGCTCGGGCTGCGACGCGTAGGCGATGAACTCCGCCACCGCATCAGCCGCCACGTCACTCACCTCCGGCCCGGAGAGACGGATGATCGGGTAGTCCGCGATCGGCGTCGGTCCGCCCGGTATCACCTCGGCCAGACGCGCCGGATCGTCGGACTTGGTCATCTGGAAAAGTCGCTGTTCGGTGATCGGGACGACGTGGATCTCGCTCTTGGCCGGGTCGGCGGCGTTGGCGATCGCGGTCGCCGCGCCCTGCGGGGTGCCGTCGGGGGAGAGCGGTGCGCCGTTGAGCATCGCCTTCACACTCGACGTCACACGCGGTGATTCCGCGTCGGCCGTGGTCAGGGGGCCGGTCGTGCGCGTCACGCGGGTGGCGACGGCCTGCGCCGCGAGCGCGCTCGCGTCGGATTGGGCGCCGACCGGCATGGCCATGCGCAGTGCCCCCCAGCCCTGCAGGCCGAACTCGGTGAGCGAGGCGTCGCGTCGTTGCAGGGTCGGGATCTGGGACCAGTCGAGCTGGTCGCCGGCGGCCCGGGCGAATTCCGGCGAGACCGCGAGGACCACCGGGGTCGAGACGAGCGATCGGTTGCTGCCCTCGATCAGATCGGGTTGGGCCGAGGCCAGGTCTGCCGACCACACCGAGGACTGCGGTACCCACGCGGCCGGGTACGCGCCCATCGATTCGGCTTCCCAGGTACCGGTGAGGCCGTCGAGGGTGATCTTCGCGTCACCGGGACGGACTGCGACGGTGATGCAATGGTCGCGGACCACGGGCTTGGTGTCGGCGAAGGCGGTCGCGATCGCGGCGAGACCGGGCGCGATGTCGGGATCGGCGACGATCGGAACCGACGCGGCACCCTCGACACACTGGGCGGCCGCGTCGTCGGCCTGTCGGTTGATGCGGTCGCCGAGGTCCTGCCAGGCCACCACGATGGCGGCGACGAGCAGGATCGAGAGCAGTGCGAATACGACACCTCGGCTGACGCCACGGTTGCGGATGCTCTCCCCGCGGTTCCGATGATGTGCCAACGCCGATGCCCTCCCTGCCGTGTGCGCCGGGATCGGGTTTTCCCCGGTCGATGTCCAGCGCAGGGTACGACGATACGCCGTGCCGGTCCACCGGGGACCGGCACGGTCGTATCAGTGCGTCGTGACCGCGGTGTCAGCCGGCCGCGTTGGCGGCCTTGTACTCGCGACGGCGGCGGTGCAGGATCGGCTCGGTGTAGCCGCTGGGCTGCGTCGTGCCCTCGAGGATCAGCTCCTTGGCCGCCTGGAAGGCGATGTTGGAGTCGAAGTCGGGAGCCATCGGACGGTAGGCGCTGTCGCCGGCGTTCTGGCGGTCGACGACGGGAGCCATCCGCTCGAGCGAGGCGACGATGTCGGCCTCGCTGACGATGCCGTGGCGCAGCCAGTTCGCCAGCAGCTGGCTGGAGATACGCAGCGTGGCGCGGTCCTCCATCAGGGCGACATCGTGGATGTCGGGCACCTTCGAGCAGCCGACACCGTGATCGATCCAGCGGACCACATAGCCCAGGATCGACTGGCAGTTGTTGTCGAGCTCCTGCTGCTTCTCCTCGTCGGACCAGTCGGTCTTCGCCGCCAGCGGCACCGTGAGGATGTCGTCGACCGTGGCCGGATCGCGCTTGGCGATCTCGTCCTGACGCTCGAAGACGTCGACCTGGTGGTAGTGCAGCGCGTGCAGGGTTGCAGCGGTCGGCGAGGGCACCCACGCGGTGGTGGCACCGGCCTTGGGGTGACCGATCTTCTGCTCGAGCATGTCGGCCATCAGGTCCGGCATGGCCCACATGCCCTTACCGATCTGTGCCTTGTGCTGGAGTCCCGCGTGCAAGCCGGTGTCGACGTTGAAGTCCTCATACGCCGCGATCCACTTCTGCTGCTTCATCTCGGCCTTGCGGACCATCGCACCGGCCTCCATGGAGGTGTGGATCTCGTCGCCGGTGCGGTCGAGGAAGCCGGTGTTGATGAAGACGACGCGCTCGGAGGCGGCCTTGATACACGCCTTCAGGTTCACCGTCGTACGGCGTTCCTCGTCCATGATGCCGACTTTGAGGGTGTTCTCGGGCAGGCCGAGGACCTTCTCGACGCGGCCGAACAGCTCGACGGTGAACGCGACCTCGTCGGGGCCGTGCATCTTCGGCTTCACGATGTAGACCGAGCCGGTCCGCGAGTTCTGGAGGCCCTCACTGCTCATGCCGTGGATACCGATCAGCGAGGTGACCAGGCCGTCGAGGATGCCCTCGGGGACCTCGTTGCCCTCGGCGTCGAGGATCGCGTCGTTGGTCATCAGGTGACCGACGTTGCGGACGAACAGCAGCGAGCGGCCGTGGAGGTCGAAGGTGGTGCCGTCGGGGGCCGTGTACTCGCGGTTGCCGTTGAGCACGCGGGTGAAGGTCTTGCCCCCCTTGGTGACCTCTTCGGCGAGATCGCCCTTGTTCAGGCCCAGCCAGTTTCGGTAACCGGTGACCTTGTCCTCGGCGTCGACCGCGGCGACCGAGTCCTCGAAGTCCATGATCGTGGTGATCGCCGACTCGACGACGACATCCTTGATGCCGGCCGGATCGGTGGAACCGATCGGCGACGCCGGATCGATCTCGATGTCGAGGTGAAGGCCGTTGTTGCGCAGCAGGATCGAGGACGGCGAACCGGCGTCTCCGCGGTAGCCGACGAAGGCGGCCGGATCGGCCAGCGTCGAGGTGGCGCCCCCGTCGAGGGTCACCTGAAGGGCGCCGTCCTGAACGGCGAACGATCGCACGTCGGTGTAGCTGCACTGTTCGAGCGGAACGGCCTTGTCCAGGAAGTCCTTCGCGTAGGCGATGACCTTGTCGCCACGGACCTTGTTGTACGACGACCCCTTCTCGGCGCCGTCGGTCTCCGGGATCGCGTCGGTGCCGTACAGGGCGTCGTAGAGCGAACCCCAGCGGGCGTTCGACGCGTTGAGCGCGAAGCGCGCGTTGAGAACCGGGACCACGAGCTGCGGCCCGGCGGTCTCGGCGATCTCGCGGTCGACGTTGCCGGTGGTGATCTGGAAGTCCGCGGGCACCTCGGCGAGATAGCCGATCTCGGTGAGGAACGACTTGTAGGCGTCGAAGTCGGCGGTGCCGGGCTTCAGATCCGCGTCCTTGTGGTCACGGTGCCACCCGTCGATCTTGGTCTGGAGATCGTCGCGGACGGCGAGCAGCTCGCGGTTGCGCGGGGCGAGGTCGGCGATCACCGATGCGGCACCCGACCAGAAGGCGTCGGTCTCTACACCGGTGCCGGGCAGCGCCTCGTTGTTGATGAAGTCGTACAGGACGGAAGCGACCTGCAACCCGTTGACGGTGATCCGGTCCGACATGATTGCCTTTCTCGAGCGAATGAAGACACATCTATGCTACTCGCCGGTAACGCCGAACCGTACAGGCGTCCTGTTTAGGCGTGGCGCGCGATCCCGGCCAGGTGCGTACACCGTCGTAACACCTCCGCGCGGAGTTGTGTTCCGGCATCGGCGATGGCCGATTGCTCGCGGACGTACTCTGCTCGTCCGGCCGGTGTCTCGATCGGGACCGGCTCGTAGCCGAGGTCACGCAGATCGTAGGGGCTGGCCCGCATGTCGAGGTCCCGAGCGCGTAAGGCCAACTCGAAGCAGTCGACCGTCAGGCCGGCGGGCAGCAGTGGCGCCAGAGTGAAGCAGTGGCGATAGAGATCCATGGTGGCGTGCAAGCAGCCCGGCTGTTCGTGGTCGATCTGCGACGCGCGGCTCAGCTGGTTCTCGTTGCGCGGCCGGGCCGGCTCGGTGAAGAAGCGGAAGGCGTCGAAGTGTGTGCAGCGCAACGGCATCTGCTCGACGACGCGGTCGGTGCCCGCCCGGCCCAGCCGAAGTGGGACGTCGTGCCGGGCCTCGTCGGTGCGGTAGACCATCGCCCACTCGTGAAGTCCGAAGCATCCGAACCGAGCCGGGCGCGCGGCAGTGGCGCCGAGGAGGTCCACGGTGGCCCGTAAGGCGTCTCGACGGCGCCGGACATAGTCGAGACCCACGTGCACGCCGGACTCGGTGCGTTCGTAGCCGCGCAACGGCAGGAACTCGTCGGCGTCCTGGAGGACGACACCGAAGCCCGGATGCCAGCGCAGAACATGCGAGGGACGCGCTGAGTAGTAGGTGAACAGGAAGTCGATGACCGGGTGTTTGACGCCCTTGCGACGGGCGTCCAGATAGGGACCGATGAGCGCGTCGACACGGCGGCGGTGGTCGTCGCGTCGCGCGCGCCATTCCTGCCCGGTCAGTCGCTCCTTCTCGTTCGACCCGTCCTGCTGGTCCGGGTGCACGGTCACGGCGGTCATACGCGGTGGGTCTCGTCCCGGACGTTGCCGACGAACTCCTCGACGAGGTCGGCGAGCGGGACGATGCCGATGGTCCGGCCGTTGTCATCGACGACGGCGCCCAGATGCGAACTCGTGCGGCGCAGCACGGTCGTCGCCTCGTCGAGGGGCGTGGTCGAGGCGATGACCGGCAGCGGCCGGATCTTGTCGACACCGATGATGGTGTCTGGGCCGATGTGCTCGTCGAGAATCTCTTCGAGGACGTCTTTCAGGTGCAGATAGCCGGTGAAGGTGCCGTCCGGTCCGCGGACCGGGAAGCGGGAGAAGCCGGTCTCGCTGACGGCCTTCTCGACGGCGCCGAGCGTGGGCCCGATGCCGCCGGTCGCCGACACCTGAACCTTGACGCTGCGCATCTTGTCGAGGGGGATCATCACCTCGGTGACGGTACGGCCGATGGACTGCAGGGCCCGGGTCAGGCGCTCGTGTTCCTCGGCGTCGATGAGTCCCTCCTGCTTGGACTCGCCGAGCATCTGCGCCAGCTCGCCCAACGACACCGTGGACTCGAGTTCGTCCTTGGGCTCGACGCGCATCAGCCGCAGCGAGATGTTGGCGGTCCAGTTGTAGAAGGAGATCAACGGACGCACCAGACGGATGAACATCAGATGCACCGGGACCAGCAGCATGGCCGCCGATTCGGGTCCGGCGAGTGCGATGTTCTTCGGCACCATCTCGCCGAGCAGGATGTGCAGCACGACCACCAGGGACAGGGCGATGGCGAAGGAGATCGGGTGCAGCAGGGCGTGCGGCACGTGGGCGAGTTCCAGTGGCTTCTCGACGAGGTGGGCGACCGCCGGTTCGCCGACGCGGCCGAGCAGGATCGAGCAGATCGTGATGCCCAGCTGCGCCCCGGCCAGCATCAGCGACAGGTGTTCACCGGCTCGGATGACGGTCCGTGCACGACTCTTTCCGCTCTCGGCCAACGCCTCGAGGCGGTCGCGGCGCGCCGAGATCAGCGAGAACTCGGCACCGACGAAGAAGGCGTTGCCCGCCAGCAGCGCGAAGGCCAGCACGACCGCCCAGAGGTCACCCATCGGCGTCCTCCGGATGTCGTGGCTCGTCTCCGAGGGGCTCGCCGGACGGGGCCGGACGCAGTGCGACGACGTCGACTCGACGGCCGTCCATCTGGGCGACGGTGGCCCGCCAGGTGATGTCGTCGCGCGCCTCGGGCATCTCGGGTGAGCCGTCGCCGTCGCCGACGGGGGAGCGGCGCGGCAGGTCGACGAGGTCGTCGACAGTGGGAATGCGTCCGAGGCAGTACATGATCAGGCCGCCGAGGGTGTCATAGGGTCCGTCGGGAGCGTGGTAGCCGGTCGCGTCGTAGAGTTCGTCGATCCGCAGCAGCCCGGCACACAGGTAGCCGTTGCCGTCGATCGGGACGACATCCGCGCGTTCGTAGTCGTGCTCGTCGGTGACGTCGCCGAGGATCTCTTCGATGAGGTCCTCGGTGGTGACGATCCCGGCGGTACCGCCGTATTCGTCGATGACGACGCACAGTTCCATACCGTCGGCGCGGATGCGTTCCATCAGGGCGTCCCCGTCGAGGCTGGCGGGTACCCGCGGGACGCTGCGCGCGATCGACGTGACCCGGGTCGTGGCCTGGCGTTCGGGCGGGACGGTGAAGGCCTGCTTGATGTGGACCACGCCGACGAGATCGTCGAGATCTCCGTCGACGACGACCGGGAAGCGCGAGTGACCGGTACGCGACGAGGCCATCACGAGGTCGCGCACGGTGTCGTCGCGGTCGAGGGTGTCGATGGTGACGCGGGGGGTCATCAGGTCTTCGGCGGTGAGCTCGCCGAAACGCAGAGATCGGTCCACGAGCGTCGCGGTCTGCTCGTCGAGCGCGCCGCGCCGCGCTGAGTTGCGGACCAGGGACACCAGCTCCTGCGGTGAGCGGGCCGAGGCGAGTTCGTCGGTGGGTTCGACGCCGAGTCGGCGGACGACCCAGTTGGCGGTGCCGTTGAGTCCGTTGATCGCCCAGCGGAAGACAGCGGAGAAGGCGGTCATCGGACCGGACGTGGCGCGGGCGACGGCCAGCGACTTCGCGATCGCGAGGTTCTTCGGGATCAGCTCGCCCAGGACCATCGACAACGATGTGGCGATGACGAGCGCGAGGATGAGCGAGGTCGCCGAGGCGACCGACTCGCTCACCCCGGCCGCGGCCAGCGGTGGCTTGAAGATGCGGGCGAGGACGGGTTCGGCGATGTAGCCGGTGATCAGCGTGGTGATCGTGATGCCGAGCTGGGCGCCCGACAACTGAAACGACAGCGTCGAATGCGCGCGCTGCACGAGGCGGGAGCGACGGTCTCCGCGTTTGGCGACATCGGCGGAGATGGTGGATCGTTCGAGGGCGGTCAGGGAGAACTCGGCCGCGACGAACAGCGCGGTGCCCAGGGTCAGGGCGATGAACCCGACCAGGCTCGCGACGAGCAGCAGGACCCCCACGTCACCACCCGCCCGGCAGGGGACGCCCTTCGGCGAAGCCGGCGGGCGACTGGATCCCGAGGACGACCTTGTCGTGCAGCTCCCGCAGGTTTCGGGCCCCGGTGTACGTGGCGGTGCTGCGGATCCCGGAACAGATGTGGTCGATGAGGTCCTCGACGCCCGGGCGATCGGGATCGAGTCGAATACGCGATGTCGAGATGCCCTCCTCGAAGAGACTCCTGCGGGCGCGGTCGTACGGACTGTCGCCGGAGGTCCGGGCGGCCACGGCGCGTTTCGACGCCATGCCGAAACTCACCTTGTACGGACCGAGTTCGTCCTCGTGGAGGTCACCGGGCGATTCGTGCGTGCCCGCGAACCACGAGCCGACCATCACGTTCGACGCACCGGCCGCCAGCGCGAGGGCGACGTCCCGCGGATGACGGACACCGCCGTCGGCCCACACCGACGCTCCGTGACTCGCTGCGACACCGGCGCATTCGGCGACGGCGGAGAACTGCGGACGGCCCACACCGGTCATCATCCGGGTGGTGCACATCGCGCCCGGACCGACACCGACCTTGACGATCGACGCGCCCGCGGCGAGGAGGTCGAGGGTGCCCTCCGCCGAGACCACGTTGCCCGCTGCGATCGGGACCCCGAGTCCCGCGTCGGCCACCGACTTCAGTGCGCTGAGCATCTTCTCCTGATGGCCGTGAGCGGTGTCGATGACCAGGAGGTCGGCGCCGGCGGCGGCGAGCGCGCGGGCCTTGCCGGCCACGTCGCCGTTGATCCCGACGGCGGCGGCGATCCGCAGCGCGCCGGTGTCGTCGACGTTCGGCTCGTAGATCGCGTGGCGCAGAGCACCCACGCGGTTCAGGACCCCGGCCAGTCTGCCGTCCGCATCCACGAGCACTGCCACGCCGAGGTGGAGGTCGCCGAGCGCGTCGAACACCTCGCGGGGCGGGGTGTCGACGGGCAGGGTGACGATGTCGGGGTCGAGTACGTCGCGTACCCGGGTGAAACGGTCGACGTCGCGGCACCGTCTCTCGGTCACGACGCCGACCGGATGTCCGTCGTCGACCACGACCGCCACCCCGTGGGATCGCTTCGGGATCAACGCGATCGCATCGGTCACCGAGTCCGACCGGGTGAGCGTGACCGGGGTGTCGGCCACGAGGTGCCGTGATTTCACGAAGGCGATCGAAGCCGCGGCGGCCTCGATGGGGAGGTCCTGAGGGAGGACCACGAGTCCGCCGCGGCGCGCGACCGTCTCGGCCATGCGCTTGCCCGCGACCGCGGTCATGTTCGCCACGACGAGTGGGATGGTGGTCCCACTCCCGTCCGAGGTCGACAGATCGACATCGAATCGCGAACTGACCTCCGACCTGCTGGGGACGATGAAGACATCGTCGTAGGTCAGGTCGTGGGTCGGTCGATGGCCTTCGATGAATCGCACCGGTTCTCGCAGGCTCCTATTCGGTCACTTCCGAGCGGTCGCCGCTCCACAGCGTGTGGAAGGTGCCTTCCTTGTCCACGCGCTGGTAGGTGTGCGCACCGAAGAAGTCGCGCAGACCCTGGGTGAGAGCGGCCGGCAGGCGCTCGGCGCGCAGGCCGTCGTAGTAGGACAGTGACGATGCGAAGGCCGGCACCGGGATGCCGAGCAGCGTCGCGGTCGAGACGACGCGTCGCCAGCTGTCGATGCCCACCTCGACCGCCTCGCGGAAGTAGGGGGCCAGCAGCAGGCTGGGCAGGTCCGGATCCTCGTGGTAGGCCTCGCGGATGCGGTTGAGGAACTGCGCCCGGATGATGCAGCCGCCGCGCCAGATGGTCGCCAGCGAACCGCGGTCGACGTTCCAGCCGTATTCGGCGCTGCCTGCGGCGATCTGATCGAAGCCCTGTGCGTAGGCGACGACCTTCGAGGCGTAGAGGGCGGTCTTGATGTCGTTGATGAACTGCGCCTTGTCGGTGGGCGAGGCACCGAGGTTGCCCGACGACAGGCCGCGGGCCGCGACACGCTGATCGGTGGCGCTCGACAGTGCGCGGGCGAACACGGCCTCGGCGATGCCGGTGGTCGGGATCCCCAGGTCCAGTGCGGACTTCACGGTCCAGCGGCCGGTGCCCTTCTGGCCGGCGGCGTCGACGATCACGTCGACGAGGGGCTTGCCGGTCTCGGCGTCGACCTGGCTGAGCACCTCGGCGGTGATCTCGATCAGGTAGCTCTCGAGTTCGGTGCCGTTCCACTCACGGAAGACGTCGGCGATCTCGGAGACTGGCATGTCGAGGGCTTTGCGCATCAGGTCGTAGGCCTCACCGATGAGCTGCATGTCGGCGTACTCGATGCCGTTGTGGACCATCTTGACGAAGTGGCCGCTGCCGTCGGGGCCGATGTGGGTGCAGCACGGTTCGCCGTCGACCTGGGCGGCGATCGACTCGAGCAACGGGCCGAGCGATTCGTAGGACTCGGCGGGACCGCCGGGCATGATCGACGGGCCGTTGAGCGCGCCCTCCTCGCCGCCGGAGATGCCGGCGCCGACGAAGTTCAGTCCCCGGGCCGACATCGCGGCCTCGCGGCGGATGGTGTCGGTGTAGAGCGCGTTTCCGCCGTCGATGATGATGTCGCCCGGCTCCATCGCATCGGCGAGCTCGTTGATGACCGCGTCGGTGGCGTCGCCCGCCTTGACCATGATCAGGACGCGGCGCGGACGCTCGAGTGCGGCGACGAATTCGGCGACCGTCTCGGTGCGGATGAATTCGCCGTCGCTGCCGTGGTTCTCGAGCAGTGCATCGGTCTTGGCGACGCTGCGGTTGTGCAGCGCGACCGTGTACCCGTGACGGGCGAAGTTACGCGCGATGTTCGAACCCATGACGGCCAGACCGGTGACGCCGATCTGAGCTTTCCCGGACGGTGACGATCCCTCGACGTTGTTCATGCCCGACAGCCTATTGCCTCACGATCCGATCCGGCGATCTGCCTCACCTTTGGTGTATGCCCGGACGATGTTCACAGCAGTCGTCCAGAGCGCGGAGAGCGGACCGCTCTCACAACGCCGACATCAGGCGATTGAGTTCGGTGAGCCACGGGATCGCGACCGCGAGGGTCGGCAGGACCAGGATGCCGGCAGCGGTGACGTAGGCGCCGACCGCGATCCAGCGGGCGGGGCGGTCGTCGCGCAGACGGTGGACACGGGTGAGCGTGGTGGGTCCGCCGACGGCCATCGCGCCGCGAGGAGCGACCGCGTCGGCGCAGGCGACGAGTGCGCGTCCGAGGGTCGTCGGCGCGGTGGCGCGAACGGCCTGATCGTCGGCGAGCGCTTCGACGAGCAGTTCGGCGGCGCCGAGGGCGGAACTGGACCGGACGAACCGCGGGAAGGCCTCGTGCAGGGCGATGAACGCCTCGAGGACGAGGTCGTGGCGTGCGCGCAGGTGAGCCCGCTCGTGGGCGATGACGGCGATGAGCTCGTCGCGGGTCAGGCGATGGACGACGCCTTCGCTGACGACGACGCGTTGCCTCAGGCCGGGGAGGCAGTAGGCGAGCGGCTGCTCGACGTCGATCATCCGGACGTCGCGGGCGTAGAGCGGATCATCGGCGTCGGTCCGGTCGCAGCGATCGAGGATGTCGATCAGCTGGCGGTGGGCTTTGCGGCGGGCGCGGGTGCGCAGCCCGACGCGAATGGTCGTGTAGAAGAGGCGGGCGCCGACCAGCAGGGTGAGGACGAAGACACCTACGCAGGTCAGCCACAGGGGGAGGCCGAGGCGTTCCATCTCGTGCAGCGGATGTGTCGTCGGTGTGCCGTCGGCGCCGATCACCAGGAGGTTGGCCGCGATCGCCAGGCCACAGCTGAACGCCGACAACACGGCGGCGAGAGCGATGGCCTGCCACAGCGTCATCGCCGGGCGCGGGGCTCTGATCGGCCATCGTGCCCGGGACAGTGCCTCGGGTACAGGGCCGGCGAGCACCAAGCTGACGATGCCGAAGAGCAGGGCGGTCATCCGGTGGGCTTCCTCAAAGGGTGGGCTGTTGGGGGTGTGCCGCGAATCTAACCGGTCTCGCCGGTTCCTCGTGCGGCTTCGAGTTCATCGAGGGCCTCGCGGAGTGCGGCGGCCTCATCTGCGCCGACCCGGCCGACGAAGGACACGAGCGCGGCGTGCCGTGACCCCGGTGCGTCGGCCTCGCTGAGCGCGTCGACCATCAGGTTCGCGACCAGGTCCTCACGGGGGTGCGTCGGAACGTACTTGTGCGCGCGGTCGTCGCGGATCTGGGTCACGAGGTTCTTCTTCGCCAGCCGCTGCAGCACGGTCATCACCGTCGTGTAGGCGAGTGACCGATCCCGCGACAGTTCGGCATGTACCTGCCGCACGGTCTTCGGTTCGGATCCGGCCCACAACGTGTCCATCACCGCGCGCTCGAGGTCGCCTAGCCCAGTCATCTTTCGCATTTTACTGCTGTGCCTCCCGTTGTGTGTCTCTCGGCTCGCGTCTTCACCCGATCGACGCGTCCGCGCCGGCGATCGCGCCTCTCACGTGGCTTTTCACCACAGCCCTTGACACGTTGGTAAGGCTAGCCTACATTAAGTGACGTCGGACCGCGCGAGAGTCCTGAGGGCTGCAGAGACCCCCGGTCGACGCCACGGAAGGTCCCGCATCTCGACGAGGTGCGGGGCCTTCCGGTTTCTCTGAGGAGAGAACGCCGGCCCCGGCATCCGTGTTCCCGGGGCGGTATCGCCAACGGCGCGGAGCCGTGTCAGTGTTGACGCCATGACTGCGAACAGTGCGGACGAGATCCTCCAGAGCTCCTTCGGCAAGGGACTCGACGGCGTGCTCGGACTCGAGGTCGTCGAGGCCGGGCCGGACCGGATCGTCGCGACGATGGAGATCACCGAGAGTCACCATCAGCCGTTCGGGATCGTCCACGGCGGTGTCTACTGCGCGATCGGCGAGAGCGTCGCGAGCATGAGCGGGTTCTTCTGGCTGCAGGAGACGGGTATCGGGGGCACGGCGGTCGGGGTCAACAACAACACCGACTTCCTGCGGTCGGTGAGCTCGGGAACGGTCACCGCGACCTCGACGCCGATCCACCGCGGCCGGCGCCAGCAGCTGTGGGCTGTCGACATGGTCGACCAGGACGGCACGTTGCTCGCCAGGACGCAGGTGCGACTCCAGAACATCGAGGCCCGCTGACAGGTTTGCTGACCACGTCCCGGTGACGGCGGTCTCACCGCCGGAGGGCTGACCCGCGGCGTTCCGGGCGGCGGATCGGCGTCGGCGAGCCGTGGCCACGCCGACGTGGCAGGATGTCTCCACTGCCATCGACCACGACCTCCCGGGTCGGCGATCTGCGAGGAGCGATCTCGGTGCGACTGTCGCCGCATGAACAAGAACGGCTGTTGATCTCGTATGCGGCCGAACTCGCGCGACGACGGCAGGCCCGCGGACTCAGGCTCAACCATCCCGAAGCGGTTGCGCTCATCACCGACCACGTCCTCGAGGGTGCCCGCGACGGTCGATCGGTGGCCGAGCTCATGACCTCCGGTCGTGAGGTGCTCGGACGCGACGACGTGATGGACGGCGTGCCCGAGATGCTGCACGACGTCCAGGTCGAGGCGACGTTCCCCGACGGCACCAAGCTGGTGACCGTCCACGACCCGATCGTCTGACCGCTGCTCCGCCAACCGATCCGAGCTGCTGAAGAGAGACCGAGATGTCGGGTACGCCACCCACCGCAACACGCTCCTCACTCGTCCCGGGTGAGGTGATCCCCGCCGAGGGCACGATCGAGCTGAACGCCGGCGCCGACACCGTCGAGTTGACTGTGGTCAACACCGGCGACCGCCCGGTCCAGGTCGGGAGCCATGTGCACTTCCCGCAGTCCAATCCCGCGCTCGACTTCGACCGAGCGCTCGCGCACGGACGACGCCTCGATATCCCTGCCGGTACCGCAGTGCGGTTCGAACCGGGTATCGAGATGACCGTCGGCCTCGTCCCGCTCGGGGGAACCCGTGAGGTGTACGGGATCTCGCTGGATCCGCCGGGCGAATGCGGACCGGTGGGTGCTCCCGCTCCCATGACGGATCGCGCCGACGGGAGCAAGTGACATGGCAACACTCGGCCGCGATCGCTACGCGCAGCTCTTCGGTCCGACGACCGGCGACCTGATCCGCCTCGCCGACACCGATCTGCTCATCGAGGTCACCGATGACCTCTCGGGCGGCCCCGGGCGCGCCGGTGAGGAAGCAGTCTTCGGTGGTGGCAAGGTGATCCGCGAATCGATGGGCCAGAGCCGTGCGACCCGCGCCGACGGTTCACCCGACACGATCATCACCGGCGTCGTGGTCCTCGATCACTGGGGAATCATCAAGGCGGACCTGGGAATTCGCGACGGACGCATCGTCGCGCTGGGTAAAGCGGGAAACCCCGACACGATGGACGGCGTCCACCCCGGCCTCGTCATCGGACCCTCGACGGAGATCATCGCCGGCAACGGCAAGATCGTCACCGCAGGTGCCATCGACTGCCACGTGCACTTCATCTGCCCGCAGATCATGGACGAAGCACTCGGCAACGGCATCACGACGATGATCGGCGGGGGGACGGGCCCGGCCGAGGGGAGCAAGGCCACCACCGTCACCCCGGGTGCCTGGCATCTCGCGTCGATCCTCGCCGCTACGGACCACTGGCCGATGAACATCGCGCTGCTCGGCAAGGGCAACACGGTCAGCGCGGCCGCGATGCACGAACAGATCCGGGCGGGCGCTTCGGGTTTCAAACTGCACGAGGACTGGGGGAGCACACCGGCCGCGATCGACGCGTGTCTGCGGGTGGCCGAGGAGACCGGGGTGCAGGTCGCCCTGCACTCCGACACGCTCAACGAAGCGGGCTTCGTGGAGAGCACGCTCGGCGCGATCGCCGGCCGCAGCATCCACGCGTATCACACCGAGGGCGCCGGCGGTGGCCATGCGCCGGACATCATCACGGTCGCGGCATATGCGAATGTGCTTCCGTCGTCGACCAATCCGACGCGGCCGCACACCGTGAACACCCTCGACGAGCACCTCGACATGCTGATGGTGTGTCATCACCTCAACCCCACGGTGCCGGAGGATCTGGCGTTCGCGGAGAGCCGGATCCGGCCGTCCACCATCGCCGCCGAGGATCTGCTGCACGACCTGGGCGCGATCTCGATGATCGGTTCGGACTCGCAGGCGATGGGCCGTGTCGGCGAGGTGGTCTTGCGCACCTGGCAGACCGCCCACGTCATGAAACGCAAGCGCGGTGCGCTGCCCGGAGACGGTCGCGCCGACAACAACCGGGCCCGGCGGTACATCGCCAAGTACACGATCTGCCCGGCCGTCGCGCACGGCTTCGACGACGAGATCGGGTCGGTGGAGGTCGGCAAGCTCGCCGACCTCGTGCTCTGGGACCCCGCGTTTTTCGGCGTCCGGCCCGATCTGGTGATCAAGGGCGGTGCGATCGCGTGGGCGGCGATGGGTGACGCGAACGCGTCGATTCCCACGCCGCAACCGGTCCTGCCGCGTCCGATGTTCGGTGCCGCACCGAAACTGGCGGCCGCCACGTCGGTGAATTTCGTCGCCCCCGGCGCGGACCCCGACCTCGCCGAGCGGATCGGTGTCGATCGCCGACTGGTCCCGGTCAAGAACACCCGCGGGGTCGGCAAGGCCGACATGGTCAACAACGACGCGTGCCCGACGATCGAGGTCGATCCCGACACGTTCACGGTGAAGGTCGACGGCGAGGTGTGGGATGCCGAGCCGGTGTCCGAACTGCCGATGGCACAGCGGTACTTCCTGTTCTGATGTCCGACCGTTCGGAATCGTCCCCGTCCTCGCCCGCACACGCGCCGCTGGCGATGATGCTGGCGCTCGCCGACTCCCGGCTTCCCGTCGGCGGGCACGTGCACTCCGGTGGCGTCGAACAGGCGATCGCCGACGGATTCATCCGCACGGCAACGGATCTGGCGTACTTCCTGTATCGCAGGGTCACCACGAGCGGTCTCGTGGCGGCGTCGGTCGCCGCTGCGGTCGCCGATGGGGCACTGGAAGTCGGTGCGGCGCAACGTGAGGTGAATGCACGCACCCCGTCGGCCGCAGCCCGCAAGGCGTCGCTCGCGCAGGGCCGGGGAATGGTCCGGCTTGCGCGCCGCATGTTTCCCGACCACGACTGGACGGTGCACCGGCCGGCCACACATCTGCCGGTCATCAGCGGATCGATCGGCGCCGCGTCGTCCCTGTCCGGATTCCACACCGCACTGATTCTCGTCTACACGACGATGAGCGGCTCGGCGACCGCCGGCCAGCGCCTGCTCGCCCTCGATCCGGCGGATGTCTCGATCATGATCGCCGACCTCGGTGCCGAATGCGAACGAGTCGCGGCCGAGGCCGCCGTGGGGCTTGCGGACCTGTCCGACCCGGTCCTCGACATCTTCGCCGAACGCCATGAGCGACAATCGATGCCGCTCTTCATGTCCTGAAAATCCGGGTCTACCGGAAATCGTCCTGAAGCCCCGACCGAGAGGAGTCGACGATGCCCCCGCATCTCATCGACGGGCAGCCCCACAGCCACGACCACGACCGTCCCCGCCGGAAGCGTGAACCCGGTGAGGCGCTGCGCATCGGCGTCGGCGGCCCCGTCGGATCCGGGAAGACCGCACTGGTCGCCGCGCTCTGCCGCCAGCTGCGCGACGAGCTGTCGGTCGCGGTGCTGACCAACGACATCTACACGACCGAGGACGCGGACTTTCTGCGCCGCAACGCGGTCCTGCCCGACGAGCGGATAACCGCGGTCCAGACGGGGGGGTGCCCGCACACCGCGATCCGCGACGACATCACCGCCAATCTCGACGCCATCGACGACCTCGTCGAGGCGAATCCGCCGCTCGATCTGATCCTGGTCGAGTCCGGTGGCGACAATCTCACGGCGACGTTCTCGACGGGCCTCATCGACGTCCAGATCTTCGTGATCGACGTGGCCGGTGGCGACAAGGTGCCCCGCAAGGGCGGTCCGGGCGTCACGTTCTCGGATCTGCTGGTGATCAACAAAACCGATCTGGCCGAGCGCGTGAACGCCGACCTCGACGTCATGCGGCGCGATGCGGACAAGGTACGCGAGGGACGTCCGACGGCGATGATCTCACTGACCGACGATCCGGCGGCCACCGACGTGCTGGCCTGGGTCCGCGAGCAGCTCGCGGCACCCGTGACGACCGGCTAGCTGTACTGACCTGCCAGGTTGGGTACGCGGCTGACGGGTGAGTTGCCTCGCAGTGCGGTGTGGCCGCGTTCGTGATTGTAGATGCGCAGGAACTCGGGGAAGGCCGCGACGCGTTCGGTTTCGCTGAGGTAGGGGCGGGCGTAGGCCCATTCCTCCTGCAGGGTGCGGTTGAAGCGTTCGACCTTGCCGTTGGTTTGCGGCCGGTACGGGCGGGTCCACTTGTGCGTGATCTCGTTGTCGGCCAACAACTTCCGGAACATTCGGGACCGATAACATGACCCGTTGTCGGTCATCACCCGCGCGGTGGTGACACCGATAGAGGCGAAGTGCGCCAAGGCACGGGTCATGAACGCGGTCGCGGTTTCCTTCTTCTCATCACCGAGGATCTCTGAGTAGGCGTAGCGGGAATGGTCGTCGACGGCGTGGTGGAGGAACGCGTATCCCAGGTTGGGGCGGCCGTGGACTTTGCGGGGTCGTGCGGGCTCGCGGTGGGCGCTGGAGTTGCGGCCGCCTCGGGCGCGGCCGTGGATGCGGTGTCCGCCACCGTCGGGGATTCTGCCGAGTTTCTTGATGTCGACGTGGATCAAGTCTCCGGGCGCTTGGCGTTCGTACTGACGAATCTCGCGTCTGCGGGCACGTACGGGCGCCCCTGTTGCTGGGTCGGTCCACGACAACCGCACACACTGGTACCGGGTGAGGATGCGGTGGACTGTGGACACGTTCAACCCCAGGTGGAACCCGATCCGAGCTGGTCCCCAACGGCGCGACACGCGTAACCCCACCACCCGGCGTTCCCGGCGACGGGTGGTGCGATGCGGGCATGAGCGGGGCCGGCTTGAGCGGTCAACCATCCCTGCGGGCCCGTGGTCGCGGTAGCGGTCGGCCCACCGTTTGGCCGTGGTCACCGAGACATTGAAACGGTCCGCGGCACGCCGCAGCGGCCACCCATCCTCGACAACACACCGAGCCAGACGCAGCCGGCCAGTCGGGGACAACGGTGAATTACGGTGAGACATGAAGACCTCCGGGTTGAGGAGCGGTTCTTAGACAGCTCCACACCTCACTCGGAGGTCTTCCCTATGTCACGCCGACTCGCCGAACCCCGTACCTAACGTCCCGGGTCAGTACAGCTAACCCCGCTCCGCCGGCTGGGCCGCCCTCACCGGCTGAGCGGTCCCCGCTGGCTGGGCCGCCCCCGCGGGCTGAGTCGTCCTCGCGGGCTGAGTCGTCCTCGCTGGCTGAGCGGTCCTCGCTGGCTGAGCCGTCCTCGCTGGCTGAGCTTGTCGAAGCCCATGAAATCGCTTGTCCTTCAAGGCGCGATACGCGACGCTGGGACCGTGCCCCTGCTCCCGCCACGCATCCGCGTCGTCTCTCTGCCTGCGCTCGCTGCGGTGGTCACCGTGGTGTTGTGGGCGTCGGCATTCATCGGCATTCGTGCGCTGGGGGATTCGTTCTCGCCGGGGTCGATGGCGTTCGTGCGGTTGCTCGCGGCGGTCGTCCCGCTGACGGCCATCATGCTGGTGGTGCGGTTGCGGAGACGGGGCATTGTCGTCGACGACCGTCCGGTCCCCGCGTGGTTTCCACGCGGACGGGCACTGGGTCTCGTGATCGCCTACGGTGTCGCCTGGTTCGCGGGTTACACCGTGCTGCTGAACTGGGCCGAGCAGCATCTGGATGCCGGCACTGCGTCCCTGCTGGTGAACCTCGCCCCGATCCTCGTCGCGCTGGCGGCGGGAGCCTTTCTGGGAGAGGGATTTCCGCGACACCTGGTGATCGGTATGGCGATCGCCTTCGCCGGGGTCGTGCTCATCGCGGTCGGTGGTTCGGCCACCGCCGACGCACACGCCGATTGGTTCGGCATCCTGTTGGGCCTCGGTGCCGCGGTCCTCTACGCGACCGGAGTGCTCATCCAGAAGTCCGCGCTCCGCACGGTCGGCGCGCTGACCGCGACCTGGCTCGGTGCGCTCGCCGGTCTCGTCGCGACGCTCCCGTTCGCGCCGGCCGCGATCGCCGAACTCGCCGACGCGGACGCGTCGGCGGTCGCCGCGGTGATCTATCTCGGCATCGGTCCCACCGCGATCGCCTTCTCGACCTGGGCCTACGCGCTTGCGCGCACGGATGCGGGCGCGATGGCGGCGACGACGCTCGTGGTTCCCGCGATCGTCATCGTGATGTCCTGGGCGATTCTCGACGAACTCCCGACGGGTATCGGCATCATCGGCGGCGTGCTGTGCATCGGCGGGGTGGCGATCGCCCGTCGGCTGCTGCCGCGCACCCGCCGAGGCGGTGGTGTCGAGAGTGTCGCGCCGGCCGGCGTCATCGATGCGCAGGGTGCCACTGCGGTGCGCGACTCCGGAGTGCGATAATCGCAGTTCCGTCGATGTCGGGGAAGGGCTCATGAAAGCGAAGAATGCGCGGTCCGAGGCGACCCGTGCCGCTCTCATGGAAGCAGCTCTGCAGGTGATCACCGAGAGCGGCGTCAAGAGCGTGACCCACCGAAAGGTGTGCAGCGCAGCAAACCTCGCGCTGGGCACCGTGAACTATCACTACGCCGATCTCGATGAACTGCTCCTCGACGCGTTCGCCTACTACGTGGACCGCATCTCCGAGAAGTACGAGAGCGGATTCACGTTCGTCCGGAACGACGAAGATCTCGCCGACGCAGTCGTCGACATGACGCGAAAGCTTTCGGAGGACACCCAATCCGTCGTGCTCATGTGGGAGATGTACGCGCAGGGTGTCCGCGAGAAGGCCTACCGGCAGCTCATCCGGAAGTGGTCCAAGCGTGCCAAATCGGGTGTCGAGACGTACTGCTCGGCGCGAGTGGCCACCATCCTCGAAGCGGTCTGGGACGGATCGGCGGTCCAGCGCAACGTCGGTGACGCGTCCTGGTCGGACGCAGAGCTCCGCGAGGTCGTGCTCGCGATCATCCGCACCGACGAGTCGCGCGAATACCCGCAGGTGAAGACCCGTTCCGCGGGTGCGAAAGCCTGATCCCGATCGACGACGCCCCCGTAGCCATCCACCGAAAATGCACCCCGGGGATGAGCCCTCTGTAAGTCCGGCACGGACGATATGTCGCCGGCGTCCTGCTGGAGGGCGGATTACGGGGGCGGTTTTCGGGGGCGGATTTCAGCTCGGCGTGGTCGGGCTGACACGCCCTGCTCGCCGAGCTGAACGCCGGGGTCTCAAGTGTCTTACCAGGTGCATGTCCGCTCTCTGCTCACCTCCAGGTCCAACAAACGTTCAGTTGTGTCTCAATTTCGACGGTATGTGCGGGTCGGGAACTGGCTAGAATCCCGCCCCGGTTAACACCCGTGTAACCAATGAGTTCGCTTGTTACGGCGCGGAAAGCTTGAGAACTACCCGTTGGCAGCGAGGATGCTCGCCTTTGGGTTTACGTCCAACAAAGTTTCAACAAAGGTTCAGAACTCCGGAAGGGGTGGTTCATGCCAACCCAAGCGTTCGACCACGACGCGTTCAAGAAGGCCGTCGGCCAGTTCCCCAGCGGCCTCACGATCGTCACCGGTGTCGACGACGGCCGGCCGCACGGCATGACGCTCCAGTCGTTCATGTCGCTCTCGCTCGAGCCGGCGCTGATCGCCATCGCTCCTGCCCGGACCTCGACGACCTGGCCGGTGATCGCCGAAACCGGATCGTTCGCGGTCAACATCCTGTCGGAGCAGCACTCGGAGCTGGCCCGCAAGTTCGCCTCGAGCGGCGGGGACCGATTCGAATCCCTCGACTACACAACGACTTACACCGGCAATCCGATCCTCGGTGAGACGGTGACCTGGTTCGACTGCCGGATCGCGGACATTCTCGACGGCGGCGACCACGTGATCGTGCTCGGTGAGGTCCTCGAACTCGGGCAGGCGGAGGAGTCCACGCCGCGCGAGCCGATCATCTTCCATCGCAGCGGATTCCGCCGGCTCGCCGAGCCGACGCCCCCTTCCTTCCCCAGGCCCCAGCCACCAGAACTCACCCGACGGCGCATCGCGCCGGCCGGCCATCCCGCCCTACCCACCCGGCGCCCGCCGGTCCATCGAGAAAGAGGAGATCAATGAGATTCGGAACCTTCAGCGCGCCCTACTCGCACGACTACGCCCACGGCAAGCGCACCGCCAAAGAGGTCATCGACTGGGACCTCCAGCTCGTGAAATGGGCCGAGGAATACGGTTGGGACGAGGCCTTTTTCGCCGAGCACTACACCCTCGGCGGTGAGCCGTCGCCCGCCCCCGACGCCATGATCGCCGCCGCGTCCCAGGGTGACCGAGCGGCTCACCCTGGGCGCGGCCGCACACCTGCTGCCGTACCACAACCCGGTCGCGCTGGCGCACCGGATGATGTGGCTCGACCACATGACCGGAGGCCGGTACATCGCCGGAATCGCCCCGGGCGCATACGCTTCGGATGCGCAGCTGTTCGGCACCGGTGGCGGTGCCAACAACTCGAAGATGATGGTGGAGGCACTCGACATCCTCGAGGCGATCTTCAAGCGCGAAGGCGCCTTCAAGATCGAGGGTGAGTACTTCTCGGTCGACATGCCCGCCTACGACGAGGAGATCGCCGGCCCGCACCTCAAGCCGGCTCAGGCTCAGATCCCGATCATGATCACCGGCATGTCGGAGAACTCCTCGACCATCAAGTTCGCCGGTTCCCGCGGTGCCTACCTGCTGAGCCAGCAGGTGCACGAGAAGACCTGGATCAACCGCTGGGAGACCTACTCCACCGCGGCGAAGGAAGCGGGATACAACCCGTCGAAGGCCGACTGGCGCGTCTGCCGCGACATCTTCGTCGCCGACACCGACGAGGAAGCTCTCGACCTGGTCCGCAACGGCGCGATGGGCACCCTGTGGGGCAAGTACAACATCCCGACCTTCAAGGGGCTGGGGCTCGGTCCGCTGCTGACCGGCGGCCTGATCGACGAAGACGACCTGGACCTGGACTGGATGATCGAGAACTTCTTCATCATCGGTTCGCCGGACACCGTCGCCGCCCGCATCGAGGAGCTGTACAACGCCGTCGGTGGTTTCGGCACCCTGGTCAGCTTCGTCCACGAGTACACCGACAACCCGGAACCCTACCGACGCAGCTTCGAGCTCCTCGGCGCGAAGGTCGCCCCGCAGCTCGCCCACCTCAACGGCTGAGGCCCGCCGCTTCACCGACATCTGGATCGGCCCGCCGGACAACGGCCTCCGGCGGGCCGACTCATCCCGAAAGGACCATGCCTTGGGCACCATCGTCGACTCCCGTCACCTCCGCATCGCCGAGGCCGACCTCGTCGATCGGGAGCGTACCGACCCGGAGACCGGCATCATCAGCTCGCGCGTGCTGTGGACCGACGGCGGACAGTCGCACTGCATCTGGCAGATGACGCCGGGTGTGCTGCGCAACGTGGCGGGCCCCGAGTCGGTGGCTCTGGTGGCCGGTCGCGCACGGGTGACCGTCCATCCCTCCGAGGAGGTCTTCGAGATCGCCGCGGGTGACACCTTCGTCATCGACGCCGATGAGACCGCGACCTGGGAGGTCCTCGAAACCGTCCGCAAGTTCTACGTCGTCAATCGATAGCCCGGGTCACAGCGGTCCGACCCACAGGTTACGCCTCACTTCGGGGGACAAGAGAGTCCCCCTCCACAGACGGTGCTGCCGCACGCACCGCACCCATAGGATTCACGAGCACTGAAAGGTATTTCATCATGAGCAGCACCGCACCTGTCGCCAACCGCCTGGAGGGCCGCATCGCCCTGGTCACCGGCGGTGCCGGCGGTCAGGGACTCGAGCACACCCGCCGCCTCGCGCAGGAGGGTGCGATCGTCCACTTCGCCGACATCAATGCCGAGGTCGGCGCGGAGGCCGAGCGCACCCTGAAAGCCGAGGGCCTGCAGGTCGTCTTCCATCAGCTCGACGTCAGCCGCATCGAGCAGTGGCAGACGCTGGCGGCCGAGCTGGAGGCCACCGTCGGACACCTCGACATCCTGGTCAACAACGCCGGCATCCTCGCCGACATCCACCCGGCCGAGCTCTCCACCGAGGCCGCGTGGGAGAAGACGACCAACGTCAACCAGAAGTCCATCTTCCTGTCGTTCCACACGATGATCCCGCTGCTCAAGAAGAGCAAGCACGCCTCGGTGATCAACACCTCGAGCATCTTCGGCCTGGTCGGTGCGGACGGTTACCTGTCCTACGTCGCGTCCAAGGGCGCGGTGACACTCATGACCAAGTCGGCCGCCTTCAGCTACGGCAGGTTCGGCATCCGCGTGAACAGCATCCATCCGGGTTACATCGACACCCAGATGCTGCGTGACGAGTTCGCCCAGCTGGGCGAGGGCGCCGAAGAGGCCACCCTGACCACCATCCCGATGGGTCGCCTGAACGCCACCGCGGAGGAGATCTCCCCCGCGGTGGCGTTCCTGGCCTCCGATGATGCCTCGTACATCAGCGGTGCCGAACTGCTCATCGACGGCGGTCTGCTCGCGGGTCGCTGAGGCGCCGAGGACAAGGGGCCAGGCAGATGAGCGTGCAACTGAAATCACTTGAAGGGAGGTCGGCCTGATGGAACTGTTCGGCCAGATCATCGTCTACATCATGATGGCGTTCCTGCTCCTCGGGGCCGGTGCGTACATCTTCAAGCCGGGGTCGCCGCTGGCGAGGAATTCCGTGAGGGCCTCGCATCGATCGGTTCGATCTTCATCCCGGTCGGCGGCATGATGTCGATCATCCCGTTCCTCGCGGACGGGATCGACAAGTGGATCGCACCGGTGTACCGGTGGATGCACTCCGACGCCGCGGTTGCGGTGAGTTCGTTCATCCCCGCCGATCAGGGCGCCTACCAGCTGTCGCACGAGGTCGCCGGAAGTCACAACGCGTGGATCCTGGCCTTCGCGGTCGCGATGACCGCGGGAGCGACGATCGCCTTCAGCGTTCCGGTCGGCTTGGCGATGCTGCCGAAGAAGGACCACAAGTACATGGCGCTGGGGGTGATGACGGGCCTGCTCGGCATCCCGTTCGCCGCCTTCTTCATGACGCTGATCCTGTCGCAGACGGGTGTGCTGCTCCGCGAGGACGTGTCGACGGATTCGGAGGCCAGCAAGCCGTTCGACCTGCCGGTCGGCGACATCCTCCTGAACCTCATCCCGTTGGTTCTGCTGATGGTCGTTCTGGCCATGCTGCTGAAGTTCTTCCCCCGTCAGTCAATCTCGGGATTCATGGCCTTCGGGCAGCTGATCCGCGGCGTCACCGCGGCCGCACTCGCGCTGGGGATCGTCGAATACTTCACGGGTGTCTTCTCGTGGCTGTTCGGTTCATGGGGACTGGCGCCGTTCATCGCCGACGAGGAGGACCAGTTCCGAGCCCTCGAGGTCGCCGGCTATGTCGGTGTCATGCTGGCCGGTGCGTTCCCGATGGTCTACGCCATCAGGACCTGGCTCGAGAAGCCGTTGGCTGCTCTGGGCAATCGCGTCGGGGTCTCCGAGGCGGGCATGACCGGCTTCTTCGCCGGCGCGGCGAACGTCCTCGCCCTGTTCCGCGTGGTCCCGCTGATGCCGGCGCGCGACAAGGTGCTGACGATCTCGTTCGCGGTGTGCGCCGGCTTCGCGATCGGCGACTACGTCGCCTTCACCGCGAACTTCCAGCCGAACATGATCGGCGCGATGCTCGTGGGCAAGCTCCTCGGTGGTGTGGTCGCGATCGGCCTCGCACTGTGGCTCGCTGTCCCGCAGGCCGAGCGATTGGCCGCGGAAGACGAGGCCGCCGGAGTCCGGCACGCAGCGGATTCCGTCGATCCCGACGCGGGCGAATTCGCCGAGCGCGTCTGAGCAAGTCCTGCCTCAGGGCAGGTGTTCCACCAGAACCCGGCCGCCGATCGATCGTGATGGGTCCGATCGGTCGGCGGCCGCTCCACTCTTCCTCCGAGAGGATTCACGATGACCGTGTTGCTGGAACGTGCCACCCCTGCGCAGGATTCGTCGCACATCGCGCACGAGGTGTTCGACGACGTGCGTGGCGGACGTCCCGTCGTCGTGTCCGACGTCGAATCCGGGCGGGTGGTACTCGCACTCGCCGCCGAACCCGCGACCACCGAGGAGATGGCCTTCGTCATCCGGTTCGGCTCGGGTCTCGTGACGGTGTCGCTGCCCGCCGATCGATGCCGGGTCCTCGGGCTGCCGCCGATGCTGCCCGCCGGTGACGTGACCCCGGGTGCACCAACCGATTTCGCGGTCTCGGTGGATGCGGTTGCCGGTGTCGGAACCGGCATCTCGGCCGCCGACCGCGCCCGCACCCTCCGGGCCCTGGCCGACGACCGGCTCGGCCACGCGGACTTCACCCGGCCCGGCCACGTCCTGGTCGTCGGTGTCGCCGCCGACGCCGCGGCGTCGTACGGCCGTGCACGCGAACTGGGTGAAGTCGCCTGCCGCACAGGGCTTTCCGGTGTCGTTGCCTTCACCGACCTGGTGTCGGTGCGCGACGAGACGCAGATGGCCGACGCCGGTGAGGCGTTCGAATTCGCCGACGAACACGGTCTGCGCGTCGTCACTGTCCAGCAGATCCGGGGCACAGCCGCTTCCTGAGGTGCGAAAAGCGGTGGTCGGCCTGCTGCGATGAGCGCGGGCCCCGATCCTGCGTCAGCGGCCGCGTTCGGCTTCCGGCCGGCTGTCGAGGATGAGCAGTGCCGCATGCAGCGACGTCCGGGATTCGGCGTCGTCGAGTTCGACGCCGAGAATGCGTTCGATCCGTGCGAGACGGGCGTAGACCGTCGGTCGGGTGAGGTTCATCGCCTTGGCGAGTTCGGCCTTGTTGCCGCCCAACCCGATGAAGCGTCGCAGCGTCTCGAGCAGGTTGTCGTCGTGACGCGCGTGGTGTTCGAGTAGGCCGCGCAGTTCGGTCTCGGCGAACGCCTGGACGCGGGCGTCGGACCGGATGACGGCGATCAGGCCACGCAGCCGGACGTCGGTCGTCCGATGGAACACCTTGTCGCTCTTGGGTAGTGACAGCGCCGCTTCGGCCACGTGGGCCGACTCCGCGAGACCGCGCGCGGCGTCGACGAGCCGCGTCGAGTCCGGTGCGACACCGATCGTCACGCGGACGACGCCGTCGACCCGCAGGAGTGAGGTGTGGATCGCTGGGCGCGTTCAATCGGTCGATGCAACACCGGGTTGTTGTACCGAGTGTAGTTGTTCGCCAAAGACTTCGGCGGGGGTCTTCCAGTTGAGGACTTTTCTAGGACGGCTGTTGAGGGTGTAGGCGATAGCCTCGAGGTCCTCAGCTGACCACCGCGACAGATCAGTTCCCTTAGGAAAATATTGACGCAGAACACCATTGGTGTTCTCGTTCGACGGTCGCTGCCACGGTGAGTGCGGATCGGCGAAGAACACCTGCGTTCCGGTGTCCATCGCGAACTGGGCGTGAGCAGACAGTTCCTTGCCGCGATCCCACGTCAACGTTTTGCGCAACTGCTGCGGCAGCACGGCCATCGACGCTGTCAGTCCTGCATTCATCGCGATGGCACCGTAGCCACCGAGTGCGGGCCCGTTCTTCACAGGCGGCTGCTCACCCCCGCCCTTCTGGCGTGGCAGATGCACCAGAAGTGTTGCACGACTACGACGTTCAACGATAGTGCCGATCGCCGATCTCCCAGTTCCGATAATCAGATCACCCTCCCAGTGCCCGGGGACGGCACGGTCCTCGGCCTCGGCAGGGCGCTGACTGAACACGACGTCGGAGGTGACGTGACCCTGCGGCTTGTTGCGCGAGCGGGCCCGCGGCTCCCTCAGTGCACGTCCGGTGCGCAGGCACGCCACCAGCTCACGGTTGAGCGCGCCGCGGCCCTCGATGAACAGGGACTGGTAGATCGCCTCGTGACTGATACGCATGGATTCATCATCGGGGAAGTCGACCTTCAAACGCTGGGAGATCTGCTCTGGACTCCACGCCAGCGACCACCGCCGGTCGGCACGGTGCGGTTTGTTAAGCCCCTTCCACGGTGGTGGCGTGGGGCCCGCAGCGATCGTGCCATCGGGACGGCGGACAACGCCGGCCAGGCGGTGCTGTACGTACTCCCGCAACTCGACGTGGGCCACGAGCGTCGCTGTTTTTGGGCGCTTGGCGGCCTGCTGGGCTTTCCACTGCGCCACCAACGCCCGATACTCGAGCTTCCCGCTC
>NZ_WXYI01000016.1:89930-117704 GCF_009872315.1 Gordonia sp. YY1 | reverse complement strand
TCGACACTGATAGTCATCACCCATTCCGATCCCCGCACACCCCGCCAGGTGTCTCACAAACAGCCTGACAGGATGCGACGCGGGGCGGTGATTCTGCCGAAAAAGGGGGGGTTTGCGGGCCCACGAAGAAGCCCGCCACCTGCGGTCGCAAGTGGCGGGCTGTCGTTGTTGCTCCCCCAACTGGACTCGAACCAGTGAACGGAGCGGAGTGCCGATCGGGCCGCTAGTCAGCGGTTTCACGTCTGTGACCTGCCAACACGCCTGACAGTAACTTGTGAGCGCTGCGGAAGCAAGGGGAAGATTCTGTAGGCTGATTCTGCACGTAATCTGCACGCCGAGGGGGACAAGCATGGCGACAAAGCGAACTCGGCGCGCGTTCGGCGGGCTCCGCAAGCTCCCGAGCGGGAGGTGGCAGGCGAATTACACCGGGCCCGACGGTGCGCTACACAAGGCGCCATCGACGTTCGAGACCAAGCTCGACGCGGAGGCATGGCTCGCCGACCGCCGCCGCGAGATCGACCGAGACCTCTGGAACCCACTCAACGCCGACCGCCCCGTCGTCCCGCTGTTCGGCGACTACGCCGACGAATGGCTCGACACCCGCACCGTCCGCGGCCGGCCCCTCAAGACCCGCACCCGCGACCACTACCGCGAACTGCTCGACAAGCATTTGGTGCCCGAGTTTGGCGACTCGCCCCTCGACGGCATCACACCCGCGATGGTCCGTCAGTGGCACGCTCACCTTCTGCCGACCAAGGCCACGATGCGAGCGCACGCCTACAGCCTGATGCGGACGATCATGGGTTCGGCGGTCAGCGCCGAGTACATCGACGCCAATCCCTGCCGAGTCGAGGGCGCTGGGTCAGCGCAGCGAAAGTCTCGCACCACTCCGGCGACCGTCGAGGAACTGATGACGATCGTCGAGAACATGCCCGAGCGACTGCGACTGATGGTGCAGTTCGCCGCCTGGTGTGCCCTTCGGTACGGCGAACTGATCGAGTTGCGTCGGAGTGACATCGATCTTGCCCAGGGCACCGTGTCGGTCACACGCGCAGCGATCAGACGCGCCGATGGTCAGTACGTCGTGACTACCCCGAAGTCCGAGGCCGGCGTACGCGTTGTTCACATGCCGCCGCACCTGATCCCTCTCGCGACCGCGCATCTCGAGCAACACGTCGGCCGCGGCCGTGATGCGTTGCTATTCGAGGCCGGAAACGGTGGCTACCTCACCCCGACCTCGCTCTATCGCTGGTATTACCCAGCCCGACGGGCCGCGGGTCGAGATGACCTCCGGTTCCACGACCTTCGGCATACCGGCGCGGTGTTGGCTGCCCTCACCGGCGCTACTCTCGCGGAACTGCAACAGAGGCTTGGGCATTCGACAGTGTCGGCCGCGATGAAGTACCAACATGCCGCGAAAGGTCGCGACAGGAAGATCGCTGAGGCGCTGTCGCTACTAGTCGCACCAGACACGCCGAAGCAATAGCTTGCCGATCCCGGAAAACCATGCTGTTCTTGTTCTAGACACGGAAGATTGTGTCGGACAACTGAACACTAACCCGCTAGACCCGAGTAGGTATCGCGTCAGGGATCAGGTCAGCCGCCGTTTACGGCCCCTCCCCGCGTCGAGTGAGCGACAACCGATGACCCAAACGGTCGAACGGCGTTGGAGGCCACTGAGGCCCCTCCTTTAAAGACCCTGGTTGGTCGGCCGATTTCCCCTAAGGCGAGGAGAACGTCGAGCAGAACCACAGCAAATCTGTGGCGAAGCTTGGTGTTCTCCGTTTCTCGTCTTTGGAGGTCCCGGTGCGAAACACCACCACCACGCCCCGACGCTGGGCAGCCATCAATACCACCGCCGAGTATCTCGGTGTCAGTGATCGCACGATCCGTCAAATGATCGCCGACGGACGAATCCGCGGATACCGCAACGGCCGCAAAGTCATTCGAATCGACCTCAACGAGGTCGACGCATCCATGACGCCATTCGGGGGCGCAGCATGAGCGGCCCCGACTACGAACACCTCAACGACCAGGCAGACCTGGGTCTCACCGATCTTCTCGAAGACGAGATCGGAGGTGACTTGGAGTGAGCCACACAAGACGAAACCCCGGCGCTGGCGGGCGGACCGGGGTTCGACGGAAATCCACATGGGCGGCGGATCGGGACCAGTCTAACCCCGACGCCCGCACCTCGTCACCAACCGCCGATGAAATCTACGAACGCGCCGTCGTGCAAGCCGCCACGGACCTCGGCTACACCGTGTCGATCCCGTGCCGCGTGTGCGGCCACCCGTTAACAGCGCCGAAATCCGTTGCAGCGGTTGTTGGTCCGAGGTGCAGGCGCAAGGCGGTGCAGCACCATGGGTGACGCGTACACCGAAGTCCGTGCGTACGTGCAGCGCATCGTCGGTACCCACGGCGGTCCTGCGCCCGCAGCCGGATCACCCGCATGGCGCGCGCTAGCAGACGGCGATCGCGCCAAGCTGCTGGCCGTGCTCACGGCCGGCACCCGTGCAGTCCTCGAGGACGAACTCGCCGCGCTGACCGCCCGCCGACACGCTGCGAAGAGCGCCGCCATTGAGGTGGCCCAGGCCGAGGACTGGTCGGCCGTGGCCCGCCGGGTCCGTAACCGAGACCAGGCGCTGCGATCCGGTGCCTACATCGAGCGGCGGGTGAGCCCGTGAGCGTCCCCAACTACTACGACACTCCCGAGTTTGGCGAGGACGGTTTGCCTCTCGCGACAGCGACTCTCGCCGACGTGCACGCAGCGTTCACCGACTGGCTCGGAGACGACTACGACACCGACGCTCTCGACGCTGTACTCGCCGCCGCCGCGGTCGAACAGCTCGACGGTGACCCGCTCTGGCTGCTACTGATCTCTGGTTCAGGCAATGCCAAGACCGAGACCGCACAGGCACTCGCGGGAGCCGGGGCAACGGTCACCTCGACAGTCTCCTCACCGGGCGCGCTCCTGTCGGCCACCTCTCAGAAGGACCGCGCCAAGGACGCCACGGGTGGTCTGCTGCGCAAGCTCGGTTCTCGAGGCGTGCTGGTCATCAAGGATGTGACGTCGATCCTCTCGATGAACAAAGATGCTCGCGCCGAGGTTCTTGCCGCTCTTCGTGAGGTCTACGACGGGCACTGGTCGCGCAACGTCGGCTCGGACGGTGGGCGAACCCTGGACTGGCACGGCCGGATCGTCGTTGTCGGTGCGGTCACGACCGCCTGGGATAAGGCGCACGCCGCGATCTCGTCGATGGGTGATCGGTTCGTGCTCGTCCGGATGGATTCGCGCACGGGCCGGCAGAAGGCTGGCCGTCAGGCGATCGGCAACACCGGGCACGAGGCGGTGATGCGAGAGGATCTGTCGGAGGTCGTCGGCGCGCTGCTCCGCCGCAACCTTGTCCCGGGCTCGCCGACTTCCGATGAGACGGAGCAGCTACTCGCCGCGGCCGATCTGGTCACCCTCGCCCGTACCGGTGTCGAGTTCGACTACCGCGGTGACGTAATCGACGCGCACGCCCCGGAGATGCCGACGAGGTTCGCCAAGCAGCTCGCCCAGGTGATGCGCGGCGGCGTCGCACTGGGCATGGACCGTCAGCACGCGCTCCGTCTGGCGATCCGGTGCGCTCGTGACTCGATGCCGCCGCTCCGTCTGGCGATCGTCGATGACCTCGCAATGCACCCGGGCTCGTCAACTACGGAGGTGCGGAAGCGGATCGACAAACCTCGGAACACCGTCGACCGTCAGCTACAGGCGCTGCACATGCTCGGCGTGCTCACGTGCGAGGAGGAACCGCAGTCGGACCTACGCACCGTGTGGCGCTACTACCTTGCCGACGACATCGATCCAACTGCCCTCTTTGTGCCAGAAAAGTTAGTACCTACGCGTAGGACTACTGAAAAGAGCGGGGCAGAACAGTGACCCTTACCCGCCCCTACTTACATATCTGGAATAAGTCTGAGCGGACCCGGCTGTGCGGTTCGTGCCGGTTCGCAATGACGTTTCCTGCCGACGTCGACCACGGGCAGCACCTCTCATGCGTTCCGATCGCATGGCCTGTCCGCAGTCCCCAGCGCGCACGAATCCGGCGCCCCTTCCACTTTCATCCTGAGGAGAACTGAGAAATGGACCGTCAGACATTCGACGAGATGTCCGAGCATTGCGAGCTCTACACCGGCCGCCCCTGGGACGGAACTCTCGACCATCTGGTCGGCGCCAACTCCCGACAATCCGAAGCGATCGAGATCCTGAACCGTCACGCGGACTGGCTCCGTGATTGTAAGGAACGGGTGGAACGATCCGGGACCCGTTGGAGCACCTCGAGTTGCCGGGCGCAGTCGCGACGCGACGGTGACCTCGCGGCCCCACCGGAGTGGATTGGAAAGCTCAGCGAGGAACTGACCCCGGACCGCCTACTGTCGGGATTTGACGAATGAGCGCGCATTACCGCAATAGTGGGTGTCCGTGGCCGACACACCGGGCCAAGCGACGGGCACAGCAGCGCCAGCGCACCGCGATCGGCCGAGCGAACCCGCGACCAGAAGGCGAGAGGATCTGGGCAACCGGGGTGTTGAAGCCCGCGGTCGCCGGCGGCGACGAGCGCGGGCCGGAATGAGCCGCGCAACGGGCGGCCGTCGAGACGGCGGCGAACTCGGTCTGCTGGCCGCGATCCTGCGGGGCATGCCGAACCTTCGCGGCGCGGCGTGCGTCGGATCACCCGGCCTGTTCGACCCCCGCGACCCGAACGAGGACCCAGACGACACCAGGTTCCGTCATGAGGCGGCGGCCCGTATGTGTCGGAGCTGCCCGGCCCTCGACGCGTGTCGCGACTGGGCGAGTTCTCAGCGCGGTCAGGAGTCGGCAGTCGTCGCCGCTCGGACACCGAAAGGCCCGGGCCGATCGTCGAGAACTCGGTGCGCGTGATGGTGACCCTGACCGCCGCGCAGGCGCAAACCGCGTTGTGGGCCATCGAGGAGCTACGGCGCCGGCGGCGTCTCGTCGGGCAACCGGTTCCGCTGGCACTCGCCAACCTTCACCACCACCTCATCATGTCCGCACACGGACCTTCACCCGAACCGACTGCACCACAATCGAAATCAAGACCCATCGAGGCGATCGACGCCCAGGAGGCGGCGACCATCCTCAACATCACCCCCCGGCACGCACGTCGACTCGCAGCCGACCTCGACGCCCAGCGCATCGCCGGCCGCTGGGTCTTCAACCGACACACCGTCACCGAATACGCCGAAGGAAGAACCCGATGACTGCACCCACGCCCGCTCCCCGCAAGACCAAGGACCCACTGTCCGCTCTCGTCGCCGGAGTCGAGCAGATGCTCTCCGAGCTCGACGACGACGCCTGGCAGCAGCTCGTCGCCCGCGTCCGCCCACCCGCCGACACCGAACCGAAGACCGAACCGAAAGCCGCCGCCACCGACTACCCGGCGTCCTGGGGTTACGGCACGAAGGGCACCAAATGACCGCCACCGCAGCCGCAGGCGACATCGCCAACCTCGTCGAGCAAACCACCGCCCTCGGCGGCACCATCCCCACCGAACTCGTCGACATCATCGCCACCATCGACGCCGTCAACCACTGGGACCCACCCCAGCCCGGAGACCTCGCCTCACTCTGCCGACGCGGCGACCTCACCGCCGACAACGCCGCCACCATCCTCGACGCCGCCCTCGTCCAACCCAACCGGCAACCCGGCGACCTCAAGATCACCGCCAAACACGAACTCACCCAACGGTTCACCCACGTCCTCGCCGGCCCCGCAGGAGACGAACTCGTCAAGTCCCTCCGACCCGCCTTCCAGCAGGCGAGCACCAACGTCGCCGACGCCGCCAACCTCATCGCACCCGGCGACCGCGTCGACATCCTCACCGACGCCGACGACGACACCATCCGCGCGTGGCGGACCCTCGGCGAACACAAGGCGACACTCGACCGGGTTTCCGCGGTCATCGACCTCCTCACCGACCGGTTCGAAGTCCTCGGAGTGCCGCAACCGTGGCACGTTGGCAACGCCATCCGGGCAGCCATGTACACCCCCGACGCCGACCACCTCGCCCTCGTTGCTCGAGCACTCCTGGCACCCAACGGGACCGGCGGGGCACGCGCCGGCCGATGGCACTCCATCGCCGCCGCCCTCACCCTCAACACCCCCAGCGTGGCGCGCGCCATCCTCGACACCGCCCACCACACCCACCTCGAAGAGGTCGCCGCGGAACGCAACAAAGTGCAGACCAACGAGGCAGCTACCCGACCCGGTCGCACCGCCGCCTGAAAGGACACCCGATGACCAACGAATCGAAACCGCTGTTCCGGCCGGCCGCCGCCATCACCGCCCGAGCCACCGCAGCAGTCACCGGCAGTCGCCTCGTCGCACCCAGCGGCACCTACGACGGCACCATGCCCGTGGCCCACTGCGGCGACGGAGCCTCACCACTCGGGGTCGCATCCGCCGACATCCCGTCCGGGCAACTCGGAACCCTACTGCGCGAGGGGATCGTGCCCGTCACCGCAGGCGCCACCGTCACCGCCGGTCAATCCCTGCAGTCCGACGCCCAAGGCCGCGTCGTCCCGCACACCACCGGCCGAACAGTCGGAACCGCAGTCGCCACCGGCACCACCGGACTACCCACCTACGTCGCCCTCAGCATCACCTAGACCCCATCGGCATCGTGGCGTCAACCCGACCCAACGTCGGCAAGGCGTAGCCACGACCGCAACGCGTTTCAGCGCGAGCCGCGACCTGCGCCACGATGCCGACCCAACCCACCCCGGAGGACACCCATGCCTGCCAGCCACCACTGGCGCAACGGCAGCAGCCGACGCACCAGCACCACCGACCACCGCAACCGCCGCCAACGAGTCCTCAACCGCGACAACCATCAATGCCAAATCCGCACACAACATTGCATCAACACCGCAACCATCTGCGACCACATCCGCAACGTCGCCAGCTTCACCAACCCCGCCGACGCCGAAACCGACGACAACTGCCAAGCAGCATGCGTGCCCTGCCACAACGTCAAGACACTGCAGGAAAGTGCCGCCGCCAAAGCCCGCAGACGAGCCCAACTCCGACTCCCCACCGAACCCCACCCCGGAGCCACACCATGACCACCCCAGGGGGATGGCCCACCCCCACCCACACGCCACAGCCGGGAGACATGGCTATTCCGGGTGGGCGCACGCATGATGCCCAGCCCCAGAGGTCGGCGAACGAACCCGCAGTTAGGAGGCGGTTGTGACGCCCCGGAAGACACCCGGTTTACGCCTGGTTGAGTCCCTGCGCGGCCTGCTCGAGGACGGTTACGAGTTCGACGAGGCCGAGGAACACTTGCTGTCGATGATTGAGGCTGAGACCGATCGGGTTGCGGCGTTGCGTGCGGTCCTGGCCGATGAGCTCGCCAAGGATGAGGTGTCGACGCGTCGGGTGACGGAGCTGTCTGCCGAGATCCGGTTGCTGGAGAAGCAGATCGGGCAGTGGTGTGCGTCGTTGCGGCCGAAGCAGGCCGCCGACAAGTCGTGGACGCATCAGAAGGCGGCGAACGCGCGGTGGCGGGTGATCTCGTGAGCGACGACTATCCCGATCTGTGGAAGCCGGTAGCGGAACGTCGGACTGAGCCGGCGCGACGAGAGGTGTGGGCCTCAACTGGGTCCGGACACCGATTCCCCCTCGTGACGGCGCCTGGCCCCGACTACCCGGCGTCGTGGGGTTACGCCCCGGAGCGGCAGGTCATCGCCGGCGTCCTCGAGTTCGATCAGGACGGTGACTGATGCCGCGGCGTGCGGGTGGCTCGTCGGAGCTGCGGGACTTGCTCGCGGCGCATCATGCGTTCGAGCGTGAGCGGTGGGATTCGGCTGCGGTGCGGAACTGGGAGCGTCACCAGAGTTCGCGGCCGCGTCCTGAACCTCGTGGGGTCAGCGAGTTCGAGCGGGCCCTTGCTGCCGGCGAGGATGTCGCGGTGTCGTCGGGCCAATTGTTCCGAGCTCTGGTGTGGGCTGGGCGGGCAGCGGACGCGCGGCGCTACGGTTGGAACGGACCCGGCTTCGGTGCCCAGTTCGTGGTGCGCGGCGCGCAGCTTGTCGACATTCCGGCGGACTGACGGATTTCAGGGGATGATCGCTCGGAGCAATCCGGTACCTCACGGCGGGAGCCCCTATGAGCGACGACGACAGTATAGAGGTTCGGCGAGCGCGCGTCAGTGCTGCGACGCAAGCTCTCGTGAACGCCGCCGTCAACGCATCCTCGGATGAGGACCACGCGCTGTTGGTCGGTCTGGAAGCTGGCGACCTGACTAGGGACGAACTCGTGATGGTTCTTGCCGACATGTCGGGAGTGCTCAACCGGGTAGTTCGTGAATCTGGTTGGAAGGGTGACAACTAACTCGAGACGGCACGCGTGATCCTCACGCCGATTGCCTTAGAGTGCTGCTTATGTGGGAAGTCGTGCCCATCGCGGCGATTGTCTCTGCTGTCGTTACCCCTCGTAATCCGTTGGTTCGATCGCCCGCGTGCCATTCTTCGACTTGAAGCTGTCTTGCAGCCCGACACTGGAATGGGCCCGAACGGCGAATTCTGGCCGGCGCCGGCAATTCTGCTCAATGTGGGCGACGGAGATGCTTTCGATGTGCGCGTGTTCGGTTCAGAGTGCGATCCGGGTATTAAGACGGCTGGCGGGCACTGGGGCTACCGCACACAAGTTATCCGGGGTGGCGATACGGTCGAGGTCAATCTGGGATTGCCGCACGATTGGCGGGATCGGGATGCAGCAATCGTGATTACCTGGGCACCGCGACCGAGAAGGTGGTGGCGAAAACGGATCACAGTCAAAATCTCGGATGTAGGAATCGGGGTAGTGCTGCCCCCGGGCACCTTGCCGCTCCGCAAGATCGACCGCTCAGTTCGCACTACGAGGGCTTTGGAGCTGAACTCGGCACGTGCCTACGTGTACAGCTGGGGAAAGTTGCCGGAGGACACCCCCGACATAGACGCCCCGGACATCACACGAACTGACGACCAAACTTCCTGATTGATGCCGCAACGAGAGCAGGCGGCACTGTGAGCGCGTCGTCGTAGGTCAGGATCATCTCGGTTGCCTCCACTGCCTGGTTTGGAACACCCTACGGGCGTGCTGTGCGCGTTGCCCTCCACCCTTAGCTCCCGATCGACCATGACCCGATAGACCCTCTCGGCCACGACTTGTAGCACCAGGCCGAGTGGCGAGGTGTTTCGTCATGGCACCCGTGGTCGCGATCCGTGGGTGGCGTACCCGTCAGGGGTACGACTGGGTTACTGACGGCAGGCTGGTGGTTTCGGCGGGCTCTGCGGATAACGCCGGACACGCGGTCGGAGTGGTTGCGTGCGTCGTGCCCCTTGGCCGGGAGTCGAACCCGGCAACCATCGCCGTGAAGTACGTGGTTGACCGTCAGGGCTGATTGGGTGTGAGTCAGACTCACCCCCATGAGGGAAAGTGGGGAATTTCCCCACTTTCGAGGTGGAGTTCTCTGCACGGCCGTTACAGCCGTGGGCCTGCACTAGCGTTACGCCAGTCCAGGTCGGGCAACCACGGGCGTTACAGCAGTGGTTGACGCGGATGCCCTTGATCACAATGTGACTAACGGCAAGGGGGTCTGGATTTCAGGTCCGACCCTTCACTGGCGGTGGACTTTGCACCACGGGCCGTTGCGGCATGGCTTGCCTGAGCGGGTCATCCGGCCGCAGCGGGTCCGCCGAACCTTGACCGCAAACTCTGTTGGCAGCTTGCCGAGGTTCTCGTGCGCTGGCGGGGTATGACCGGGGCACTTCTCATCGGCGCGGTCGGTGTCGTACAGCCACAAGACCTCGCCGCCAGCGGAACCGATGAGGGTGTGGAGCTCCCAATTGTCGCCCATCGACTCGGTGCGCGAGTGGTCGTGGAGCGTGTAGCCCTCGCCCTTGGCGTACTCGATGCGCAGGCAGTCGGGGCAGGTTTGCCAGTAGTTGGGGGCGTCGAAGACCCGCCTGCAGTGTTTGCACCAGCGGTCGAGGACGAAGGCGAGTTGGTCGCGGTAGCCGCGCTCGAAGTCGTCGTCGTCACGGAGAGTCATCGTGCTCAACATCTGTTCGGCGACGCGGGTCTTGTCGTCGCCCGATGCGGCCTGACGTTCTGCGAGTTCTTCCTTGGCGGCACGGATGCCGGCGTTGTAGGCGCTCACTGGTCCAGCCCCAGCCATGTCGCCACCGCGGGCATCGGGGCGAGAAGGTCGTCGACCTCGTCACCGGTTGCGATGGAGAGGGCCTGCACGACGCGGCGGGCTAGTTGCTCGATGTCGTCACGGTCGTAGTCGACGGCTTCCTCGAGCTGCCACACCGCGTGACGCAGGCTGTCGGCGCCGTCGCACTCGGTGTCTTGCTCGTAGAGGTCCCAAGCGTGACGGATCAGGGTCTCGGCGGGAACAGTCGTCGGCGCGGTCATGCGTGCCACCCGAGTTCGAGGCACGCGGCCATCACGCCGAGCGGGATGAAGTAGAAGGCCAGCGCGACAACGATGGTGGCGCAGGCGGATAAGGTGTGACGACGGTTCACGGTTGCCTCCGTGGATCGAGGCCCCGGCGGTGCTACGAACACCGAGCGGGGCCGACTTGTATGTCGGCGACCCGCTCGGACATTCCGCACGTATTCCGTACGAAACAGAAAAGGCCCGGTGGAAACCGGGCCTGACCTGCTATTTCTCTGCTCCCCCAACTGGACTCGAACCAGTAACCGTTCGATTAACAGTCGAATGCTCTGCCAATTGAGCTATGGGGGATTGCACCGGCCCTCGCTCGGCGCCGCGGGCGCTTCACTTGAACCGAGGACAGACTCTAGCGCATGCCGCCGCCGGACGACAAAACGGCAGGTCAGCACTCGAGACAGTCGCGGCAGTTGGTTCCGGAATCCGGAACCAACTGCCGCAGATCCTACGAGCTCAGTGACCGGCGACGACGTCGGCTTCGTCGACCTTTACCGGCGTCCGCGCACCGGGCAGGAACCAGTAGGCGAAGCACACCGCCCCGAAGAACAGGTAGCCCAGTGCGACCTCGGGCGCGGCCGCCCAGGACACCTCCGGTGCGTGGATGAGGCCGATGAACGACAGCACCGCCCCCACGGCCGCGGCGATCGCCGCGAAGTGGAACTTCTTCTCCAGGATGAAGGTGACGATGGTGCCGAGGACGAGACCGACGAGCACCGCTCCCTCGCCGAGCGTCTTGAGGCCCTCATAGATCACGCCGGCTCCGTTGAGCGCTTCCATACCCACCTCGTCGACCGTGGTTCCCGCCGCCGAGAGCGCGTTGTCGATGAGGCCCCGTCCCCACTCGGCGAGGTTCGGCAGCAGTGCCGCGACCACCGCGACCGCATGCAGGCGCGGCACCGCCTGGAAGGCCTGCGCCCCGATCAGCAAGCCGATGAACAGCAGGATCGGCACGATCGCCGGCACCGGTAGCAGGTAGTTCAGCACCCCGAACAGACCGAGGAAACACAGCAGGCCGATCGCTGCTCCACTGGCCAGCGAGTAGCTCGCGCGACCACCGGCGTCCTTCCAGCCGGGATGACCGATGTACACGGCCGGCGGGAAGGGCGACCCGAACGCCGCACCGATGCACGCCCCGGCACCGTCGGCGAGCAGCACGCTGCGCAGGTTGTAGTTGTCTCCCGCCGCCGCGGCGCTCTCCACATTGCTCATCGCCTCGGTGAAGTTGTAGACGCCGAGCGGTATCGCGGTGCCGAGCAGAGGCGTGAGATCACCGAGACCGTTGAACAACAGGTCGAATCGCTGATCCGGGATGCCGACGGCGATGTCTTCCACCGCCGCGGTCAGGTCCGGCACCGACATGAACCCGCCTGCCCAACCGATCGCCGTACCGACGAGCAGAGCGGCGAGTCCGACGGGGACGTTGCCGGGCAGCTTCACATCGGTGAAGAAGCCGATGAGGATGATCGCGAGCACCGGCAGACCGATCCACGCGGCCTCCCAGATCTGCCCTGCCGGACGCATCGAGATGAACGTGATCGAGATACCGGCCAGGGTGCCGAGCATCGCGGCGCGCGGCGTCAGTTTGCGCACATAGGGTCCGACGAACGCGCCGATCATGACGATGACACCGATCATGAATGCCCACGCCAAACCGGCCTGCCACGCCTGGATGGCGTCCTTGGTGTTCAGATACACCGGCAGCATCACCACGAACACCACGATGAACATGTGCGGGACGCTCGGCCCGTACGGCAGGGCCGTCACATCGTCGCGTCCCTCCCGCGCGGCGAGGCGTCGGGCCAGGAACGTGTAATACAGGTTGCCCAGGATCAGCGCGACGCCCAGCGCGGGCAGCACGGTGCCCAGGACGTTGTCCGGACTGAGACCGATCACGCCGATCATCAAGCCGGTCAACGTCAACACGTTGACGAGGATGTTGAAACCGAGACCGAAGAAGGCGTTGGTGTCTCCGCGCGTCCACCACGCGACCTTCGAGGTCGTAGCCGGTGACGGCGGGTCGGTGGTCGGGGCTGGATCGGTGGTGGCGCTCATGAATTCCTCCGGACTGCTGGGGGTTGATGGGGAGAACGAGACGCCGATGTCCCGCATGGGTGGGTTGGATCGTTTCTCAGACGGCGGGTTCCACCGGCGCTCGCCCGTTCAGCAGCGGGATGATCGCCGTGCCGGGCGCGGTCCAGCCGAAGATGCCTCCCTGCGCCGCGATCATCTCCAGGCCGACGCGCTGAAAATCGGGGAAATACGAACCGACGCAATCGGATACGACGACGCACTCATAACCTCGGTCGTTGGCCTCACGCGTGGTGGTGTGGACGCACACCTCGGTGGTCACGCCGGTCACCAGTAGTTGCGTGATCTCGTTGTCGGCCAGCACCTTCGACAGTTCGGTCGCATAGAATGCCCCCTTGCCGGGCTTGTCGATGACGACCTCGGTGTCGAGCGGGGCGAGTTCGTCGATGATGTCGTGCCCGTACTCACCGCGGATCAGGATGCGCCCGAACGCCCCCGGGTCGCCGATCCGCTTCGACGGTTGGCCGCGGTTGAGCTTGGCCGGCGGGCAATCCGACAGGTCTGGCAGATGCCCCTCCCGGGTGTGGATGACGAGCATCCCGACCGCCCGCGCGGCGTCGAGCAGAGCAGCGAGGGGTTCGACGACGCGCTGCAGTTGCGCGACGTCGTTGCCGAGGGTTTCGCCGAAACCGCCGGGCAACAGGAAGTCTCGCTGCATGTCGATGATGATCAGCGCGGTCTGGTCCAGGTCGAGTTCGATCGGACCGGGCAGCGCATCGAGGGTGACGGTCGTGGGCATCGAATGGCCTTCCGAGGTGGGTGTTCGCGGGTTTCAGGACGCCGGAAGCGTGGTCGAGGTGCGGACCTCACCGGCCGACGACGACCGGTCGCGCGGTTCGTCGAGCAGAGCGGCCGCCAACTGGAGCACGGTGTCGTCGGTGAGTGCGGCCCCGAGGAGCATCGCGCTGTGGGGCCGACCGTCGGATGTCACGCCTTGGGGAACCGCGATCCCGGTGAGGTCGAGGAGATTTCCGAAATGTGTGTAGTGGCCGAGCATCGTGTTCGTCGCGATCGGTTGCGCCAGCACCTCGTCGACGGTGAACGTCCGTCCGATCGTCGGCACCACGAGAACATCGATCCCCTCCCACACCCGACCGACCTCGGACCGCAACTCCTGCAATCGCTGCAGCGCAGCGAAAGCGTCGACGGCCGTGTACTTCTCGCCGCTGCGGAGGATGTCACGGACCACCGGGTGGATCTCGTCGGGCCTCTCGGCGAGGAAGCCCCCGAAGACGACCAGTCGCTCCGCGACCCACGGTCCCGAGTACAGGAGCTCCCCGGCCGCCAGGAACGGCACCAAGGAGACGTCGACGATCTCGACGCCACCCGGTAACGCCAGATGTGCCAGCCGGTTTCGGAATGCGAGGTGTGCCTCGCGCATGGCGTCGTCGCCGAAGAACTCCAACCCCTCGACCGGCGGGAGGCCGACCGTGATCGTCGAGTCGTCGAATCCGGGTCCGCGATCGCGGGACCACGGATCGGCGTCGTCGCGGCCCATCATCACGCTCATGACACGATCCATGTCGTCGACGGTCGCGGTCATCGCCGTGATGCAGTCGAGGGACTTGCAGGCCGGGACCAGCCCCACAGTGCTGATCAGACCGCGCGACGGTTTGTATCCGATGATGCCGTTGAGTGCGGCAGGAACCCGCCCCGATCCGGCGGTGTCGGTGGCCACGGCGAAGGGAACGTCGCCGCGTGCCACCGCGAGGGCTGAGCCGGAACTCGAACCGCCGGAGATCATCTCGTTGCCGTAGACCCCGCGCGGCATCGTGTAAGGAGTCCGCGTGCCGTTCAGGCCGGTGGCGAACTGGTCCAGGTTGGTCTTGCCGATGAAGAGCGCGCCGGCGTCGAGCAGACGCTGGACGACAGGCGCGGTCGTGTCGGGGACGTACGCGTAGCCGGGGCAGGAGAGAGTCGTCGGGACGCCGGCCACGTCGATGGAGTCCTTGACGCCGAACGGCACGCCGTAGAGCGGGAGGTGGCGTGCGTCGGGGCGACTCTCGAGTTCCGCCGCCGCGGCGAGCACCTCGTCGCGCGGCACGGTCGACAGCCAGGTCCCGTCGTCACCCCGCGCCTCGATGGCGTCGAGGACCATGCGTGCGGTCCGCGTCGGGGATCCGCTCCCGTGTAGGTGCGAATCGAGGATCTCGGCAACCGTGGGACCGGTGGTGGGCCCGCCCAAAAGAGTCATACCGTCGATTGTCGACAGAATCATGGCGCCTGCGGAACGGCTGTGTGTCGATTGTGTTAGCTGGTCAGCGCGGCTGTTCGTCCCCGGCTGTAGCCGAAACCAGGTCCAGGTAGTGGAGGTGGCCGTGATCGTGGAGGGCCGCGATCGCCGCCGCGGCGTCGTTGCGTTCGAGTGCGTCGAGGATTGCCTGGTGCCGGTGGAACCCGTCGTCGGGACCGTGGTGGTCGGCGGTCTCGGTTCGCAGGTTGACCGCCATCGGCAGCTGGAGCTTCAGCAGGATCGGTTCGAGGGTGATGTCGAGCTGTCGATTCCCGGCCAGTCCGACGACGGCGGCATGGAATCGACGGTGCGCGTCATCGCACGCGAGATCGTCTGTGGCACGGCGCATCGCATCGATCGCCGCACGAACAGGCGCGAGCTGAGATGCCGGATCGGTCAACGGCAGGGCGGCCTCGACGGCATACCGTTCGAGCACCTGGCGCAGCTCGAACAGCTGCAGGATGTCCCGGGGCGACCACTCCGCGACCCGGACCCCACGACGCGGCTGGTGTTCGACGAGCCCCTGCTGGGCGAGCAGCCGTAACGCCTCACGTACCGGCGCCCGACTGATCCCGAGGTCGGCACACAGCGTCTCTTCGACGATCTTCGCACCAGGCGCAAGAGCACCACTCAAAATGGCGTCCCGGATACGCCGGCCGGCCACGTCGACAAGACTCTCCGGCAGCTCACCGCCACCGTGAGACGCCTCCCCGACCGTCATCCGCGCACCCTCCCGTCCGCCGTGTCCGATTTTGCGCCAGTGTAGCGCCGTCGACTGTCGACCGTTTTCCATGACAGTTGGCTGCAGCCGCCGTAGCACGGTGCGGTAATCTCCTCCCGCGGGCCGGGTGCCCGTACGGGGAGTTAGCTCAGTTGGTTAGAGCCGTCGACTCATAATCGATTGGTCGCGGGTTCAAGTCCCGCACTCCCCACCATTCGGCGACGATCAGTCGTCGCCCGCGATCGCCTCCCGCAGCGCGCCCGTCACCGCCGCGGGGTTGTCGACGTTCATCAGGTGCCCGGCGTCCGGGATCACGCGGTAGGTCACGTCCACCAGTCCGTCGACGATCATGCGGGCGGCCTTCTCCGGACACAGAGCGTCGCTCGACGCCGCGATGACATCGACATGCTGACGGATCTCGGAAAGCCGTGGGGTCAGCGGTTGCTCGCGCACCCGGGCCATCGCGCGTGCCGCGTTGGCATAGCCGGCACCGTCCCCGATCGCCTCGAGTCTCCTGGCCGCGATCTCGTCGACGCGATCATGGGCGGACACCAGCCCGGAGACGGTGTCGTCGCGCATCGCCGCCCGGAATTCGTCGCTCGAGGTGTCGGCGGCCTGACCGGCGCGCTGCGTGTAGAACTCGGCCGCGGCTCGCCCCACCACCGACGACGTACCGAGCACGATCGCCCGGCTCACCAGATCCGGCCGCTCGGCAGCCGCCCAGAGGACGATGGTCCCACCGGCGGAGAAGCCGACGACGATGGCCGGCCCGGTCACGGCCTCGAGGAACCCGACGAGATCTCGGCCGAGTTGCTCAAGGGTCCCCTCGGCCTCCCCGACCGTCGTCGCGCCGTGTCCGCGGAGGTCGACGGCGAAGGTGTGCTGGTCGGCGAGGTCGCGCTGCGTGTGCGCCCAACTCCGACCGTCTTCACCCAATCCGTGGACCAGAACGATTGGCGCCGAGGTTGATTCGTCGCTCCCCTGTTCTGAGTAGTTCACCGTGAGATCGCCGATCGACACCATCGTCATGGATCCAGGCTCTCACACGCGCGACACCCGAACCCGCTCACCTCTCGACCCGGCACCAGAACTCGGTCTCGCCCGGAAGCCGCGTCAGCCGCACCTCGCCGCCACCGGGACGATCGAAGATCCGGACCCCGTCGCCCAGGAAGACCGGGACGTGGAAGACGAGGACCTCGTCGAGCAATGCGGCGTCGATCATCTGACGCGCGACGTCGGCGCCGATGACCGTGACGTACCCATCTCCCGCCAGCCTCGTGGCCTCCTCGACGGCGCGGTGCAGGTCGGTGACGAAGGTGACACCCTCCACCGGGTCTGCGGGCGGATTGTGCGTGAGAACCACTGTCGGGCCCTGGTATTCGCCCTCGAACGCACCTTCGCGGTCGGTGCCCTTGTTCGGGTCGTCGCCCCCGAAACTGCGATTCCCCACGAGCAGGGAGCCCGTCCCGTCCCGGAGCCGCCGGGCGGCGGAATTGTCCTCGTCCTCGCCGAAGAACCGCGTCAGCCAGGACATGTCTCCGCCGGGACCGGCGATGAAGCCGTCGAGTGATGCTGCTGCCGAATAGATGGTGGTCGCCATGAGGTTCTCCGTTCAGACGTGGTCGATGTACAGACCGCCTGAACCGTTCCGACTCATCGCGCCCGGCGGAAGACCTCTGCCGAGAGCGACTCAGCCGACGTCGACGGTCGGGTCGAGGGCCTGCTCCAGCAGGCTACGGCGATAGGCCTCCAGGGCCACCAGATCGCCGAAGACGGCGTTGTAACCGTCCGGGTCGTCGCTGGGTGCCATCCGACGCAGTCGTGACTTGATGTCGGCGATCTGCGAACCGACCCACACTTCCTGCAGTCGAGCGAGGACGCTCGTGATGTAGCGGGCGATGTTGTCCTCGTCGACGGGCATCGACTCGACGGCGAGCTCGGTGACCAGCGGGTCGATGACCGGGTCGTCGACGGCGTTGCGCACGGAGTCGACCCAGGCGGCCCCGCCCAGACCCGACGACGTGCCGCCGATGCTGATCATCGCCTGTCGCACAATGGCATACGCGGGCTCGTCGAAGCATTCGACGGGTAGCGAGTCGAAGACCGTCCCGGCGATCGCCGGGTACTGCAGCGCGGCCTTGAGGGCTTCACGCTGGGGCCACAGCCGCGGGTCGTTGGGCTGGGGGCGTGCGGACGTCGGTGCCGTCTCCGCTTCCGGCCGGTTGCGCGCGGGAGCACCGCGTCGACCGCTCCGCCCGGAATCCGTACCGCCCTTGGCCTTCCGGATCTTCGCGCCTTCTTCGCGCACCCGACCGAGGACCTGGCTCACTTCTTCCCAGCCGACCCAGCCGGCGAGCTGGCGGGCGTACTCGTCGCGCAGCGCGACGTCTTTGATGCGGGCGACCACCGGGACCGTGTCACGCAGGGCGTGCACGCGGCCCTCCGCGGTGTCGAGGTCGTGTTCGGTCAGCAGCGTCTTGATCGCGAACTCGAACATCGGCACCCGGCGGGCGATGAGGTCGCGCACCGCGGCGTCTCCCCTGGCCTGACGGAGCTCGCACGGGTCCATGCCCTCCGGTGCGATCGCCACGAACGTCTGACCCGAGATGGACTGTTCTCCCTCGAAAGCCTTGAGCGCGGCGGCCTTTCCTGCGGCGTCGCCGTCGAAGGTGTAGATGACCTCACCGCGGAAGTACGAGTCGTCCATCATCAGGCGCCGGATCAGCGCGAGGTGATCCTCCCCGAAGGCGGTGCCACACGAGGCGACGGCGGTGGTGACGCCGGCGAGATGCATGGCCATGACATCGGTGTAACCCTCGACCACGACCACCTGATGGCCCTTGGCGATGCTCTTCTTCGCGTGGTCGAGACCGAACAACACCTGAGACTTCTTGTACAGCATGGTCTCCGGTGTGTTCATGTACTTGCCGAGGTTATCGTCGTCGAACAACTTGCGGGCGCCGAAGCCGATGATGTCCCCGCCGAGATTGCGGATCGGCCAGAGCAATCGACGATGGAATCGGTCGATCGGTCCCTTGCGGCCCTGCTTGGAGAGACCGGCCGCCTCGAGTTCGCTGAACTCGAAACCCTGCGACAACAACGCCTTGGTCATCGTGTCCCAGCCGGCGGGCGCATAGCCGCACCCGAACTGGATGGCGGCCGCGGCGTCGAAATCCCGCTCGGACAAATAGTCCCGCGCCGCTTGCGCCTCGGGGGTCTGCAGGGCGGCCTGGTAGAACTTCGCGGCGGCGGCGTTGGCGGCGACGAGCCGGGCACGCGTACCACGGTCCCGCTTGATCGCGGTGCCGCCGCCCTCGTAGTTGATCTGGTAGCCGAGCCGGTCGGCGAGCTGCTCCACGGCCTCGACGAAACTGATGTGCTCCTGCTTCTGCAGGAAGCTGTAGACGTCGCCGCCCTCCCCGCAGCCGAAGCAATGGAAGTGGCCGTGGTTGGGACGAACGTGGAACGACGGCGACTTCTCGTCGTGGAACGGGCACAGACCCTTGAGGCTGTCGGCACCTGCTCGCCGCAGTGCGACGTAGTCGCCGACGATGTCCTCGATCCTCGTCTGCTCACGGATCGCCGTGATGTCACGATCGGGAATTCGGCCTGCCACGCGTCCAGTGTAGTGACCCCGGTCGATCGGTCCGGCCGGGCACTCGACACATGCCGTCCACGAGACGGATCCGACGTCTCGGCAGGTCCCCGGCCCGCAAACCGCCCCGGAGAAGGGCTCCGGAAATGCGCCCCCGAGTTCCGCCCCGCGCCGAAACCGCCCCTCATGTCCGCCCCTGGTTTCCGCCCCGGCCGGAAAACCACCCCTGATATCCGCCACCGAGTTCCGCCCCGGCCGGAAAACCACCCCTGGAAACAACCCGACAGCGCCGCGCCGCGACCCATATGTCGCCGCCGGGGCTGTGGAGGGCGTTTCCCAGGGGCGCTTTTCGATGCCGGGCGGATAACAGGGGCGCTTTCCAGGGGCGCTTTTCGACGCCGGGCGGATTCCAGGGGCGCGTTTCAGGCCCGGCCCGGCCCCGGCCACCTCAACCCAGGTGCGCTTGAGCCCCGGAGTTCTGCTTGTCCGTGCGTTCCAGACGGCCCTCGGTCATCGACGCGATCTGATCGACGATGACCCGCATCCGGGCCGCGTCGTCGGCCGCTGCGTTCCACCGGGGCACGAAGATCGGGTCGAGTCCACCGGGAGCGGCTTCGACGAACCAGTTGGCGACGCGGTGAATCCGCTCGCGCTGCCGCTGCTGGGTTGCCTTGTGTCGTTCGTTGGAGAAGATGAACCGCAGCGCCATGGTCTTGAGCATCGGGACCTCGGCGGCGATGAGCGGGGGCACCTCGAGATCGGCGTCGTAGCGTGACACCGGCCGGTCCCCCACCATCGCGCGCGTACCGGTGATGGCGGCCGACGCGAATCGTCCGATGAGCTCACTGGTGAGACGTTTGAGGGCGACATACGAGTCGAGGGTGCCGTCGAAGACTCCGACAGCCCGCACGATGTCCATCTCGTGGAGTCGCCGAGCGGCGTCGACGAGTGCCTCCGGGTCCAGGCCGGGGAATTCCTTGGCGCCGATCTCGGCCATCTCCCGCCGGTCCTGCGGGTCGCCGAGGCTACGCAGGTCGATTCGGCCGCCTATGACGCCGTCCTCGAGATCGTGCACCGAATAGGCGACGTCGTCGGACCAGTCCATGATCTGGGCTTCGATGCACTTCCGGGTTCCGGGCGCGTTCCGGCGAACCCAGTCGAGCGTCGCGGCGTCGTCATCGTAGGCGCCGAACTTCCCGCCGGGGGTGCGTCGAGTCCACGGGTACTTCAACGTCGCGTCGAGCGAGGCACGCGTCAGGTTGAGGCCCGCGCTGTGGCCGTCGGCGTCGAGCAGCTTCGGTTCGAGCCGGGTGAGGATGCGCAGGTTCTGCGCGTTGCCCTCGAAGCCGCCGTGGTCGGCGGCCACCTCGTCAAGCGCGCGTTCGCCGTTGTGCCCGTAGGGCGGGTGCCCGATGTCGTGGGCGAGGCCCGCGAGTTCGACGAGGTCGGGTTCGGCGCCCAGCCCGATGGCGATACCGCGGCCGATCTGCCCGACCTCGAGCGAATGGGTCAGGCGGGTACGCGGGGTGTCGCCCTCGCGGGGCCCGACGACCTGTGTCTTGTCGGCGAGGCGACGCAATGCGGCGGAATGCAGCACGCGAGCGCGGTCGCGGGCGAAGGCGCTGCGGTGATCCGTCCGGGTTCCCGGCAGGCTCGCGACCTTGGCACCCTCGGGGACAAAACGTTCGACGGCCTCGTCGCCGTAGGTGGCCATGTCCGGAAGGACATGACCCGCAGCGCCGGAACCGGATTGACTGCTAGTCAAGCACCCAGCCCCGGCCGACCGCGAAATCGGTGACCCGCTGACGGATGGCCACGATCTGGCGCGCGGTCAGGTCGTCGTCGGCGTCGAGGAGAAGCTCGGTCAGCTCCTCGGTGAACGCGCCGGCGTCGAGCGATCCGCCGCCACCGCCACCGCGCGGACGCCGACCGTGATCGTCACGACGATGCCCGCGGTCACCACGATCGCCCCGGTCGCCACGTCCGTGGTGATCGTCGCGGCGATGCGCACGTGCACCCGCCGAATCGTCGGCCGGAGCCTCCTCGGTCACGGCGACGTTGATCGCCTTGGAACCGCGGTCGGTCTCCTCGACGTCGAAGGTCACCTTGGCACCCGGTTTCAGCGAGTCCTCGTCGATGTCGATGTCGTTTATGTGAAGGAACACATCGGCACCGCCCGATTCCGGTGCCAGAAACCCGAATCCCCGATTCGCGTCGTAATGGACGACTTTCCCGCTGACAGACACGACTCCACTCACTCTCTCGTCGCGCGCATGACGGGCCCCATGCCCTCCTCCGCGCGACAACTCGCCCTCAATTGTGACAGACAACCGCAGGTCAGGCGGAATCGTGCCCGTCCCCCACAGCGGGGGTACCAGGTGTGGCGGGCGGTGGTCAGGCGCCGAGCAGCTTGCCGCCGAGGTATTCGGCGACCTTGTCGAGGGCGACGCGCTCCTGGCTCATGGTGTCGCGCTCACGCACGGTCACGGCCTGATCGTCGAGCGTGTCGAAGTCGACGGTCACGCAGAACGGCGTACCGATCTCGTCCTGGCGGCGGTATCGCTTGCCGATGCCCTGCGCGTCGTCGAACTCGACGTTCCAGTGCTTGCGCAGTTCTGCGGCGAGGTCGCGTGCCTTCGGCGACAGTTTCTCGTTGCGCGACAACGGCAGCACCGCGACCTTGATCGGGGCGAGACGACGGTCGAGGCGCAGCACGGTACGGGTGTCGGTGCCGCCCTTGGCATTCGGCACCTCTTCCTCGGTGTACGCGTCGCACAGGAACGCCATCAGCGAACGGGTCAGGCCGGCTGCGGGCTCGATGACGTACGGGGTGTAGCGCTCGCCGGTGGCCTGGTCGAAGAACGACAGGTCCTCGCCGGAGTGCTTGCTGTGGGTGGTGAGGTCGTAGTCGGTGCGGTTGGCGACGCCCTCGAGCTCACCCCAGGGGTTGCCGGCGAACCCGAACTTGTACTCGACGTCGACGGTCCGCTTGGAGTAGTGCGACAGCTTCTCCTTGGGGTGGTCGTAGAGTCGCAGGTTCTCCGGATCGATGCCCAGATTGACGTACCAGTTGAAACGCTGGTCGATCCAGTACTGGTGCCACTCTTCGTCCTCGCCCGGCTTGACGAAGAACTCCATCTCCATCTGTTCGAACTCGCGGGTGCGGAAGATGAAGTTGCCCGGTGTGATCTCGTTGCGGAAGCTCTTGCCGATCTGCGCGATGCCGAACGGCGGCTTCTTGCGCGCGGTGGTCATCACGTTCTTGAAGTTCACGAAGATGCCCTGCGCGGTCTCCGGACGGAGGTAGTGCAGTCCCTCTTCGTCGTCGACCGGGCCGAGGAAGGTCTTCATCAGCCCGCTGAACGCCTTGGGCTCGGTCCAGTTGCCGGGCTGGCCGGTCTCCGGGTCGTTGATGTCGGCGAGGCCGTTCTCCGGCGGGTGCCCGTGCTTGGCCTCGTAGGCCTCGATCAGGTGATCGGCGCGGTAGCGCTTGTGGGTGTGCAGCGACTCGACGAGCGGATCGGTGAACACCTCGACGTGGCCCGATGCCTCCCAGACCTGACGCGGCAGGATGACCGACGAGTCGAGACCGACGACGTCCTCACGGCTGATGACCATGTTCCGCCACCACTGCCGCTTGATGTTGTCCTTGAGCTCGACGCCGAGCGGGCCGTAATCCCAGGCCGACTTGGTGCCGCCGTAGATCTCACCGCACTGGTAGACCAGACCCCGGCGCTTGGCGAGGTTGACGACGGATTCCACTTTGGACTGGGCGGCCACGGTTAACTGCTCTCCACGGGTTGAGGTTCTCGGCTTCGAACTGTTCTGCGCATGCGCGTGCGTCCGGGTGTGGTCGGGCGCGCACGGCAACCCCTACAGACTACCGAGCGGGCCCTCCGTTCGACCAAACCAGTCGCCCCGGCAGGCCGATCGCGGCCCGGCCGATGCCGTCCCCCCGGAACTGTCACAGTGGCAGGGTGATCAATCGAGCACGACTGCTGCCCGTCGTCGCCGCGACCGCGGCCGCGGTGGCCTTTCTCGCCGGTTGCGGCGGAGACCAACGCGAGGGTTCGGCACGCAGCGTGTCCTCGGCTCCGGTGTCGACGCCGGCCGTCGGCCCGCCGGTCGTCGAGGTCACTCCGGGTGGGCTGGCCGACGCGGTCACCCTCGACCGTGTCATGAGCCATGTCCGGGCGTTCCAGCAGATCGCGGACAACCACGGCGGAACCCGGGCGTCGGGCACACCCGGACATGCCGCGTCGGTGGATTACGTCGCCGGGCTCCTGCGTACCGCCGGGTTCGAGGTCACCACACCCGAGTTCGGCTACCAGCGATTCGACGCCGGGCCCGTGGAACTGACGGCCGACGGGGACAAGATCGATGCGCACGTTCTCGAGTACTCGGCAGGCACCGGCGGCAAGCCGGTGACCGGGGCGCCGGTGGAGGTCGGCGCACTCGGATGCGCGTCCGGCGACTATCCGCCGGCCGTGCGCGCCTCCGTCGCGGTGGTCACCCGAGGTCAGTGCACCTTCGCCGACAAGGCGCGCACCGCCGAGGCGGCCGGCGCGGTCGGGGTCGTGGTGGTGAACAACGAGCCGAAGCCGATGCTCGGCTCGACCCTCGGACCCGACGACCGGCCGGCGATCCCGGTGGTCGGGATCAGCTCCGACGACGGGCAGCGCGTGCGGTCGTCATCAGAGGTGAGCCTGTCGGTCGATGCCGAGACGACCCCCGTCACCACCCGCAATGTCGTCGCCGAGACGCGCACCGGGGCCACCGACGACGTCGTGATGGCGGGCGCCCACCTCGACAGCGTCGTCGAGGGACCCGGCATGAACGACAACGGGAGCGGCAGCGCGGCAGTTCTCGAGACCGCGTTGCGACTCGGGTCGTCGCCGCGCGTTCCCCACCGGGTGCGTTTCGCCTTCTGGGGTGGCGAGGAGGACGGGCTGGTCGGCTCCACGGAGTACGTTCGTGGCCTCGACGCCGCCGAGCGACGCGCCGTCGCGCTCTACCTGAACTTCGACATGCTCGCCTCACCGAACGGCGGGTACTTCACCTACGACGGCGACGACTCCGAACACCAGGGTGCCGGCGCGGGGCCCGGCGGCTCCGACGGCATCGAACGCGTCTTCGCGAAGTTCTACGCCGATCGCGGAATCCCGTTGGGCCCGAACGACTTCGACGGTCGATCCGACTACGGCCCGTTCATCGCGGTCGGCATCCCGTCCGGTGGCGTGGCGACCGGCGCCGAGCGGAAGAAGAGCAAGGAACAGGTCGAGATGTGGGGCGGTACGGCCGGCGAGCCCTTCGACCCGAACTATCACAGCCCACGCGACACCGTCGACAACATCAACACCGAATTGCTGGCCGTCAACGCCGCCGCCGTCGCCCATGCGGTCGCCACCTACGCGCTCGCGACGAACGGTCCCGACGGCGTTCCGGCGGTCGGCGTGCGGCAGCGAGCCGAGGGCTGAGTCCGCCGTCGCTGTTTGAAAACGATTTCCGTTAGAATGGCGGCAGTGCTGTGACGCGAGCAGTCCGGGAGGAGTGACATGTCGACCGAACCGATCGAAGGGTCCGGGCAGTTCGGCGCGTCCGGGCCGGTCGCGGACTCCGACGCCGCCGCCCGTGAGGCCGCTGCCGATCTCCTGCGAGCCCTCGCCTCCCCCACCCGCGTCGCGATCGTCCTGTCCCTGCGCGAACGTGTCCAGTGCGTGCACGAACTCGTCGGACACCTCGGCCTGAGCCAACCGCTCGTCAGCCAGCACCTCCGCGTACTCAAGGACGCCGGCGTCGTCCGCGGCCACCGCAACGGCCGCGAGATCACCTACGAACTGCTCGACGACCACGTCGCCCACATCGTCGTCGACGCACTGGTCCACGCGAACGAGACCAACCGCGGCCCGTCGGTGGTGAACGAGTGACCGGCGTCGAGGCCACCGGCCCGCAGCCGGTCACCGGAATCCGCTCCACGCGTCAGCGCGCGGCCATCGCCGACGCGCTGGCCGGCACCGACGACTTCTGCTCGGCCCAGGAACTCCACGAGATCCTCAAGGGCCGGGGCGAATCCATCGGCCTGACCACCGTCTACCGCAACCTGCAAGCACTGAGCCAGGCCGGTCAGATCGATGTCCTGTGGGACGGTTCCGGCGAGACCCGCTATCGCCACTGCTCGTCCGGACACCACCATCACCTGGTGTGCCGCAGCTGCGGCACCACCGTCGAGGTACAGGCCGATCCGGTCGAGAAGTGGGCGGCCACGATCGCCGCCGAGCACGGCTTCACCGACATCAACCACACGGTCGAGGTCTTCGGCCTGTGCGCCGATTGCCAAGGGTGTCAGGACAACTGACCCAGCGGTCGGCCGTCGAGTCGCGGTTGCCCTCGTGCCCGATCGCCGGGCGAGGACGCAACGAGATCGTGCGGAGCGACCAACCGCGCGACCAGCTACGTGGCCACCAGCCGCTCGGCGGCGTCGACACCGGCCGCCAGCACGATGTGCAGGACCGTCAGCAACGGCAGGTCGTCGAGTCGACCGGCGGGAAATGTGTAGTACTGCAACACATCTGTGGTGACACCGGCCGGATCGGAACGACGCAGACTGCCGAAGCTCAGCTGCGCGCCGAAGGTCTCCACATCGTCACGCAGGGTCGGGGTGTTCGGCAGGTCCATCGCCACCATCTGGGTCACGGCGAGCACGTCGAGACCGTCCGCCAGGGTGAGCACGCGGAGCGACGCTCGAGTCGGGCCGACTTGCACCACAACGGATTCCGCATCAGGGCGATCGGTGGGGCCGAGCTCTGCCACGATGACGGCGGCACGCTCGAGCAGCGCGGCGGCTTCGGTCACGACGGCTTCACCCCACCGAAGCGCCGGTCACGGGAGGCGTACTCCAGGCAGGCATCCCACAGGTCCCGACGGTCGAAGTCGGGAAAGAGTTTCTCCTGGTAGACCATCTCCGCATACGCCGACTGCCACAGCAGGAAGTTCGAGATGCGCTGTTCACCCGAGGGACGCAGGAACAGATCGACGTCGGGCATGTCGGGCTCGTCGAGGTAGCGGGCGAACGTCGACTCGGAGATGCGTTCGGGGTCGATCTCTCCGCGCGCAGCGCGCCGGGCGATCTCGCGGGCGGCGTCGGCGATCTCGGCGCGGCCACCGTAGTTGACGCACATCGTCAGCGTCATCACGGTGTTGTCCTTCGTGAGTTCCTCGGCGATCTCGAGTTCACGGATGACGCTGCGCCACAGACGGGGTCGGCGGCCGGCCCAGCGGACGCGGACACCCATCTCGTGCATCTCGTCGCGCCGGCGACGGATGACGTCGCGGTTGAAGCCCATGAGGAAGCGGACTTCGTCGGGGCTGCGTGACCAGTTCTCGGTCGAGAAGGCGTACGCAGACAGCCAGCCGACGCCCAACTCGATGCAACCGCACACGGTGTCCATCAGGACGGCTTCGCCCCGCTTGTGCCCTTCGGTGCGCGGCAGTCCGCGGTCGGTGGCCCAGCGGCCGTTGCCGTCCATCACCAGAGCGACGTGCCTGGGCACGAATTGGGCGGGGATGGCCGGGGGTCGCGCTCCACTGGGATGGGGATCGGGGGGACGAACCTCCGTGCGTGGGCTCGTCGGCTTGCGACCCTTCGACGAACTACCCGGCCGCAACGCCATCGTCGACTCTCCTCACCCCGTTGTCCCGCATACCGCCGACCGCACCTGGTTCGACACCCGTTTCCATCAGCCTATGAGGCGCGGTGCGTTCGATGAGCGGCAGGGTTCGCAGCTGACGTTCGAGATGCCACTGCAGATGCGCGGCGGTGAGGCCGCTGGCCTGGCGGCGCAGCGAGTTCGAGGACTCCTCCACGTGGTCCCACTGACCACGGAACAGTGCTTCCATGAGATCGAGAACGCCGGGCGACGGCGTGGCCGAGCCCGGCGGACGGCAATGCAGGCACACTGCCCCACCGGCGGCGACATGGAAGGCGCGGTGCGGGCCGGGGGTGGCGCAGCGCGCGCACTCCTCCAACGCGGGCATCCAACCGGCGCTGTACATGGCGCGCAGCAGGTACGCGTCGAGGATCAGTTCCCGCGGCCGGCGGTCGTCGGCCAGCGCCTCCAGCGCACCCACCGTCAGGCGGTGCAACTGGCGGGTGGGGGCGCGCTCCTCGCCGGCGAGCCGTTCTGCGGTCTCGAGGACCGCGCAGGCCGTCGTGTAGCGGCCGTAATCCGCGACGATCGCGTCGGCGAAGGCGTGCAGGCTGTGCACCTGGGTGACGACGTCGAGGCTGCGGCCCGGGTACAGGTGCACGTCGATGTGGGCGAAGGGTTCGAGACGGGCACCGAACTTCGACCGTGTCCGACGCACCCCCTTGGCGACCGCGCGCACGAGCCCGTGCTCCGCGGTCAGCAGGGTGATGATGCGGTCGGCCTCGCCCAGCTTGTGCTGACGGAGCACGACGGCCTCATCCCGGTAGAACCTCACCCGCCGATTGTCCCACTGTGTACCGACACCACCGGGTACCGACACCGGCAAGGTCCTTTCGATACGCCCCTCCGCAAGCTCCGGGGCTACTCAAGGAGCAACAAGCACGCCCCTCCGCAAGCTCCGGGGCTACTCAAGGAGCA
>NZ_WXYI01000016.1:0-89920 GCF_009872315.1 Gordonia sp. YY1 | reverse complement strand
CTCCGGGGCTACTCAAGGAGCAACAAGCACGCCCCTCCGCAAGCTCCGGGGCTACTCAAGGAGCAACAAGCACGCCCCTCCGCAAGCTCCGGGGCTACTCAAGGAGCAACAAGCACGCCCCTCCGCAAGCTCCGGGGCTACTCAAGGAGCAGCAGACCAGCCCTCACACGCCCCGGGACCACCCGAGAAAGGAGTGACGTCAGTCCAACCCGATGTCGAAAGAGGTCAGGGGTCGCAGCAGCGACCGCTTCTTCTCGACGTGACCGCCCATCCGGTCGAGGATCGAGGTCAGCGCTTCGATGGCCTCGACGATGTAGGGGCCCTTGTTGAGCATGACCCCCTCCGCGCGTCGACTCATCGCGGCGTCGGTGACCTCCGCGCGCGTCGGCACGCCCGTCTTCGCCAGACCGTCGAGCACCTGCGTCGCCCACACGACCGGGATGTGGGCGGCCTCGCACAGCCAGAGGATCTCCTCCTGGACCTCGGCGAGTCGCCCGAAACCGACCTCGACGGCGAGGTCTCCGCGCGCGATCATCACCCCGACCTCGTCCCACCGCATCGCCTCGAGCAGCATCTGCGGCAGCGATTCGAACGCGGCGCGGGTCTCGATCTTGAGGACGATCCCGACGTTCCGGGCGTCGAGGCGCTCGAGTTCGGCGATGAGGTCGGCGACATCCTCCGGCGACCGGACGAACGAGTAGTTGACCATGTCCGCGTGCGTCGCCACGAACTCGAGAGCCGCGCGGTCATCCGGTGTCAGCGCGGGAATGTGGAGGGTCGTGTCCGGGAGGTTGACACCCTTCTCCGCACGCAGTTTGGAACCCTTCGGGCCGGCGCGTTCGACGTCGACGACGATCTCGTCGTCGAGCCTTTCACGCACCCGTCCGGCGATCTTCCCGTCGTCGAACAGCACTCGGTGTCCGGGCTCCACGTCGTCGAAGGCGTCACCGAGTTCACACCCGATCCGATGCGGCCCGACCCTGGTCGCGGGCATGGGCGACAGGTCGCGCCGGAGTCGGATCTCATCGCCGGTGCGGATCAGCAGATGCTGTGGCTTCTCCGGCAGTTCACCGATGACGAGCGTGCCGCCGCCGAACCGTTTGACCCTGATCGACGCGCCCGTCCGGTAGTAGACGGTGCGGTCGCATTCGGCGTCGATCCCGTCCTCGGAGACCCCGACGACGTCGAGGCGTCGACGCCTGCCCCGCGCATCGCGCAACACGAGTCGGTCACCGTCGGACAGGCTGCCGAGGTCGTCCACCGGGATGACGGCGTCGATGCCGTCGGGAAGGTCGTGGTCGGCATCGTGGGGGGTTGTACTCAACCGCACCCGTGACCGCCGTTCGACGGTCCCGTCGTCGGCGCGAACGGGTTTGACCTTCACGACCTTCGGTCCCGGCTCGAGCGGTCCGGTCCGGAGTTTGGGTCCGGCCAGGTCCATCGCCACGCGCACCCGTCCGGGGAGTGCACGCACCGACTCGATCATCCGCGCCCATTCCGCGGGTCCGTCGTGGGCGCAGTTCACCCGCGCCACATCCATGCCGGCCGCGCCCATGCGTCGCACCAGGTCCGGCTCGTCGGCGGCCTGCGTCGGCATCGTGACCATCACCCGACTCGTCCGCTCACCGTGCTCGTCGCCGGACCGATCGGCGGTGACGTCGTCGACCCCGCCGGGGTGCACACTCCCCAGCAGTCGGTCCCGGTTGGCGCTGAGAACCCGCACGCCGCCGGAGAGATCGCCCCAGATCGGTTGTCGCCGTCGGCCTTCGGCGAGGGCGTCAACGGTTTCGATGACCGTCTCGATCCAGGAGTAGACGATCGACTCCATCCGCCCGAGACTCGACAGCCCGTGAGCGGCCATCGACGCCTGCAGCGGTCGCAGGTCACGACGACGGACGGTGACGTAATGCACGAGATTGCGTGCACTCTGCCGATGCTGTACGGCGACCGCGGAAATCAGCGGACCGGCGTGCTTCTCCGCGCGGTCGAGCTCGTCTCGCAGGTCGTGCAGAGCGTCCGACATCTCCTCGATCGACATCTCCACCGGGAACCCCATGCCTCCACCCTGCCAGGTTTCCGCCTCGGGGGGCGCGGCGACAGCGGCCTGCTCATCCAGCGTTCACGATCTTGTCGAGTTTGGGCGGCAGCGTCATGCCCCCCGGGTAGCGGTGCCAACCCTTGCGGTCGTAGTACTTGGTGCCGAGCAGACCCAGCAGGACACCGATGCACAGACCGATCAGGCACTGGATGACCGACCGTGCGAGCCCCGCCGACAGGTCGGCGTCGAAGTACAGGACCGACCGCACCCCGAGGTAGATGACGTGCATCGGTTCGATTGCGGCGAGCCACTCGAAGATCCGCGGACTGGCCTCCAGCGGCAGGGTCCCACCCGACGACGGCAGGCCGAAGACCACGAAGAACAGGAGGTTGAACAGCAGACCGGCGTTGCCGAAGACGGCCATCATCGCGCTCGCGCTCACGCCGACGGCGAAGATGCCGAGGATCGAGATCACCCACAGCACGAAGGCATTCGGCAGGGACGTGCCCACCCAGGCGCCCACCACGATGAACAGGGTCGAGAGAACCACCGCGACGAGGAACATGATCGTCCATTTGGCGGCGAGGGTCGCCCAGCGGCTGATCGCCAGACGTTCACGGAGTTGGTAGAACGGGCCGTACTCGATGGGCGTCTGGCCGAGCATGCCGTCGACGACGATGCTCACCATCATCGCGCCGGTGAAGCCGGCGAGCACCAGGAGAAGCGTGAGGTAGAACGCCGACAGTCCGTTTCCGGCACCCTGGGGCAGCGGCGTGGGCTCCGACACCGAGACCGCGACCGGATCGGCCAGCGCGAGCTGTGCGGCACCGGTGAACGTGACGTCGTTGCGGTCGAGCTGATCTCGGACCTGTGCGGTCAGCTGCGCGCCGACCTCGGCGTTGACCCGCTCGGTCAGTTGCTCGGCGAAGGTCGAGGTGATCGACGACGCGAAGGCGCCCGAGCCGCGGTTGATGAAGATGTCGATCGCCGGACGCGTGGGCTGCGCCGGAAGGACCGTCGAACGTCCCAGCGCGACTGCGCGATTGGTGAAGCTCGAGCCGATGACGACGACGCCGTACACCTTGCCGCTGTTCAGTTCGCCGAGCGCGGTCGAGCGGTCGGTGCGCCGGACGACGATGCCGCTGTCGGCGGCCGACGCGATGATCCCGTTCGCGACCTCGTTCCCGATGTTCTGCTCGGTGGCCTTTCCGTCCGCGCCGGTCACCTCACCGCCGGAGTCCTCGTTGACGAGGGCGACCGGGAAGTCGTGGAGGTGGCGCTGCGGGTCGACGACGGCCGACATGTAGAGCGCGGCCATGAGGGAGAACAGCACCGCCACGAGGACCAGTGGGGCGAGCCAGAACCGGGGTGACCCGAGTACGCCGGCGATCGTCCGGCCCGTCGGCTGTTCGACCTCGGGTGCCTCATGCGCTCCGCGACCGGTGTCAGCGTCGGAATCCGAGACCTTGTGCGACTCGTGCGTTCCCATCGACGTACCTCCCCCGCAGGCGCGTGCCCGCCGTCTGAACACCGTCGCGAGGACGGTGCCGGCATTCTCTCGTCTAGAAGCCCAGTCGGCGTAGCTGCTTGGGGTCGCGCTGCCAGTCCTTGGCGACCTTCACGTGCAGATCCAGGTAGACCTTGGTCCCCAGCAGACGCTCGATCTGTGCGCGCGCCACTGTACCGACCTCTTTCAGACGCGCCCCCTTGCGCCCGATGATGATGCCCTTCTGGCTGTCCCGTTCGACGAAGAGCACGGCGTGGACGTCGACCATCGGCGGCTGATCCGGACGCCGGTCCTCGCGATCGATGACCTCCTCGATGACCACGGCGAGCGAGTGCGGCAGTTCGTCGTGGACGCCTTCGAGTGCGGCCTCCCGGATGAACTCGGCCATCAGCACCTGTTCGGGTTCGTCGGTGAGCTCACCGTCGGGATAGAACGCCGGGCCCTCTTCCATCAGGCTGACGAGCAGGTCGCCGAGGATGTCGACCTGCTTGCCCGACTTCGCCGACACCGGGACCACCTCGGACTCCGGGCCGAGAAGCTCGGAGAGCGCCATGAGCTGCTTGGCGACCTGTTCGGGGCCGACCCGGTCGATCTTGGTGACGATGCCGAGAAGCGTGGTGCGCGGGGCCATCTCGCGGACCTGCGAGATGATCCAGCGGTCACCCGGACCGATCGCCTCGTCGGCCGGGATGCACACACCGATCACGTCGACCTCGGAGTACGTGTCGCGCACCAGGTCGTTGAGCCGCTGCCCCAGCAGCGTGCGGGGCCGGTGCAGTCCCGGGGTGTCGACGAGGATCAGCTGGGCGTCGGGCCGGTTGACGATTCCGCGGATCGTGTGGCGGGTGGTCTGCGGCCGGTTGGAGGTGATCGCGATCTTCTCCCCCACCAGCGCGTTGGTGAGCGTCGACTTACCGGTGTTGGGGCGGCCGACGAAACAGACGAAACCGGAACGGAATTCAGGAGCGGAGCCGGACTCAGACATCGGCGCCGCCCAGTCGCTGCTGCGGCCGCCCGGCGGCATCGGTGACGTACGCGTAGGCCTGCGGACTCAGTTCGTGCAGGGTCGCGAGACCGGGATCGTCGGCGTCGCCGTTGACCAGGACGGCCGCCTCGAAGGAGCCGGCCCCGCTCGAGATCGCCGAGGCGACCGCGACCTGCAGACCGCTGAGTGTGAGGGTCTTGGTGCGGACCTCGGCACCCGCGTAGGTCCGACCGTCGCCGTCGCGAACGGCGGCTCCCGATCGCGCTTCGGCACGCGCGAGCGCGCCGCGAGCGAGCACCACGAGCTTCTGATCCTCGTCTGCGAGGGTCTCGGTCACTGATTCATCCTTGCTGTCGTCTGCTCGTGTGTACTGCGATGGGATTCGTCCTCGTGTTCACGCGCCGCGGTGCGGTCATGACGTCCGGAACGGCCGGAGTGCCCACGACCACCCGAGGATTCGTGCCGCTGCAGGTCCGGTCCGTCGGCGCCCTCCCCGGGTACCCGGGTGACGAGGACGGTGATGATGCGTTGGCGCCCCTTGCGATTGGGACCGCCCTCCGCGACGAGCTGCAGACCGTGGGACTTGACCCGGGCGCCGGGCAGCGGGACGCGGCCGAGTTCGAGCGCGACGAGTCCACCCACCGTCTCGACCTCTTCCTCCTCGATCTCGACGTCGAACAGCTCGCCGAGATCCTCGACCGGAAGACGCGCCGACACCCGGTACGACCCGTCGCCGAGGTCCTCGACCGGTGCGAGTTCGTCGATGTCGTACTCGTCGGTGATCTCACCGACGATCTCCTCGAGGACGTCCTCGATCGTCACCAGGCCGGCGATGCCACCGTATTCGTCGACGAGGATCGCCATGTGGTTGCGCGTGAGCTGCATGTCGGCGAGGACCTTGTCGAGCGGTTTGGAGTCCGGGATGAACTCGGCGTCGCGCATGATCTCGGAGACGCGCAGCGTGGTGGGGTCGGTGCGTTTGGCGACCGTCCGCTCGACCATGTCCTTGAGGTACACGATCCCGAGCACGTCGTCGGTGTTCTCGCCGATGACCGGGATACGCGAATGTCCCGATCGGGTCGCGAGGTTGGTGGCCTGCAGGACGTTCTTGTCGGCCTCGATCCACACCATCTCCGGACGCGGCACCATGACCTCGCGCGCGCTGGTGTCGCCGAGGTCGAACACCGAGTGGATCATCCGGCGCTCGCCGGCCGCCACCACCCCGCGGGCCTCGGCGAGGTCGACGACCTCACGCAGCTCGATCTCGGTGGCGAACGGGCCGTTTCGGTAGCCGCGACCCGGGGTCAGCGCGTTACCGATGAGGATGAGCAGCCGCGTCACCGGCTTGAGCAGGATGCCCAGCGCGAACAACAGATACGACATCGACAGTGCGATGGTGTACGCGTGCTGCCGGCCCAGGGTGCGCGGCCCGACGCCCATGGCGACATAGGAGATGACCGTCATCGCGGTGATGGCGACGACGAGTCCCCAACCGACGCCGAGCCATTCGGCCGCGGACAGGGCGATGAGTGCGGCGGCCGCGGTCTCGCAGACCACGCGCAGCAGGACCACGAGTCCCACGTAGGTGGCGCGGGCGTCGAGGATGATCGCGAGGCGTCGTGCACCGCCGCGGCCCTCCCGGACCATGTCGTCGACGCGGGCGTTCGAGACGGTGGACACGGCGGTGTCGACGGCGGCGAACAGTCCGCCGAGCCCGATCAGAACGACTGCGGCCACGATGAACCAATAGTCGGAGGACACGCTCAGTCCTCCTCGGACCGTCCGGTCGCCCCCGCGTCCCCGGTTCCCTGTTCGGTCCCGGTGAATCCGATGTTGGACAGCAACCGCGAATCACGATCGGTCTGCCGCTGTTCCTGCGCGCGCCGGTTCCGCTCGGCATAGAACGCGTCGAGGATCTCGTTCTGCAGCCCGAACATCTCGCGCTCTTCCTCGGGTTCGGCGTGGTCGTAACCGAGGAGATGGAGCACACCGTGGATGGTGAGCATCGCGAGCTCGTGTTCGAAGGACCTGCGCGCCTCGCGGGCCTGCTTCCGTGCGAACTCGGGGCACAGAACGATGTCGCCGAGGATGGCCGGTCCCAGATCCGTGGCGTCGGGTCGGCCGCCCGGGACGAGCTCGTCCATCGGGAAGCTCATCACGTCGGTGGGTCCGGGCAGGTCCATCCACTGGACGTGCATGTCGGCCATGGTGTCCTCGTCGACGCAGAGGACCGACAGGAGCGCGCCGGGGTTGACGTCCATCGCGTTCACGGCGAAACGTGCGGCGTCGATGATCAGCTCGGCCGGGACCTCGACCCCGGACTCGTTGGCCAGTTCGATGCTCATGAGCGACGTCCGTGGGAAGCCGCACGACGCGCCGCGCGGTTGCCGCCGATCGCGGCATCGATGCGTGCACCGGCTCGCTGGGATTCCTCCGCGCGCCCGTAGGCGTCGACGATGTCGGCGACCAGACGATGCCGGACGACGTCCTGGCTGGTGAGACGGGAGAAGTGGATGTCGTCGATGCCCTCGAGGATCGCTGTCGCCGCCATCAGGCCGCTCTTCGCGCCGCCCGGCAGGTCCACCTGGGTGACATCGCCGGTGACGACGACCTTGGAGCCGAAGCCCAGGCGCGTCAGGAACATCTTCATCTGTTCGCTCGTCGTGTTCTGCGCCTCGTCGAGGATGATGAAGGCGTCGTTGAGGGTCCGCCCGCGCATGTAGGCCAGCGGCGCAACCTCGATGACCCCGGCGGCCATCAGCTTCGGGATCGCCTCGGGGTCCATCATGTCGTGCAGCGCGTCGTAGAGCGGGCGCAGGTACGGGTCGATCTTCTCGCTCAGCGTGCCCGGCAGGAAGCCGAGACGTTCGCCGGCCTCGACGGCGGGACGAGTGAGGATGATGCGGTTGACCGATTTCGACTGCAGCGCCTGCACGGCCTTGGCCATCGCGAGGTAGGTCTTGCCGGTACCGGCCGGCCCCAGACCGAAGACGATGGTGTGATTGTCGATCGCGTCGACGTAGTGCTTCTGGTTCAGCGTCTTGGGTCGGATCGTCTTGCCGCGGCGCGACAGGATGTCCAACGACAGCACCTCGGCGGGCGACTCCTGGCTGCCGTCGGAGAGCATCGACACGCTGTGCCGGACGAGGTCCGGGGTCAGCGGGGTGCCACGTCCGACGAGGTCGGTGAGTTCGGCGATGACACGTTCGGAGGCGGCGACATCGGCGGGCTCGCCGGTCAGCGTCACCTGGTTGCCACGCACGTGGATGTCGGCGGGCAGCAGCTGCTCGAGCGTCCGAAGGTTGACGTCACTGGCGCCGAGCAGCCCGAACACCACTCCGGGAGAGACTTCGACGGTGGATGTGACCCCAGACCGGCGCGGCTGCGTACGGCTGGATTGCCCGCTCGGGTCGGGGTTGTCGTCACTCACGTATGAAATCACTCCTGGTGGTCTGCGGTTGTGGGCTGCGCGTCCGTCACCTCACAGTGAGAATTCACTGAAGGAAACACACAGCTGTGTGAACAGTGTATCGCTATGCAACGGCCGGTCAGCAGGCAATATTTCTTGACCGGTGTCAAACGTCTGGTGTCGGCTGACCCATCGAAGCCAACCGTCGCAGCGCACGACCATCAGCAAGCTCTGCACGGTCCTCAGGGCTGAACGCGTAGTAGTCGAGGAAGTCGAGCAGGGGCAGAGCGCCAACCGCAAACAGATCAGCCGTGATGTGTACCGAACGCTGAGCATGCATATACGACGGGGCCAGGGGGCCCCGATAAAAGATGTCGACGTCGGCCCGTGCCCGATCGTTCAGGACGACATCGATTTCAGGGTTCTTGCCCTCCGCAAGAGGAACGATGTCTGCAACATCCTCCCACTTGACCGTTTGCTTCGATCGGAACCCGGTGACCTTCAAACCAGCCGGGGAAACCTCGATACAGGGATACCGCAGGAGCCCCGTTGCGAACCAGGCAAGGGCACAAGCCGAGTAGCCGGCAATTGCGGCTCCAACCCAGGGAAAGATCAGTGCCTGTCCCGGGCTCATCGGAAAATCGAACTGTCCCAGCCACATTCCGACAGCGAACAAGCCGGACGAGACGGTAATCAGCATCAAAGCCGCTCGGTACGCCACCCGAAGTCCACGCGATGTCGAGAACCGTATCCCACCTGGTAACGAATCAGCGGCCCCTGGAGCCGCCGTAGACCGCGCACGGTTCCTCAATACGAGTCCAGACGCCCAGAGCACCGCGACGCACGCCGCCGACGCGCAAACGTAGAACGCCGCGTCCAAGTAGCGACCGTCAGCCAGCGATCGCGCCAGGTGCCACAGCCAGAAAAGACCGAGCGATCCGAAGAAGATCAGGGCAACATACGCCAATCGGGTTTGGACTCGGATCGCCTCCCATTCCGGGACCGCCTGTTCGTCAGTCATAGCAGACAGCCCTTCCCAACTCGGAGCCGAGGAATCCGAACAACCACGATCCTGCGACAGTGCCGACACCAGCCGCTGCAACATCGACAACGGGAATGGGAACCAGGCCTCCGACTGCTCCAAGGGCGGTGCCGCCCGCGACGCTCGCCAACCCCGAGATCGCAGCCTGGCACTTCTCCGTGTCCGCAAATCGACTGTCAGCGTCTCAGTATGCTCGCCGAACGGACATACCGGTCGATCAGATCCCCAGGACCCGGATCGTCTGCCGGGCGCACCCGCTGCGCGGGTCGACGAAGGCCTCGTGACCTTCACCCGGTACGACGATCAGTTCGGCCGACTGTCCGCGAGAGATCGCGTCGTCTACGTAGCGACGGCTCACCACGTCGGGTACCAGGTCGTCCTCGTCGCCGGTGATCGCGACCACGTGCGCGTCGAAGACCGGCGCGAGCATGGGCGAGGCCTCCTCGTAGCGGCGCGGCGACGCGCTGTACGGCCGCCCCATGAGGGCCCGTAGGGATTGTTTGTCCGCCGCGGAAACCGTGTCGAGGACCGCTGCCTGGGCGACGACGGTGGTGATGGTGGTCGAGGCGGTCCGCGCCCCCAGCTTGCCGACGGCCCACACCGCGAGCTGGCCGCCGGCCGAGTGCCCGACCACGCCCACGGTGGAGAAGTCGACTGCGGCGAGGTCGACCTCCTGCTCCTGCAGCGCCTCGCGCACCGGGCCGTCGATGGCACGGATCGCGTCGACCACGTCGCGGCCGGTGTTCGGCCAGCCGCCGCCGGGCTCCCCGACGCGGCGATATTCGATGTTCCACACGACCGCACCGCGCTCGGCCATCGTGCGGGCGACCGCGGTCTGGATCGTGGAGCCGTACTCCACCGACCACGAACCGCCGTGGACGAGCACGACCACACGGGCCGGGGTCGCGGGGTCGAGAACGTCACGCGGCACGTAGAGGTGGCCGAATTGTGAAGGCTCGGTGCCGTATTCGATCTTGGTGCGGCGTACGGCGCAGCGTCGGACGGCACTCACCGCGACCACCGTCGGGTCAGCACGCCGATCGCACCCAGCGCGACCGCGGCCGCCGTGGAGGTCCGCAGGACCTCCGGGCCGAGCACCACCGAGTGCGCTCCGAGCGCGGTGAGGTCAGCAACCTCGGTGTCGTCGAGTCCGCCTTCGGGACCCACGACGAGCACGATCTCGCTCGCATCGGCGAGCGGCAGCTCGGCAAGGGGCCGGGCGGCCTCCTCGTGCAGCACGGCGACGACACCACCGCCGGCGACCGCGTCGGCACACCGCGCGCGGACGTCGATGGTCGAGGCGAGCTCGGTGACCTCGGGGATCCACGGCCGCCGGCTCTGCTTCGCGGCGGCCGACGCGGCGGCCCTCCACTTGGCAACGCCCTTGTCCGCCTTGCCCGTCCATCGGGCGACACAACGCATGGCCTGCCACGGCACGATGACGTCGACGCCCGCTTCGGTCGCGAGGTCGACGGCGAGTTCGGACCGTTCGGACTTCGGCAACGCCTGGACGACGGTCACCTGCGGGGTGGGGCGCGCCTGGAACGAGAACTCACGCACCGAGGCGACGAGGGTGTCCTTCCCGGTGATCTCCCGGATCTCGCACCCGGCGACCGAACCGGCGCCGTCCCCGACGAGGATGCGCTCCCCCGCCCCGAGCCGCGCGACCGTCACCGCGTGCCGGCCCTCTGGTCCGCTGAGAACGAGGTCGGCCCCCGGGGCAGGGACGGAGTCCGCCCAGAAAAGCGGTGGGCTCACTTGCCCGCGAACGCGTTGCGCAGTCGTGAGAAGAGGCCGCCCGGAGCGGACGCGGCCGAGGTGTTGACCACCTCGATCTCGTCCTGCGCCACCGTCTGGAACTTCTTGAGGGCGTCGGTCTGGGCACCGTCGAGCTTGGTCGGGACGACCACGTCGAGGTGGACGTGCAGGTTGCCGCGGACACCCGAACTGACGTGCGGCATGCCCTGGCCGCGCAGCTTGACGACCTGACCGGGCTGCGTCCCCGGTGCGATCGTGACGGTGACCGGGTCGCCGAGGATGGTCTCGACGTCGAACTCGGCGCCGAGCGCGGCGTCGACCATCGGCACCTTCACCGTGCAGTGCAGGTCGTCCTTGTCACGCAGGAAGACCTCGTGCGGGCGTTCGGTGACCTCGACGTAGAGATCGCCGGCGGGCCCGCCTCCGGGACCGACCTCGCCCTGACCGCTGAGCCGGACCCGCATGCCGCTCTCGATACCGGCCGGGATGCGGACGGTCATGGTGCGGCGCGAGCGCACACGACCGTCGCCGCCGCACTTGTGACAGGGGTCGGGGATGACCTCGCCGACGCCGTGACAGGTGGGGCACTCGCGCACGGTCATGACCTGACCGAGGAACGACCGCTGCACCGACTGGATCTCGCCGGCCCCGTTGCAGGTGTCGCAGGCAACCGGCTTGCTGTCGCCGTTGGTTCCCGACCCGGTGCACGCGTCGCACAGGATCGCGGTGTCGACGGTGATCTCCTTGTTGACGCCCTTGGCACACTCGGCGAGATCGAGTTTGACGTTGACCAGCGCGGGCTCACCCGGCTGGACGCGCGAGCGGGGACCGCGCCCCGAGCCGAATCCGCCGCCGCCACCGAAGGCGCCGCCGTTGCCGAAGAACGCCTCGAAAACGTCGCCGAAGCCGCCGCCGCCCCCGCCGAAACCGCCGGCGCCCGCACCCGCCAGGGGGTCGCCTCCGGCGTCGACGATGCGACGCTTCTCCGGGTCGGTCAGCACCTCGTAGGCGGTGCTGACTTCCTTGAACTCGTCTTCCTTGCCCGGGTTGACGTCGGGGTGAAGTTCGCGGGCCTTCTTGCGGTAGGCGCGCTTGAGCTCCTGGTCACTGGCACCCTTCGCCACACCCAGGATTGCGTAATAGTCACGTGCCACGGTTGTAGTGATCCTTCGGTTCAGTTTGGTACCCAAGCGGTCTCGGGTGGTGCCCACGCGGTGCGTGCCTCATCGGGGTGGACGTCTGTCCGCGCGGTACGCAGTGGAACCACTCGTTCTGCCGACGACCGGTCGATGCCCTCACCCGACGTCCGTCGCCGGGGCGGCGGTCATCGTTCGGCGAGCACCTCACCGATGTATTTGGCAACGGCTGCGACCGAGGCGATGGTTCCCGGATAGTCCATCCGTGTGGGGCCGAGCACACCGACGCCGCCGAACACGGTTCCCGATGCACCGTACCCTGTGGACACCACCGAGGTTCCACGCAGGTTCTCGGTCTGCGTCTCTTCTCCGATCTGCACGGTGACCTGGCCCATGTCCTGCGTCGTGGCCAGGATCTTGAGCACGACGACCTGCTCCTCGAGTGCTTCGAGCACGGTGTCCATGCCGCCGACGACGGGCGTGAAGTCGGCCGCCGACCGCGCGAGGTTCGAGGTGCCGCCCAACACGAGACGGTCGTCGCCGCGTTCGACGAGGGTCTCGACGAGAACCGTCGCGATGTTGAGGACCGCGCCGCGGATGTCGTCGGGTGCGGAGTTGGCGAGTTCCGCGACCGCCGCCGACGCTTCTTCCAGTCGTTTGCCGTGGAGTGCCGCGGAGAACATGTCGCGCAGGCGCGCGATGTCCCCCTCGTCGTGATCCTCGTTCAGCGCGACCATGCGCTGTTCGACCCGGCCGTTGTCGACGATCACCACGAGCAGCAATCGCGACGGCGAGAGGGACACGACCTCGAGATGCCGAACGCGCGAAACCGACAGGACGGGGTACTGGATGACCGCCACCTGACGGGTCAGCTGGGCCAGCAGCTTCACCGAGCGCCGCAGCACGTCGTCGAGGTCGACTCCGGAGTCGAGCACCGACAGGATGGCCCGTCGTTCGGCGGAGGAGAGCGGTTTGATCTCGCTGATGCGGTCCACGAACATCCGGTAGCCCTTGTCCGTGGGGACGCGGCCGGAGCTGGTGTGCGGCTGGGTGATGTACCCCTCGGCCTCGAGCACCGCCATGTCGTTGCGAACGGTGGCGCTCGACACCCCTAGCTGATGTCGTTCGACGAGTGCCTTCGATCCGATGGGCTCCTGCGATTCGACGTAGTCGGTCACGATCGCGCGGAGGATCTCGAACCTACGGTCGTCCGTAGTGGACACGCGGTACACCTCCTGATCCGAGTCCCGGTCCATGGAGTTGGGCCATAGAGTTGGGTACGTCCCATACTGGGTAGGTTCCATACTACGAAACCGGCGCGGAGTCATATGATCTTCAAGGGGGTACGGGAGGGTAAGCCCTATCCCGACCACAAGCTGTCGACGCGGGGCTGGGCGAAGATCCCGCCGCGTCAGCTGCGGCTCGACCAGCTGACCACGCTGACCAAGGTCTTGGCCCTGGACAAGCTGCTGAGCGAGGACTCGACGTTCTACGGCGACCTGTTCGCGCATGTCGTGCGCTGGGAGGGCGAGCTCTACCTCGAGGACGGACTGCATCGCGCCGTGCGCTCGGCGCTGCGGAACCGCAACATCATCCACGCGCGCACCCTCGACCTCGACGCCCTCGACCTCTCCGAGGGCGCCCGCCCTCTGGAGGAGCAGCTCGACGACACCGCCGAGATCCCGGCGCGTCCCCGCGTCGTCGACGTCCCGTCCGAACCGGTCCGGCCGAACCGTGGCGCCCCCGACCCGCACAGCGGCGGCGGCGCCCATCGTCGAGGCCCCCAGTCCACGGGCTGGACGAGGCCGACTCGCCCCGACCGGCCCTGGTAGACCCACCACTTTTCGCCGAACCCACCCGCCACGCGGTGGAGGATCTGCCGAGAAGTGGAGGGTTTGGGGAGGAGCGGGTCAGCCCCAGAGGACGCGGCGGATCACACCGTCGGCGAGGAGCCGGCCGGCGTCGGTGAGGACGTAGGCGTCCCCGGTCGAGGTCATCAGGCCGTCGGCGCAGAGCGCATTGGCGTTCGCGCGTTCGGTGTCGTCGAGCAGCCCGCCCGGCAGTCCGGTACGGCACCGTGTGGTGAGCATGACCGCCTCCATGTGGCGGTCCTCGGCGGTGAGTTCCTCCGACGACGCGGCGGGCAACACACCCTCACCGAGCGTCTGCGCATAGCGCGCCGGATGCTTCACGTTCCACCAGCGCACCCCGTTGACATGCGAGTGCGCGCCGGGACCGATCCCCCACCAGTCGTGACTGTTCCAGTAGGCGATGTTGTGCCGGCACGCACCGGCGTCGTCGAGTGCCCAGTTCGACACCTCGTACCAGCCGAAACCGTTGGCGCTCAACCGGTCGTCGAGGATCTTGTAGCGGTCGGCGAGGACGTCGTCGTCCGGTGCGGGCATCTCGCCGCGCCGGATTCGACGCGCCAGGGCCGTGCCGTCCTCGACGATGAGCGCATAGGCCGACACATGGTCGACACCCGCGGACAGCACGGCGTCGAGGGTGGCGTGCAGGTCGGCGTCGGTCTCGCCGGGCGTGCCGTAGATCAGGTCGAGGTTGACGTGTTCGAAGCCGGCCGCCCGGGCTTCCCGCGCCGCGGCGACCGCCCGTCCCGGCGTGTGGACCCGGTCGAGGACCTTGAGGACATGCTGGGCCGCGGACTGCATGCCGAGTGAGATCCGGGTGAACCCGGCGGCGCGCAGCTGCTCGAAGAAGTCCGGCGACGTCGACTCCGGGTTCGACTCGGTGGTGACCTCCGCGTCGGGAGCGAGGTCGAAGTGGGCGCGCACCGCGTCGAGCAATCGCGTGAGACCGTCGGCACCGAGCAGCGACGGCGTGCCGCCGCCGACGAAGATCGTCGACACCTTCCTCGCCGGCTGCAACAGCCGCGCGGCCGACTCCAGTTCCGCGGCCACGGCCTGCTGCCACGACTCCGGCGACGACGTCGAACCCAGCTCCCCCGCGGTATAGGTGTTGAAATCGCAGTAGCCGCAGCGGGTGGCACAGAACGGGACGTGCAGGTAGAGACCGAACGGAACCTCGGGGTCGACGTCGCGGCAGGCCCCGGCGACGAGCTCGGTGGTGAGCTCTCGGGTGGGCGCTTCGATGTCGACGTTCACCGTTCCATCATGCCGACCTCGGCGTCCGCACCGAAATCGTCGCGTTCTGTCCCCCTCGTCGGTGGGGCCGGGGAACAACCAGGCGGCCGGGCTGCTTGACCGGCTCAGGTAGGACCTCCGGCCCCACCCGCGCCGCCGCGTTTTCCATCATCGTGATGGAAAATAACCCCAAGTAGACGAGGCGATGATGATCGTGGCACTATGGACCCCGTGATTTTCCCCGGGGTGTGGCTCGCAGCGCGTCGCCACATTGATCTCAAGCGCGTCAACAGCGCTTTCTGTCGCGTCTAGCGACGTCTCGGCCCCGATTGATCCCTGAATCCAGGGATGCCGGCACGTTTCAGCCCACCTTTTCGTGCGATTGAAGCCGGCCCCTGTGCGCCGGCACAGGAGATTTCATGACGTCCACAACTGATGCCCCAGCTGTGCCCGATGCCGTTCCCGCTCCGGCCGCCGAGAAGCGCGCTCGTCCCGCCCGCAAGGCGCGCCCGGTCAAGCGCCGCGCCGAAGGCCAGTGGAAGCTCGGTTACCGCGAGCCGCTGAACCCGAACGAGCAGGTCAAGAAGGACGACAACCCGCTCAACGTGCGCGCCCGCATCGAGAACATCTACTCCAAGCAGGGCTTCGACTCCATCGACAAGCAGGACCTGCGCGGCCGGATGCGCTGGTGGGGCCTCTACACCCAGCGCGCCGAGGGCTACGACGGCACCTGGACCGGCGACGAGAACATCGACCTCCTCGAAGACAGCCACTTCATGATGCGCGTGCGCTGCGACGCCGGCGCGCTGAACGTCGAGCAGCTGCGCACCCTCGGCGAGCTCTCCACCGAGTTCGCCCGCGACACCGCCGACCTCTCCGACCGCCAGAACGTCCAGTACCACTGGATCCGGATCGAGGACGTCCCGACGATCTGGGAACGTCTCGAAGGTGTCGGACTCAAGACCACCGAGGCCTGCGGCGACTGCCCCCGCGTCGTGCTGGGCTCGCCACTCGCCGGTGAATCCCTCGACGAGGTCCTCGATCCCACCCCGGCCATCGACGAGATCGTCCGCCGCTACATCGGCGACCCGAAGTATTCGAACCTGCCGCGCAAGTTCAAGACCGCGATCTCGGGCCAGCAGGACGTGGTGCACGAGATCAACGACGTCGCCTTCGTCGGCGTCGTACATCCCGAGCACGGCCCGGGTCTCGACCTCTGGGTCGGTGGCGGACTGTCCACCAACCCGATGCTCGCCCAGCGCGTCGGCGCCTGGGTCCCGCTCGACGAGGTGCCCGACGTGTGGGAGGCCGTGGTCTCGATCTTCCGCGACTACGGATACCGACGTCTCCGCGCCAAGGCCCGTCTGAAGTTCCTCATCAAGGACTGGGGCATCGAGAAGTTCCGTCAGGTGCTCGAGGACGAATACCTCGGCCGCAAGCTGATCGACGGCCCGGCTCCGGAACAGCCCGAGCGCCCGATCGACCACATCGGTGTGCAGAAGCTGCGCAACGGACTCAACGCGATCGGCTTCTCCCCCATCGCCGGCCGCGTCTCGGGCACCATCCTGACCAAGACCGCCGAGGCCGTCGCCGCGGTCGGTTCCGACCGCGTCCGCTTCACCCCGTATCAGAAGCTGATCGTGCTCGACGTCCCCGACGACAAGGTGGACTGGCTGATCGACGAGCTCAAGCCGCTCGGCCTGCACGGCCGCCCGACGCAGTGGCGCCGGAATCTCCTGGCGTGCAGCGGTATCGAGTTCTGCAAGCTCTCGTTCACCGAGACCCGCAAGCGGTCGCAGGTCCTCGCCCCCGAGCTGGACGAGCGGCTCGCGGACATCAACTCGAAGCTCGACGTGCCGATCACGGTGAACATCAACGGCTGCCCCAACTCGTGTGGACGGTCGCAGATCGCCGACATCGGGTTCAAGGGGCAGCTCGTCGAGGACGCCGACGGCAACCAGACCGACGGCTTCCAGGTCCACCTGGGCGGCAGCCTCGGCCTGGACTCGGGTTTCGGTCGCAAGCTGCGCCAGCACAAGGTGATGGGGACCGAGCTCGGCGACTACATCGAGCGCGTGGTCCGCAACTTCGTGGACCAGCGTCAAGAGGGTGAACGGTTCGCGCAGTGGGCCGTTCGTGCCGACGAGGAGGCTCTCCGATGACCATCAGTACCTCTGCCCCGGACACCGGCCGGCGGTACAGCGAGGAGGAACTCCGCGCGATCGCGGCGAAAGGCGCCGCCGACCTCGGCCCCGATGCCACCCCGGAGGAACTCATCCGGTGGACCGCAGAGACCTTCGGCACCAACTTCGTCGTTGCGTCGAACATGCAGGACGCCGCCCTCGTCGACCTCGCGGTCAAGAACGTCGACCGCGAACTCCTCGGCGGCGACCCGGTCAAGGTCCTGTTCCTCGACACCGGCTACCACTTCGCCGAGACGATCGGCACCCGTGACGCCGTCGAGCAGGTGTACGGCGTGGACATGGTCAACCTGACCCCCGAGCACACCGTCGCCGAACAGGACGAACTGTTGGGCCGCAACCTCTTCGCACGCGACCCCGGCGAGTGCTGCCGGTTGCGCAAGGTCGTCCCGCTCAAGGCGGGTCTGGCGGGTTACGACGCCTGGATCACCGGCATCCGCCGCGTCGAGGCGCCGACCCGGGCCAACGCGCCGCTCATCTCGTTCGACGAGGGCTTCGGGCTCGTCAAGATCAACCCGATCGCACCGTGGTCCGACGAGACGATGCAGGACTACATCGACTCCAACGGAGTGCTGGTCAACCCGTTGGTCGACGAGGGCTACCCCTCGATCGGTTGTGCACCGTGCACCGCCAAACCCGAACCCGGATCCGATCCGCGCAGTGGCCGCTGGGCCGGCCGCGCCAAGACAGAATGTGGGCTCCACGCATGACCGTCACCGAACCCGTCCACGACACAACCGTCTCCGCCGAGGCCGACGACTTCACCACGCTCGATGCCCTCGAATCCGAGGCCATTCACGTCTTCCGTGAGGTGGCAGGCGAATTCGAGCGCCCGGTGATCCTGTTCTCCGGTGGCAAGGACTCCACCGTCCTGCTCCACGTCGCACTCAAGGCGTTCTGGCCTGCGCCGCTGCCGTTCTCGCTGCTGCACGTCGACACCGGCCACAATCTGCCCGAGGTCCTCGAGTTCCGCGACAACGTCGTCGAGCGTCACAACCTGCGCCTGCACGTCGCCAAGGTCGAGGACTACCTCGCCGACGGCCGGCTGACCGAGCGCCCCGACGGCGTCCGCAACCCGCTGCAGACCATCCCGCTGCTCGACGCGATCACCGAGAACCGCTTCGACGCGGTCTTCGGCGGTGGCCGCCGCGACGAGGAGCGGTCGCGCGCCAAGGAGCGGATCTTCTCGCTGCGCAACGCCTTCGGCCAGTGGGACCCGAAGCGTCAGCGTCCCGAGCTGTGGAACCTCTACAACGGCCGGCACGCACCGGGCGAGCACGTGCGCGTGTTCCCGCTGTCGAACTGGACCGAGCTCGACATCTGGCGCTACATCGCCCGCGAGCAGGTTCTGCTCCCCTCGATCTACTACGCCCACGAACGTGACGTCTTCCTGCGGGACGGCATGTGGATGACTCCCGGCGTCTGGGGTGGACCCCGTGAAGGCGAAGAGCTGCAACGCCTCTCGGTGCGCTACCGCACCGTCGGCGACGGCTCGTCGACCGGCGCGGTGCTCTCCGACGCCGCCGACAACGAGGCCGTGCTCGACGAGGTGGCCGCGTCGCGGCTGACCGAGCGCGGCGCCACCCGTGGCGACGACCGGGTCTCCGAGGCCGCCATGGAAGACCGCAAGCGCGAAGGATATTTCTGACATGAGGCACGCACCCGACCTTCTCCGCATCGCCACCGCGGGCAGTGTGGACGACGGCAAGTCGACGCTCGTCGGCCGCCTGCTGTACGACACGAAGTCCGTTCTGGCCGATCAGATCGACGCAGTGACCAAGGCGTCGGTCGACCGTGGACTCGAGGGGCCCGACCTGTCGCTGCTCGTCGACGGCCTGCGGGCCGAGCGCGAACAGGGCATCACCATCGACGTGGCGTACCGCTACTTCGCGACGCCCGCACGCTCTTTCGTGCTCGCCGACACCCCCGGACACGTGCAGTACACGCGTAACACGGTGTCCGGCGCCTCCACCGCGCAGCTGGTGATCCTGCTCGTCGACGCCCGCAACGGCGTCGTCTCGCAGACCCGTCGCCACGCCGCGGTGATGGCCCTGCTCGGTGTTCCGCAGCTCGTGCTGGCGGTCAACAAGATCGACCTCGTCTCCGATCAGGCGTCGGTGTTCGCCGCGATCTCCGCCGAGTTCGCCGAGCTGACGCGCTCGCTGGGCTGGTCGGACGAGCAGGTCACCGCGATCCCCGTGTCGGCGCTGCACGGCGACAACATCGCGAACCGTTCGGAGAACACGCCGTTCTACGATGGCCCGACCCTCATCGAGCACCTCGAGACGGTGCCGAACCTCACCGAGCGCGCCCCGGTGGGACTGCGTTTCCCGGTGCAGTACGTGATCCGTCCCCGCACCCCCGAGTACCCCGACTACCGCGGTTACGCAGGTCAGATCGCGGCCGGCCGGGTGTCGGTCGGTGACGAGGTCGTCGTCCTGCCGTCGGGTCAGCGGACCACCGTCAGCCAGATCGACACCGCCGACGGACCGTTGGAGACCGCGCACACCGGACGCAGCGTCACGATCCTGCTCGCCGACGACGTCGACATCTCGCGCGGCGACCTGATCGCGGCTGCGGCTGACGCTCCGGAGCCGGTGCAGCAGTTCACCGCCACCGTGTGCTGGCTCGCCGAGAAACCGTTGCGCCCCGGTGCCCGCCTGCTCCTCAAGCACGGCACCAAGACCACGCAGGCCATCGTCGGCGGGCTCGACGCGCTCTTCGACGAACAGAACCTCGCGCTGGAGCAGGCTCCGGAATCGGTGGAACTCAACCAGATCGTGCGGATCTCGGTGCAGACCGCCGAGCCGATCCCGGCCGACGACTATCAGGTGAACCGCGAGTCGGGCAGCTTCCTGCTGATCGACCCGCAGGGTGGCAACACCCTCGCAGCCGGCCTGGTCGGTGACGCGCTCGCGCCGCTGCACCTCAAAGAGTTGGTGTGAATCCGGCCCTCGTCCTCGTCGCACACGGCAGTCGCGATCCGCGCTTCGGCGCGACCGCACGCCGTGTGCGCGACGCCGTCGCGGCGACCCTGCCGGGCGTCGAGGTGGTCCTGTCCTATCTCGACCTCGACGAGCCGCTCGTCGGCGATGTCCTCGGTCGGACCGGGAACGAAGCCGGCGGGGATGGTACGGGCGGGGATCCTGTTGTGGTTCCGTTGCTGCTGTCCGCGGGTTATCACCACAAGATCGACCTGCCGGCGATCATCGCCGAGCACCGGCCGTTCGCGCATCAGACCGATGTCATCGGAACGCGGTCGTTCACCGCGGCCCTCGCCGACCGTCTGCTCGAAGCCGGCCTCGACGAGCGCGACGGCGTGATCCTGTCGGCGGTGGGTTCCTCCGACGAGTCCGCCGACCGTCACGTCCGGCGGAGGGCCCTCGAGCTCTCGACCCACCTGCATCGACCGGTCGAGGTGGTCTTTGCGACCAAACTCGGTTCCGGTGACCGCGCGGTCGCCTCGGCTGTCCGCCGGCTCCGCGCCGCCGGTGCCGAGCGCGTCGCGCTCAGTCCGTACTTCCTGTCGGCGGGTCTGCTGATCGAGCGGGTCGAGACCGCTCTCGACGCGCTGGTCGAGGAAATGCTCGTGGCCGGCCCGCTCGGCGCGCACCCCGATGTCATCGGGGGCATCTGCAGCCTCTATCGCGCGGCCGCACGGGATCGGGCGGTCACCGCGTCACGGTGACGACTCCTAGATCGTGACGAGCCAGGCGATCACGACGAGGACCAGCAGCGCCAGCAGCGCGAGGGTGACCGGCGAGCGCAGTAGTTTCACAGTCCGGTCCCATCGTCGTCGGCGAAGCGTCTGCGGTCGAACAGCGTCGCCGCCAGATCGACCATGAGACTGAGAACATAGGCGATCAGGATCGCGACCGGAATCACCACGGCGACGGTGACCAAGAGCTGCGGAACGAAGGAAAGGCCGGTCAGCCACTCCTCCACACCGTCCCACCAGGCGAAGAACGCCGTCACCTCATCACCTCGTCCGTCCGATTCGGATCATCCGTCTGCCCGGCCCCGTCGAGGCCGACTGGCGTCGGACAGCGCCCGTCGCAATGATAGATCCCATGTCTGTTGCAGATGACTCCACCGTAACGTCCCTGCCGACGGCGACCTCCGCACCGGGCGCCGGCACCGACGCCGCACGAGTCAGCGTCCCGGGACCGGCGCCGATGCCCCCGACCAACCCGGCGCACGGGAGCGCCTTCCCACCCATCGGCGACTACGCGTTCCTGTCCGACACCGAGACGAACTGCCTGATCGCCCGCAACGGTTCGGTCGAGTGGATGTGCGTGCCGCGACCCGATTCGCCGAGCGTCTTCGGGGCGGTGCTCGATCGGAGCGCCGGCCACTTCCGCCTCGCGCCGTACGGCGTCAACGTGCCCGTCGATCGCCGGTACCTGCCGGGCAGCCTGATGGTCGAGACGACCTGGCAGACCGACACCGGCTGGATCATCGTGCGCGATGCCCTGGTCATGGGCCCGTGGCACGACAACGACCGACGCTCGCGTACCCATCGCCGCACGCCCACCGACTGGGATGCCGAGCACATCCTGCTCCGCACGGTGCGCTGTGTATCCGGCACTGTCGAACTGCACATGAGCTGTGAGCCGGCGTTCGATTACCACCGCGGGACGACCAAGTGGGAGTACTCGGGTCCGGCGTACGGCGAGGCCATCGCCACCGCCCGGGACACCGACGCCGACACCCCGACCCTCAAGCTCACGACCGACCTCCGCCTCGGGCTCGAGGGCCGAGAGGCACGTGCCCGCACCCGCCTCGTCGAGGGCGACAACCGGTTCGTCGCGTTGAGCTGGTCTCGGTTCCCGGCACCGCAGAACTGGGACGAGGCGGCCCAGAAGATGTGGTCCACGGCCGAATCGTGGCGGCAGTGGATCAACATCGGAACCTTCCCCGACCATCCGTGGCGCTCCCATCTGCAGCGCTCCGCGCTCACCCTCAAGGGACTCACCTACTCCCCGACCGGCGCCCTGCTGGCCGCCGCGACCACTTCGCTGCCGGAAACCCCTCAGGGCGAACGCAACTGGGACTACCGCTATGCGTGGGTGCGTGATTCGACGTTCGCCCTGTGGGGTCTGTACACGCTGGGCCTCGACCGTGAGGCCGACGACTTCTTCTCCTTCATCGCCGATGTCTCGGGCATCACCAACGGTGAACGCCATCCGCTGCAGGTGATGTACGGGGTCGGCGGCGAGCGGACCCTCGAGGAGGAGGAACTCACCCACCTCTCCGGCTACGACGGCGCACGCCCGGTCCGGATCGGCAATGGCGCGTACAACCAAGCGCAGCACGACATCTGGGGCACGATGCTCGACTCGGTGTACCTCAACATCAAGTCCCACGAGTCCGTCCCCGAGACCCTGTGGCCCGTCCTCAAGGCGCAGGTCGAGGAGGCGATCGAGCACTGGCGCGACCCCGATCGCGGCATCTGGGAGGTTCGCGGCGAACCGAAGCACTTCACCTCGTCGAAGGTGATGTGCTGGGTGGCACTGGATCGCGGTTCCCGCCTCGCCACCATGCACGGCGAGGACACCCATGCCCGGGAGTGGGCGGCGATCGCCGACGAGATCAAGGCCGACGTCCTGGCCCATGGCGTCAACGACCGCGGGGTCTTCACCCAGCGCTATGGCGACGACGCCCTCGACGCCTCACTGCTCCTCGTACCCCTCCTGCGGTTCCTGCCGCCCGACGACTACCGCGTCCGCGCAACGGTTCTCGCGATCGCCGACGAACTCACCGACAACGGTCTCGTACTTCGCTACAAGGTCGAGGAGACCGACGACGGCCTCACCGGCGAGGAGGGCACCTTCACGATCTGTTCGTTCTGGCTGGTGTCGGCACTGGTCGAGATCGGTGAGCTGGAGCGGGCCAAGACCCTGTGCGAACGTCTCCTGTCCTACTCGAGTCCGCTCAAGCTGTACGCGGAGGAGATCGATGCGAAGACCGGTCAGCAGCTCGGGAACTTCCCGCAGGCGTTCACCCACCTGGCGCTGATCAACGCGGTCATGCACGTCATCCGCGCCGAGGAGGCCGAGCACCAGCACACGTTCCAGCCGGCGAATCACTGAGAACCGGCCGGTGTGCTCTTACCGGGCCAGGTCTCAGATCTCGGTCAGGGCGGCGACCTTGGTGGCCCGCGCGTACACGGTCTCGCCGGTCTTCAGGTTGAGGGCGTTCTGGTCCCCTCGGGTGATCTGGGCCGCGAACTCGTCACCCGTCGTCGCGGCGACGAGCTCAACCCGGGTCTCGAAGCCGAGGTTGACCACACGCAGGACGGTCGCCTTGATCACACCGGTGTCGAGGGACGCGTCGGCCGCCGGCGACGCCATCTCCGGGGTACGTCCGATCCGGATGTCGTGTGGGCGGACGAGTTCGCCGTTCAGACGCACCGTGGACCCGAGGAACGACGCGACGAACTCGTTGGCCGGGCGGTCGTAGAGGTCGTCGGGAGTGCCGACCTGCTCGATGCGCCCCTTGTTCAGGACAGCGATGCGGTCACTCACGTCGAGCGCCTCCTGCTGGTCGTGGGTGACCAGCACGGTGGTGACGTGGACCTCTTCATGCAGTCGACGTAGCCAGCGGCGCAGGTCATCTCGCACCTTCGCGTCGAGCGCACCGAACGGTTCGTCGAGGAGCAGCACCTTGGGGTCGACGGCGAGTGCGCGGGCCAGCGCCATACGCTGCCGCTGACCGCCCGACAGCTGTGCCGGGAACCGCTGCTGGAAGACGGTCAGTCCGACCACCTCGAGCAACTGGTCGACCTTCGCGTCGATCTCCTTCTTGGACCGCTTGCGGATCTTGAGGCCGAAGGCGATGTTGTCGCGCACCGTGAGGTGTTTGAACGCGGCGTAGTGCTGGAACACGAATCCGATGTCGCGCTTCTGCGGCGACTTCTGCGACACGTCGTTGTCGTTGATGCGGACGATGCCCGAGTCCAGTGTGTCGAGGCCGGCGATCGCGCGCAGCAGAGTCGACTTCCCCGAACCCGACGGACCCAGCAGCGAGGTCAGCTGCCCGTCCGGGATGTCGATGGAGACGTTGTCGAGGGCGGCGAAGTCGCCGTAGCGCTTGTTCGCACCGATCACCTGGATGGACATGTCACACGCCTTCCTTGTTGTGGGCGTTCGAGTGGACGACCTGCTTGGCGTCGACGGACTCCGGCCCGTGCGGCGGGGTCAGGTCGACTTCGGTGAGTTCGGCGTCGCCCGAGGTGGATTCACTGGCGTCGACGAGACGGGACTTGGCGCGGCGCTCGATGAGCGACATGAGCACGAGCACCAGGATGGCGACGAACATCAGCAGCGTCGCCGCCGCGTAGGCGCCGAACTCGTTGTAGTCGTCGGTGTAGCGGGAGTGAACCAACAGGGTCAGCGTCTGGGAGACACCGGGATAGTTCGACGAGACCATGGTCACCGCACCGTATTCACCGAGCGCTCGGGCGACGGTCAGGACGATGCCGTAGGTCAGACCCCAGCGGATCGCCGGAAGGGTGATCCGCCAGAAGACCTGCCACGAGTTCGCTCCCAGCGTCGCGGCCGCCTCCTCCTGTTCGGTGCCGATCTCACGCAACACCGGTTCGACCTCACGGGCGACGAACGGCAGGGTGACGAACAGCGTGGCCAGCACCAGGCCGGGGAAGCCGAAGATGATCCGGAATCCGAGACTCTCGACGCCGCCGAACCAGCCCCCGTGGCCCCACAACAGGATCAGCGCGACACCGGCGACCACCGGCGACACCGCGAACGGCAGGTCGACGACCGCCTGCAGGAGACCCTTGCCGGGAAACCGGCCGCGGGCCAGTGCCAGCGCCGTGATCACCCCGAACACCACGTTGAGCGGCACCACGATCGCGACGATGAGCAGACTGAGCTGGAGCGCAGAGATGGCCGCGGGAGTGGTGATCCACTCCCAGAACTGGACGATGCCGTGTTCGAAGGAGCGATAGAAGATGGTGCCGACCGGGACGACCAGCAGGATGAACAGGTAGACCAGCGCGACGGTGCGCAGCCCGTACCTGGTCAGCGGTGAAACCTTCATCGGTCTGCGTCCTCCCGCTTGGACTGCCACCGGCCCGCGACACGCAGGACGAGCAGGGTGACGAAGGCAATCAGCAGCAGTACCACCGAGATCGCGGCCGCGTCGACCGGTGCGTCGATCTCGACCTGCTGCTGGATGTACTGCGACGCCACCTGGGTGTCTCCGGGAATGTTGCCGCCGATGAGCACCACCGAACCGAATTCACCGATCGCACGGGTGAACGCGAGGCCGGCACCGGTCAGGATCGCCGGCAGCAGTGCCGGCAGGACGATCTTGCGGAAGATCGTGGCGTTGTTGGCGCCGAGCACCGCAGCGGCCTCCTCGACATCGACGTCGAGTTCGATGAGCACCGGCTGTACCTGGCGCACCACGAACGGCAGGGTGACGAAGGTCAGCGCGATCACCAGTGCCGGCTTGGTGGCGTTGAGCTGGATGTCGATGGGACTGTTCGGCCCGTACAGCGACAGCAGCACGAGGCTGGCAACGATCGTCGGCAGTGCGAACGGCAGGTCGATGATCGCGTTGACGAATCCCTTACCGGGGAACTCGTCGCGCACCAGCACCCACGCGATCAGGGTGCCGAACACGACGTTGATGAGCGCGGCCACCACGGACACGAGGACCGTGATCCAGATGGCGTCCACCGCGACGGGCGCGGAGATGGCCTCCCAGAAACCGCTCCAGCCATCGTCGAAGGACTGCACCGTGATCGCGGCCAGTGGGAGCAGCACGATGATGCTGAGCCAGAGCCAGGCGATGCCGATGGTCATCGGGCTCACGCCGGCGAACGTCCGCGAGCGTCCGAGGAATCCGCGCGGCGGTCCGGCATCGGGGACCGGCGAGCCGGTGTCCGGGGCCGTGACCGGTGTTCCGACAGGATCGACCGAGGTCACTGCTTACCCCCTGAGTCGTAGATCTTGGTGATGGCGCCCTTTTTCCCGAACAGGGCGTCGTCCACGGCCTTCCAACCCGTCAGGTCCTTGCCGTCGTTCTCCTCGGCGGTTCCCTCCCCGAGTACCTGGCCGAGTTCGGCGATCGTCCACAGCTTCGCGATGTCACCCGGGAACAGGTTCCGGGTCTCGGCGATGACCGCCGGGTCGACGGGCCGGAAGCCCTGCTCGGCCCAGATTCGTTGCGCCTCCGGGGTGAACAGGAAGTCCACGAACGACCGTGCGCCGGCGAGGTCGTCGGAGGTGTTGATCACCGCGACCGGGTTCTCGATCTTGAACGTCTGCGGCGGGATCACGTACTCGACCTCATTGTTCGGACCGGCGGTGGCGTTCGCCCGGTCGAGCATGATCGCCTCGTTCTCGTAGCTGATCAGCACATCGCCCTGGCCCTGCTCGAAGGCCGTGGTGGCTTCGCGACCCGACTTGGGGACCACCTTGATGTGGTCACGCACCAGTTCGGCCACGTAGTCGAGGCCGGCCTGCGGGTTGCGACCGCCGTCGCTGATCGCGGCGTACGGTGCCAGCAGATTCCACTTCGCCGAGCCGGAGCTGCCCGGATTCGGGGTGACCACCTGCACGCCGGGCTTCAGCAGATCCGCCCAGTCGCGGATGTTCTTCGGGTTGCCCTTGCGGACCACCAGCGCGACGACCGACCCGAACGGGGTGCTGTTGTTGGGAGCCTGCTTCTTCCAGTCCTCGTCGACCAGACCCGCCTTCACCAGTCGGGTGATGTCTGGCTCGACCGAGAAGTTCACCACGTCGGCCGGAACACGACGCGCCACCTTGCGCGACTGGTCACCGGACGCGCCGTACGACGCCGAGAAGCCGATGTCACGACCCTCCGGCGTTTCGCGGAAGGCCGGGATGATCTCGTCGAAGCCGATCTTGGGGACTGCGTAGGCGACCAGATCGAGGTGTCGATCACCGCTCGAGATGTCCACTCCGCCGGGTTCGTCGGTCGATCCGCCACCGCAGCCCGCGACGACCACCATCACCGCAGCCAGCAAGGTCACCAGCACAGCGGTGCTCGCCCGACGGATGCCGCGCCGTGTGGCTGGACCAGCGCTCACTCTTCCTCCAAGACTCAACGGGACCGGTCGGTACGGGCTGTGACCGGCGGACCGAACCACGCTAGCAACCAGCGTGATCGTCATCGGATTTCAAATCAGTGAGATCGAAACTCTGCCCAGGCCACACTTGCGGGCGGCCGGCACACGTCGCGCTACTCCAGCCGCCAGTCCTCGTAGGCCCGCGGATCGTTGACCGGTTCGAGGTGTGTCGTGATGTTCAGATCGGGGACCGCGGCATGCAGATCGTCTTCGACGACCTCGGTGAGGTCATGGGCGCGCTGTACCGACCAGTCCCCCGGCACCAGCATGTGCAACTGCACGAATCTCTGGTGACCGGCCTCGCGCGTGCGGATGTCGTGGAAGACGATGCCGTCGGCGCGGTGCCGGTCGAGCACGTCGTTGATCGCGCTGCGCTGTTCTGCCGGTAGTGCGGAATCCATCAGACCGGCGCCCGACCGCCACACGAGTTGGGTGCCGACGACCATGATGTTGACGGCGACCGCGATGGCGATCAGCGGGTCGAGCGGGAGCCAACCGGTCCACGCGACCAGGAACACGCCCACGACGACGCCCACGGTCGTCCACACATCGGTCATCAGGTGCTTGCCGTCGGCCTCGAGGGTCAACGAGCGGTGTTTCCGGCCGGCGCTGATGAGAATCCAGGCCACCGCCGCGTTCAGGACCGTGGCTCCCACGGATATGCCGAGGCCGAGTCCGACTTCCTCGAGCTCACGCGGGTTGATGAGCCGGTCCACCGCGGTTGCCACGATGATGACCGCTGCGACGACGATCAGCACACCCTCGAAGACCGCCGAGAAGTACTCGGCCTTGGTGTGCCCGAAGTTGTGACGCTGGTCCGGCGGTTTCGCCGCGACCCGTAGGGCGACGAACGCACCCACCGCGGCGATGACGTTGACGATCGACTCGAGCGCGTCGGACAACAGCCCCACGGACCCGGTGACCCACCAGGCGAGCAGTTTGAGTCCGAAGACCGCGACGGCGGTCACGATGCTGAGCATTGCGAACCGTGACAGGTTCCGGCGATGGTTGCTCGTCATGATCGGCCCCGACTCAGGCCGCGAGGCCACGACGACGCAGCAGCGGCTCGATCTGCGGCTTGCGGCCGATCAGCGTCTCGTGCGACACGAGCGGGTCGACGCTGTCGCCGCGCGACAGCGTCGCCTCGGCGAACCGCCGGCCGTTCTCGCGCTCCAGGCCGCCCGAGGCGAGGAACCACTGTTCGGTCTCGGCGTCGAGGACCTCCGACCAGATGTAGCTGTAGTAACCGGCCGAGTATCCGCCGCCGAAAACGTGGTTGAAGTAGGCGCTGCGATAGCGGGGCGGGATCAGATCGGTCTGCAGACCCACCTCGGTGAGCGCCTTGGCCTCGAAGGCCTCGACATCGGTGACAGCAGCGGCCTCCTCGACCGTCAGCCGGTGCCAGGCCAGGTCCAGCGACGACGCCGCAAGGTACTCGATGGTCCCGTGTGCGGTCTCGGCGCCCGCGGATTCGCGTGCGGCAGCGGCCAGCTCGGCCGGGATCGGTTCACCGGTCGCGTGGTGCAGCGCGTAATTGGCGAGCACCTCCGGATGCAGCGCCCACATCTCGTTGACCTGAGAGGGGAACTCGACGAAGTCGCGCGGCACGGATGTCCCCGACTGCGACGGGTACTCCACCGACGACAGCAGACCGTGCAGTGCGTGTCCGAACTCGTGGAACAGGGTCGTGAGCTGATCGATGCTGAGCAGACAAGGCTGTCCCTCATCGGGTTTCGTCAGGTTCAGGACGTTCACGATGATCGGCTGGGTCTGCAACACCGACGACTGGTCGACGATGTTGTTCATCCAGGCGCCGCCGCGCTTCGACGGCCGCGCGTAGAAGTCACCGAGGAACAGGCCGATGCCGGTGCCTGCGTCGTCCCGCACCTCCCACACGCGCACGTCGGGGTGATAGACGGGCAGGCCGGTCCGTTCGACGAACTGCAGGCCGTACAGCTTGTTCGCGGCGTGGAAGACGCCCCGCGTGAGCACGGTGTCGAGTTCGCAGTAGTCGGCGAAACCGTCGAGCGGAACCGACGATCTGGCCTGCTTCTCGCGCTCGAGCCAGAAGGTCAGGTCGGCGGGACCGATCTCGACGTCGCCGGCGAACTCGGTGAGCCGCGTCAGTTCCCGACCACCGGCACGCATCGCGGACTCGTTCAGCTCACGGAGCAGGTCGTCGACCGCCGACGGGTCGGGTGCGGTCTGCTCGGCGATCACGAACTCGGCATGGTCGCGGTAACCGAGGAGCTCGGCGCGGCGGGCACGCAGACGCACGATCTCGAGGACGAGGTCACGGGTGTCGTGGTCGTTGCCGCGCGAGCAGCGGTTCACCGACGCATCGAAGACCCGCTGACGCAGAGCGGGGTTCGTCAGCTCGGTGAGCACGGACTGACTGGTCGGCAGTTCCAGGGTGATCAGGTATCCGCTGTCGTGACCGGCATCGGCGGCCGCTCGTCGGGCGGCCGTGATCTGGCCTGCGGACAACCCGTCGAGGTCGGCCGCGTCGTCGACGAGCACCGCCGACTCGTTGGTGTCGTCGAGGATCTTCTGCGAGAACGTGGTCGTGAGATACGCCAGCCGAGAGGCGATCTGACGCATCTCCTCCTGCTCCGCCGCGGGCAGACCGGCGCCGGCGCGCACCGACTCGCGGTACCGCTTGTCGAGGAGACGACGCTGCGGCTCGGTCAGGTCGAGTTCGTCGGCACGGGAGGCGAGCTCCGAGATCCGGCCGAACAGAACCGGATTCATCGCGATGGTGTTGCCGTGATCGGTGAGCAGCGTCGAGAGTTCTTGGGAGATCTCGTTGCGCTTGGGGTTGGTGTCGGGGCCGACGAGGTTGAAGAAGATCCCCGACGCGCGAGCCAGGTCACGGCCCGACAACTCCAGCGCCTCGACGGTGTTGGCGAACGTCGGCTCCGCGGGGTCGCCCGCGACGGCCTCGACCTCGGCGAGGTGCGACGCCATCGCCGCGGTGAACGCGGGCAGAAAGTCGTCGTCGGAGATCGACGCGAAGTCCGGCAGCTCGTAGGGCAGATCGCTCTGTGCCAGTACCGGATTGGTTGCGCTGTCCTGCCCCGTCATCTATTTGCCCTTCGGTTTGTCACCTGCTGCATCGGTGGAGAGCGCCGCGACGAACGCCTCCTGCGGGACGTCGACACGGCCGATCGTCTTCATCCGCTTCTTGCCTTCCTTCTGCTTCTCGAGCAGTTTGCGCTTACGGCTGATGTCGCCGCCGTAGCACTTCGCGAGCACGTCCTTGCGGATCGCCCGGATGTTCTCGCGCGCAATGATCTTCGAGCCGATGGCCGCCTGGATCGGAACCTCGAACTGCTGGCGCGGGATGAGTTCCCGGAGCTTGAGCGCCATCCGGTTGCCGTAGGCGTAGGCGGCGTCGCGGTGGACGATCGCGCTGAACGCGTCGACGGCCTCACCCTGCAGCAGGATGTCGACCTTCACCAGGTCCGCTTCCTGCTCGCCCGCCTCCTCGTAGTCGAGCGAGGCGTAACCGCGGGTCCGCGACTTCAGCGAGTCGAAGAAGTCGAAGATGATCTCCGCCATGGGCAGTGTGTAGCGGAGTTCTACGCGGGTCTCGGAGAGGTAGTCCATGCCGCCGAGCTCGCCGCGGCGCGATTGGCACAACTCCATGATGGCGCCGATGAACTCGCTCGGCGCGATCACGGTGGTCTTCACGACCGGCTCGTAGATGTGGCGGGTCTTGCCCTCCGGCCAGTCCGACGGGTTGGTGACGACGTGCTCGGAGCCGTCCTCCATCACCACGCGGTACACCACGTTGGGAGCGGTCGAGATGAGGTCCAGGTTGAACTCGCGCTCGAGACGTTCGCGGGTGATCTCCATGTGGAGCAGACCGAGGAAGCCGCACCGGAATCCGAATCCGAGCGCCACTGACGTCTCCGGCTCGTAGGTGAGCGCGGCGTCGTTGAGCTGCAGCTTCTCCAGCGCCTCACGCAGCACCGGATAGTCCGAGCCGTCCATCGGGTACAGGCCCGAGTAGACCATCGGCCGCGGTTCGCGGTAGCCGGTCAGGGCCTGGGTCGCGCCGTGGCGGGCGGTGGTGACGGTGTCACCGACCTTCGACTGCCGCACGTCCTTCACACCGGTGATGAGGTAGCCCACCTCGCCCACACCGAGACCCTGGGTGACCTTCGGTTCCGGTGACACGATGCCCACCTCGAGCAGTTCGTGCGTGGCCCCGGTCGACATCATCTGGATCTTCTCGCGCGGCACGATCTTGCCGTCGACCACACGGACGTAGGTGACGACGCCGCGGTAGGTGTCGTAGACCGAGTCGAAGATCATGGCTCGCGCCGGGGCGTCGGCGTCGCCGACGGGTGCCGGCACCTTGCGGATCACCTCGTCGAGCAGCTCCGACACGCCGACACCGGTCTTGCCCGACACCCGCAGGACGTCCTCGGGCTCACAACCCACGATGTGGGCGAGCTCGGCCGCGTAACGGTCGGGGTCGGCCGCGGGCAGGTCGATCTTGTTGAGCACCGGGATGATGGTGAGGTCGTTCTCCATCGCCAGATAGAGGTTGGCGAGGGTCTGTGCCTCGATGCCCTGGGCCGCGTCGACGAGCAGCACCGCACCCTCACACGCCTCGAGCGCACGCGACACCTCGTAGGTGAAGTCGACGTGGCCGGGGGTGTCGATGAGGTGTACGACGTAGTCGTCACCGTCGAGCTGCCAGGGCAGGCGTACGTTCTGCGCCTTGATGGTGATACCGCGCTCACGCTCGATGTCCATGCGGTCGAGGTACTGCGCCCGCATCTGGCGCTCTTCCACCACGCCGGTGAGCTGCAGCATCCGGTCGGCCAGCGTCGACTTTCCGTGGTCGATGTGGGCGATGATGCAGAAGTTCCGGATGCGCGCCGGGTCGGTGAAGGTCTGGTCGGCGAAGGTGGGAATTGGAACTACTCCTCGAGGATGGACACGGGCGTTGACCACCATGTTCTCATGAGCGCCGCGAATGGTGCCCAGGCGGATGGCGGGGCGCTACCGTGGCAGCCGTGACAGCCGAGTCCGCCGAGTCAGAAAAGCCAGGGACCACCATCACCATCGTCGAGACCGACGACGTCGCCGCCGACGTCCACCGTCCCGACGGCACACCGCGCGCCACGATCGTCCTCGCGCACGGCGCCGGCGGGAACCGTTCCGCCGTCATCCTGCGCGCGCTGGCAGACGAGCTGAGTTCGCGCGGGTATGTCGTCGCCCGGATCGACCTTCCCTATCGTCGCCGCCGTCCCAAGGGACCTCCCAGTCCGTCGACGTCGCCGGCCGACCGCGACGGTATCCGCGCCGCCTGCGCGATGTTCCGGGCCGAGTCCGACGGCCCGCTGTTCGTCGGCGGTCACTCCTATGGCGGCCGCCAGGCGTCGATGGCCGTCGCCGAGGACGGGCCGGCCCTCGCCGACGGTCTCCTGCTCAGCTCCTATCCGCTGCACCCACCGGGCAAGCCCGACCGGCTGCGCACCGAACACCTGCCGTCGATCGCGGTGCCGACCCTCGTCGTCCACGGCAGCACCGACCCGTTCGGAACCACCGAGGAGATGGCCGAGGCCATCGGCCTGATCGACGGGCCGACGCGGATCGTCGAACTCGAGAAGGTCGGTCACGACCTGAACCCGAAGAAGAAACCGACCGCCGCGCTGACCGCCGACGCGGTGGACGAGTTCCTGATGGGAGAAGCCGGCCTCGGATGAGAGAATCCGGGGCGTGACGAGCCGCAGCCGCCGTTCCCGCCTCCGCCCCACCGCCGAGGTCGCCCGCACGATCAGCTACAACCCCGAACTCGACGGCGACGCCGATCCCGGCGAGATCGTGTGGACGTGGGTCGCCTACGAGGACGATCCCAGCCAGGGCAAGGACCGTCCCGTTCTCGTCGTGGGTCGCAACGCCAACGCCGGGACCTCCGACGACGTACTGGGCCTGATGCTGTCGAGCAAGGACCACCACAACCCGGATTCGTCCCGCTCGCTTCGCTCCCGGCGACGGGACGACGACGACTGGTTCGCCGTCGGGACCGGCACGTGGGACTCCCAGAACCGCCCGAGCTTCGTTCGTCTCGACCGCGTCCTCGTCGTCGACGCCGACGGCATCCGCCGTGAGGGCGCCATCCTCGACCGCCGCCGCTTCGACGCGGTCGCCGACGAACTCAGGACGCGCTTCGGCTGGCGTTAGGCCAGCCGGGTGATCTCCACGACGACGTCGAGATCCGTTGCGCCGCCGCCGGTGTAGACACCCTTGAGCGGCGAGACGTCCGCATAGTCGCGGCCCACGCCCACCGACACGTGCTGTTCGGTGATCGGGGTGTCGTTGGTCGGGTCGTAGCCCCACCAGCCGCCGGTCCACGCCTCGATCCACGCGTGGCTCTGGCCCTCGACCGTCTTGTCGATCGCCGCATTCGGCTTCGGGTGCAGGTACCCCGACACGTAGCGGGCGGGAATCCCCAGGCCGCGCAACATGACCAGGGTGAGATGGGCGTAGTCCTGGCAGACGCCCTTGCGTTCGTTCCAGGCGTCGACGGCGGTGGTGTGCACACCGGTGGTGCCGGGCACGTACTCCATCTCCTGGTGGACGAACCGCGAGATCGCCTCGACGGCCTCCCCGGGTGTCAGACCCTTGGCCACCTTCTTGGCCGCCGAGATCAGCTGCCGGTTCTTCGGCACATAGGTGGTGTTGGAGAGCATCTCGTCGTAGCGATCCATGACGGCCTCGCTGGTGATGACCTCCCATGTCGCCTGGTCTTCCTCGGCCGGACGCTGCCCGGCCTCGGTCTCCACCACCGACATCCCCGACACCTCGAGCTCCTCATGCGGCGCATGGAGATCGAAGGCGGTGACCGCCGTACCCCAATAGTCGGTGTAGCGGTATGACCTGGTCGCGGGGACGGTCTCGACACGATTGACGATCACGTTCTGCCGGGCGTCGCTGCGGGGCGTGATCCGCGCCTCGTTGTACGAGGAGGTGACGGGACTGTTGTACGCGAAACCGGTGGAATGGACGACGCGTAGACGCCAGCTCACAGTTCACTCTCCTCGATGACTTGGCCATCGCTGACGCGGGCGTCGGCCCACGAGACGTACGGCGACACATGGAAGTACTGCTTGGTGACCGCCTCGTTGACGGCCCGGCAGGTGTCCTGCAGATCGACGAGCCGTTCTTGCAGCCCGTCGAGCAGTTCGCCGGGTTCGAGGAACTCCAGCGAGCTCCGTGCACGGCCGAGCAGGAGTTGGGCCTCGGCCTGCGCGCCGACACGGCTGGGCCCCTTCTCGAGCTGCGCCAGATTGCGTTCGGCGACGCTGAGCGCGTGGAAGATCGACCGCGGGAACAGGCGATCGAGCAGGATGAACTCGACGATGTTCTCGGCATCGAGGACGCCGCGGTAGGTGCGCAGGAAGGTGTCGTGGCCACCCGCGGAGACCAGCACGTTGACCCATGCGGGCGACGAGGTGCGATCCCCTGCGCGCGACAACAGCATTCGGATCGTCATGTCGACGCGCTCGACGGAGCGGCCGAGCAGCAGATATCGGTAGCCGTCGTCGTGACTGAGGGTCGCGTCGGCGAGGCCGGCGAACATCGCCGCACGGTTCTTCACATACGAGAGGAACTCGTGCGGGCCGAGTCGACGCGAGCGGCGTTCGGCGGCGTCGAGCCCGTTGTAGGTGGTGTTCAGACACTCCCACAGCTCACTCGACGTGACTTCCCTTGCGCCACGTGCATTCTCGCGTGCCGCACGGATCAGGTCGACGATCGACCCGACCGCGTCGGCGTCGTAGGCGACGCGCTCGGTCAGCGTCCAGACGTCGAGTTCCTCGTCGGTCTCGGGGGCCTCGAGGCCGAGCACCTGGATGATCAGTCGCGCCTGCTGGTCGACGTCGACGGTCGTGTCCTCGAGCAGCTGATGGATCGCGACGTCGAGGATGCGCGCCATGTCGTCGGCGCGTTCCACGTACCGGCCGATCCAGTAGAGGGATTCGGCGTTGCGCGCCAACATCATCGGGGATCACCGCCCTGCTGCTGGATCATGTCGCCGAGTTGCTGACACTGCCCGCCGGACGACTGCGACCGGGATGTCGTGCCCTGCTGCTGCTGCTGGGTCTGTGTGTGGACCGGGTCGGGGGCGCTGTCGGCGGGTCGGGCCGCGGCGACGCCGCTGGAGGTGACCACCTTCGCCCCGGACAGTTCGCGTTCGGCCTCCGACGTCCGGCTGGCCAGCACCCAGGTGTCCTTGGAACCGCCACCCTGACTGGAGTTCACCACCAGCGATCCCTCCGGCAGCGCGACGCGCGTCAGCCCACCGGGCAGGACCCACACCGACTCACCGTCGTTGACGGCGAACGGACGCAGGTCGACGTGACGCGGGCGGATCTCGTCGCCGATCTTCGTCGGCACCGTCGACAACTGCACGACGGGCTGCGCGATCCAGCCGCGCGGATCGTTGCGGACTTTGCGCGCCAGCGTGTCCAGCTCCGCCTTGGTGGCCTCCGGACCGAAGACGATGCCGTATCCGCCCGATCCCTCAACGGGTTTCACGACGAGTTCGTCGATCCGGTCGAGCACTTCCTCGCATTCCTCGGGGAGCCAGCAGCGCAGGGTGTCGACGTTCTGCAGGCTGGGCTTCTCCCCGAGGTAGTACTGGATGATCTCCGGGACATAGGTGTAGATCAGCTTGTCGTCGCCCACCCCGTTGCCGACCGCACTCGAGATGACCACGTTGCCCGCGCGCGCCGCGTTGAGCAGTCCGGCGACACCCAGCATCGAATCGGGGCGGAACTGCATCGGATCGAGGAAGTCGTCGTCGATCCGGCGGTAGATGACGTCGACGCGCTGTTCGCCCTCCGTGGTCCGCATGTAGACGACGTTGTCGCGGCAGAAGAGATCTCGGCCCTCGACCAGCTCGACGCCCATCAGCCGCGCGAGCAGCGAGTGCTCGAAGTAGGCGGAGTTCGCCACACCCGGCGTCAGCACGACGATGTTCGGGTCGGCCTCGTTGAAGGCGGCCGACGCCCGCAGTGCACGCAGCAGATGGCTCGGATAGTCGGCCACCGCACGGACCCGGTGTTTGGAGAAGAGGTCGGGGAACACGCGTGCCATCGCACGACGGTTCTCGAGCACGTACGACACACCCGACGGCGAGCGCAGATTGTCCTCGAGGACACGGAAGTCGCCGTTCTCGTCCCGGATCAGGTCGATGCCGGCGACGTGGATGCGAACACCGTTGGGCGGCCGGATGTTTGCCGCCTGCCGATGGAAATGCTCACACGAGTGGACGAGGCGTTTCGGCAACACACCGTCGCGCAGGATCTCCTGTTCGCCGTAGATGTCGTCGAGGAACAACTCGAGCGCCTGCACACGCTGGGTGATACCCGCTTCGAGCTTGCTCCACTCACCGGCCGAAATCACGCGCGGCACAATGTCCAACGGGAACGGACGCTCCTTGCCGGACAGCGAGAAGGTCACGCCCTGGTCGAGGTAGGCGCGGCCCAGCGCTTCGACGCGGGCCTCGACCACATCGGACTGGTCCTCGTCGGCCATCGCCTTGTAGATGCCGCGGTAGGGCGTACGCACATCCCCCGCGGCATCGAACATCTCGTCATATGCCTTGCCGTACGGGCCTTTTGCGTATCCACCGAAGTTTCCGGTGAAGTTTCCCTCGCCACTCGACTTCGTCGGCTTGGCGGCCGATCCCGAACTCTTCGTCGCGCCGGAGCGGCCCGACGCCGATTTCCCGGACGAGCTCGACGTCGTCGTCTTCGCGGATGCGGACTTACGCGCCGCCTTCTTGGCGGGCGCACTTGTCGATGCGGGGGTCATAAAGTGCCATGGTGCCGCATAACCGCGTAATCGGCACGACGGTTGGCCACCCGTGTCGCGCAGGCACGCGACCGCAGCTCAGCGCGAGCGACGGATCGCGAGAGCGCGGCGCTTGACTCGCCGCAGGACATTGGCCGCGCGGGTCTTGACCGGTGGCCCCACCTTGGGCAGCGGCGCCGCCAGCACCATCGACGCGATCGTGTCCAGTGCCACGTCGAGCACCTCCCGGTCCGACGGCATCGGCGCGTCGGCGGCGCCCTCCGTGGGCACCTCGAGGTCGGCGAGGTCGCCGGCGACGTCGTATCCAGCGTTGCGCACCGTCTCCACCATCGTGGCCGCCTGGGCAGCGGCCCACCGCCGATGTTCGACGGTCAGCCCCTGCGGCGCGCCCGACCGCGCTTCGAACAGGATCTCACCGATCAGCTGTCCCTTGATGATGCGTTCGTAGCGACGCCATTCGATGGTCTCGGGCTGGAGGCGCTGGTTGAGACCGCGCAGGAACTCGGCCTGAGCGGCCGACAACGAACTGTTGAGACTCGGCACCGGGATGTTCAGCGGTGTGGGGTCGACGTTCATGACCCGGAGGAAGCGATCCCACAGGGTGTCGCCCGTCGCCGGCCGGCCGCGCGGCACGGTCACCACGTGCACCCGTTCGGGCCCGACGAACTTCGCCCATTTGGCGAGGATGCCGACGTGGTCCTGGAACTCCCAGAACGGTTCGTCCTCGACGAGCGGACCGGCGTCCTCGGTGGCCGTCTCGCCCACCGAGTTCGACTCCGCCGCGAAAGCCACCGCGTCGACGAACTCGTCGAAGGAGGCACGACGCTGATTCTTGACGTTCTCCTGCCACACCGAGGGGAGCTGCCTACCGAGGTCGCGGACGGTGGCGATCACGTGGACCTCGTCGGCGAACGACAGATCGGCCAGCAGCCGCTCGATCTGCTCGCTGGTTGCGGTGCTGTACAGCTCGTGGGACAGCAGTGACGTCTGCGGCCAGGCCCGCATCTGCCCGAGCAGCTTGGGCCACACGCCGGCGAAGGCCGGGTCGGCCCAGTCGAGGTAGCGCTCCGGCTGGAGGTGGACCGCGGCGTGGAAGTGATCGGAGATCACATTGCCCGGATAGAGCAGCCCCGACGTCTGCAATGCCAGGTCACGGTTGCGCCAGAGTCGATCCTGCAGGTGCGTGGTGCCGGTCTTGGGGAGACCTATGTGTACGTAAACGACGGACATGATGACTCGAGCCTAGACTTTCACGCACAGTGATTCTTTCCGGCGTGCGTCGCGCGCGCAACGGATTTTGGGCTGGCCGAACCCGGCTGGTAATGTGGTGCGCTGTTGCGGTGACGCCGTGAAGATACTTCACGCGCCGACACCGCGCGGGGCGAGCCCGGACCACCCGGTCCGCCGCCCCGACCCAGAACAGACAGTCATATCCACCAGCAACGACAGAGGTAACACGCGTGGCGAACATCAAGTCTCAGATCAAGCGCAACCGCACCAACGAGAAGAACCGGCAGCGCAACGTGTCGGTCAAGTCGGCGCTGCGTACCTCGATCCGTAGCTTCCGCGAGGCCGTCGAGGCCGGCGACAAGGCAAAGGCTGCCGAGCTCGGCCAGGCCGCGAGCCGCAAGCTCGACAAGGCCGCCAGCAAGGGTGTCATCCACGCCAACCAGGCCGCCAACAAGAAGTCGGCCATCGCTCTCGCGGTCAACAAGCTCTGAGCTGACCCACTCCGACCTCCGGGTCGCCTCGGCGCGACGCGCCGCCATATCCTCATACGTACGATCACCCCGGCAGCATCCACGCGGTTGCCGGGGTGATCGTCGTTCTCTCAACCGGTTAGGTCGCTCCCCTTCGCTGGTTGAGCCGGCCACGAGCGCAGCGAGAGCCGCTCCCCTTCGCTGGTTGAGCCGGCCACGAGCGCAGCGAGAGCCGTGTCGAAACCTCAGTTACGCCGACGCCCGTCCGGCCGGAGATCCGCGACCGCGGCCACGGCATGAGTCAGTGCGTAGTCGGCGTCGGCGGCCTGGCCCTTGACGTCGCCGTTGAGTTTGGCGACCACCCCGACCGCGCGGGCGATCGACTCCGAATCCCAGGCCTTGGCCTTGGCCTGCACGCTCTTGACCCGGTTCGGCGGCATACCCAGTTCCGACGCCGCGGCGAAGTGGTCGATCGAACCCATCGGGCGAATGCGGGCGATGGCATGTACGGCCTCGGCGAGGGCGTCGGCCAGCAGCACCCTGGGCACACCGTGGTGAAGAGCCCAGGCGAGTGACTCGAGCGCACCGGCCCGGTCACCCGTGACGGCCTTGTCGGCGACCTCGAATCCGGTGACCTCGGAGCGGCCCTGGTAGTAGAGCTGCACGGTCTCGCGGTTGACCTTGCCGCCGGTGTCGGCGACGAGCTGGGCGCAGGCGGCGGCGAGTTCACGCAGTTCGGAACCCACACTCTCGACGACCTGCTCGACGACGTCGGCGCTGACCTTCACACCGAGGGATCGGAACTCGTTGCGGACAAAGGTCATCCGGTCCGACGGCCACTTGGGCGCCGCGGTCGCATGCTCCTGTGCGCCGGCTTTCTTCAGCGCCGGAACCATCGACTTGGCGCGTCCCCCACCGTGGTGGATCACCATCAGGGTGATGCCCTCGGGCAGCGACGTCGCGGTCGCGGCGATGAGTGCCGCCGGTTCTTTGCCCGCGTCGGCGGCAGCCTCGACGACGACGATGCGCTCCTCGGCGAACAGTGAGGGACTCAGCAACTCGGCGAGTTCGTGTTCGCTGACGTCGCCGGCACGCACACGGGTCACCGGGACCGGGGCGCCTGCTTCCTTCGACGCCGCCTCGGCCACCGCGGAGATCACCCGGCCGGTGAGAAAGTCGTCGTCTCCGAGAAGCAGGTGCAGGCGATCGGTCACGTGATCATCGTGCCAGATCAGGCCGACACCCCGGCGCGCGCTGCCACGGGCGGACGACGATTCGGCGACTGCGATGCCGCCGAAGCCGACGCACCCGAATCAATCGATTGGTGATAATTTCTCGTCAAGGTGCCCCACCACTTACCTAGGACTGTCATGCGCAACCATCGCAACGGAATCCACCCACGGTGACCACCACACCCGACGAGGTGGTGAGCGCGCGGAGCGTCGCGTCCGCCGAGATCGACGATGTTCTCGCGCAATTCGGGACATCTCGGGCCGGCCTGACATCGCAGGAAGCTGCCAGGCGATCTGCCCTGTACGGCCCGAACGCGGTGCGGTCCCACCGCGTCAGCGCCTGGGCTGTCCTCGGCCGGCAACTCCGCAGTGCGATCCTCGTGCTCCTCGCTGTCACCGCAGTCATCTCGTTCTTCCTCGGTAGCAGCACCGACGCCGTCGTCATCGGAGTCATCCTCACCGCGAGCATCGGTCTGGGTTTCGCCAACGAGTACCGCGCGGAGCGGGCCACCGCGGCACTGCATTCGAATCTGCGTCACCACGCAACGGTCATGCGCGACAACCGGCCGACCGAGGTCGATGTCGCCGAACTCGTCCCGGGAGACCTCGTCGACGTGGTCCTCGGCGCCGTGGTCCCCGCCGATGTCCGACTGATATCGGCAACGGGACTCGAATGCGACGAGAGCGTGCTCACCGGCGAGTCCGAGGCCGTCGAGAAGCACGCTGCACCCGGCGCTGCCACGTCTCCGGGTGCCACTTCTGCGGGGGCCACGGACTCGGGACTGGACACCTGTGTGTTCATGGGCACGATCGTGCGGGCGGGCACGGGCACCGGGGTCGTGTTCGCGACCGGAGCGAAGACAGCGTTCGGGGACATCGCCGCGGGACTCGGCGAACGCCATCCCGACACCGACTTCCAGCGTGGTCTGCGCAAGTTCTCGAATCTGCTCCTCCGGGTCGCGATCGTGCTGATCTCCATGATCGTCGTGATCAATCTGCTCCTCGATCGCCCGTTGCTCGAATCCCTCTTGTTCGCCCTCGCCATCGCCGTGGGCATCACTCCCCAACTGTTGCCCGCGGTCGTCAGCACGAGCCTGGCCTCCGGGTCCCGGCAACTGGCCAAACGCAAGGTGCTCGTCAAACGCCTCGTGTGCATCGAGGACCTCGGCGACCTCGACATCCTGCTCACCGACAAGACCGGCACCCTGACCGAGGGGCGGATCAGTTTCGTCGACGCCGTCGACCCGTCCGGTTCGACGAGCCGCGAGACGTTCCTCTACGGACTGCTGGCGACGGAATACACCGGCGGAACCGAGCAAGTGGTCGCCGCCAACGCAATGGACTCGGCGCTGTGGGCCGCACCGGGTGCCGCGGAGGCCGGGGCGCAGCGATATGAGCGACTCGCTTCATTACCGTTCGATCACACCCGGTGCATGACGTCGGTGCTCGTCGCCGGCCCGAACGACGAACATCTGCTGATCGTGAAGGGTGCCCCCGAGAAGGTTCTGGCGCGATGTGTCGGCGTCGGGCCAGAGGCCGATGAGACGCTCACCGGCTTGTTCGCCGAGGGTGGTCGCGTCGTCGCGGTGGCCACCGCGTCGACGACCGGCAAGGCGCATATCGATCCGGCCGACGAGAACGGCCTGACCTTACGAGGCTTCCTCGTCTTCCTCGACAAGCCCAAACAGGCTGCCACCGAATCACTCAGAGAGTTGGCCGCGCTCCAGATCGAGGTCAAGATCGCGACCGGTGACAACCCGTTGGTCGCTGAGCACGTCTGTGCACAGCTCGGATTGGCCTCCGGCGGCACGATCACCGGAGCCGAGCTCGAAGGGCTCGACGACGAGGCATTCGCCGACGCGGCACAGCGTTTCACCATCTTCGCCCGTGTCCTGCCCGAACAGAAGTCACGGCTGGTCAAAGTCCTTCGGCAACACGGGCGATCGGTCGGTTTCCTCGGCGACGGCGTCAACGACGCACTCGCCCTGCACTCCGCCGATGTGGGGATCTCGGTGGACACCGCGACCGATGTCGCCAAGGACGCCGCCGACATTCTGCTCCTCGACAAGGATCTGGGCGTGCTCGCCGGCGGCGTTGCCGAGGGACGCCGGATCTTCGCCAACACCATGAAATACGTCCTGATGGGTACGTCGAGCAACTTCGGCAACATGTTCAGTGCCGCGGCCGCCTCCGCGGTGTTGACCTTCTTGCCGATGCTGCCCAGCCAGGTCCTGTTGAACAACCTTCTGTACGACTCCAGCCAGCTGGCGATACCGACCGACAAGGTCGACGACGAGCAGGTGCACGCACCATCCCACTGGGACATCGCGTTCATCCGCCGTTTCATGCTCTTCTTCGGACCGGTCAGCTCCATGTTCGACTTCCTGACGTTCGGCATCATGATCGGCCTGTTCAATGCCGGCCCGGAACTCTTCCGCACCGGCTGGTTCCTGGAGTCGATCGCAACCCAGACGCTGATCGTGTTCGCCATCCGAACACGCCGCGTGCCGTTCCTGCGCAGCAGGCCGAGTGTGCCACTGGTGCTCGCGGTGGCGGCGGTGGTAGCCGTCGCGATCGGCCTGACCGTCTCGCCGCTGGCCCATGACCTCGGCTTCACCACGCTCCCGATCGGCTTCTTCCTCGTCCTGGTGTTGCTGGTCATCGCCTACCTGGTGATCGTCGAACTCGCCAAGTTGCTCTTCTACAGCGAGCCGATACACCCGGCGCCATTCGTCCGGAAACGCGGTCTCACACACCGGATCCATCGGCGCGCGGCGCGCTTCAGCGCCGGGTAGGGCGTCAGTCGCCGAACGCCAGCCCGTTCTGCAACGCGTACAGGCTCGCCCCGACCCGATTGGACACGCCGACCTTGGCGTAGGTCCGCTCGACGTGGTTGCGTACCGTCTTCTCGCTGAGCACGAGCTTCGATGCGATCTCCCGGTTGGACAGCCCTCGCGCGACGAGTCCGAGGATCTCCCTCTCGCGCGGCGTGAGGGCATCGGTGCGTCGTGTCCGGCCGGTCGTCTGTCCTGCGGCCGTGAGAACGGCCTCGACGCAGTCGGTGTCCAGTTCGCCGCGGTCCGCCCGTCGCACCAGACGATCTGCAGCCTGCCGGGTCGTCATGGCCTCTCGGTACGGTCGCGGCTCGATCGCCGATCGATAGGCGAGCGCCGCCGCGAGAATCCGGTCGGGTCGTCCGAGGGCCTGACTCGTCAGTCCCAGCGGGTAGCCGGTTCCGTCGAGGTGTTCGTGATGGCTTCGGGCGATCTTCGCGACGTCACCGAGACCGGTGATCCTTGTCAGGACGCGGTCGGTCAGGTACGGGTGCATGCGTACGCGTTCCCATTCCGCCGAGGTCAGATCGTCCGATTTCGACCAGATCCGGCTCGACACACCGATCCGTCCGACGTCGTGGAGGTAACCCGCGCGACGGACCGCGTCGACTTCCTGTTGATCGAGACCCAGATGTCCCGCCGCAGCCTCCGCCAGGTCGGCGACACCACGTGAATGTCCCAGCGCGAAGGGACATTTCAGGTCGACGAAATCGCCGATGGCCAGCAGCAACCGATCCAGCCCGGCGTCGTCGAGGCGCACCTCGGCATCGGGCGCGATGGACAGCGCCAGGTCCCATGGATCGTCGGCGTCGTCGGGGAACAGCGCCTCCGGATCGATGACGAACGCGTCGACGACGGCGGGGTCGAAATGTCCGCCCCGGCGGCTGCGCGCCATGGCGATCGCCCCCTCGAACCCGTACATGCGGTGGTGGACTTCGGCCATGTCGGCCAGTTGCGCCACCCGCATCTCCACGGGGATCTCTGTGCCGGAGACGCCGGCCGGCATGCCTCCCCCGTCAAACCTCTCGAAGGTGTACAGGATCGCCCGCTCGACGTCGGCTCCGAGACCGATGTGGCCCGCGAGCGCGGCGGCGGACAGGCAATGGGAGTGCACCAGAGTGGTGATCTGGCCGCGCGCATCGCGGAAGAGCTCTGCCATGGTCTTCATGCGGTGTGGAAGTGACTCTCCCCGACCCAGATTGCCGAGGAGGAAGCGCAGATACGGCAGGCCCGACCAGTCCACGAGATAGGCATCGCGCCGGACGGCGATGTCGTCGCCGAACCAGCGCGCGTACTCCGCGGAGTCGGCGTGGCACCCGATCCACATCACGAGCGTCGCATAGTAGACGGTGTCCTGCGCCGAGCGGTCGAGGCCGAGCCGCCGCGCCAACCTCGTGGCGATGACCGCCGACCGCAGCATGTGCTCGACCGGTTGGCCGAGCCCCAGGTCGATCGCGACCGAGAGCCCGGCCAGCACCTCGACCCGCCGCGGCAGTACCGTCTGCGCGCTCATGGCGTTCATTGTCGCGCTCCTGGCTCGGCCGCGTCAGCCGACCGACACTTCCCGCGACCGGACCGAACGACGCACATGGGTTCCCGGTAGCAGCATCGGTACTCGCCCGCGGTACGCGATGTAGTCATCCCCGAACGAGCGGATCAGGTCCCGTTCCTCGAGGTGAATGCCTAACAGGACGTAACCGGTTGTGGCGCAGGCGAACAGCAGATGCCCGACGGTCATGGTCGGGGCCACCCAGAACGCGATGAGAAAGCCCAGATAGATCGGATGGCGGACGATCCCGTACCAGAGCGGCGTGATGAACCGGTACGGTTCAAGCGTGCGACCCTTGGCGTTGGCGACCACCTGCCGCAGACCGAACAGGTCGAAATGGTTGATGAGGAACGTCGAGGTGAGAACCAGAACCCACCCGAACAGCGACACGGCGACGAGGAATGTCCGCGCGGCCGGCGCCGAGACATCCCACACGGTGGCGGTGATCGGATGCCACCACCACAGGACGGCTGCGAGGCACGCGGTCGCCGCCGCTACGTAGGTGCTGCGCTCGATCGGGGTGGGCACGATCCTCGTCCACCGTTGTTTGAGACCGGCGCGCGCCATGACGCTGTGCTGCGCGGCGAAAAGTGTCAGTAGTCCGAGGTCGATCGCCAGCGCGGTCACCACCCACGCCGACGGCCCTCCCCGATCGATGGTCCGCGGCACGATCTCCGCGCCTCCGATGACGATCGAGGCGTTCTCGACGAAGGCGATGGCCCACAGGAACACCACCAGGAAGGCGACGTAGGCCGCCAGGCCGTAGGCGAGGTAGCCGACGCGCGTGAGAATGCTTGTGGGCGGGGCGGTTTCTGCTGACGAAGGGGCGTCTCTAGTGGTCATGTCTGTACTCCCATGTCGGTGAGATGATGCTGGGTGTTGTCGGTGGGTTCGGGTGTGTCGAAAGCCGATCGGCCGACGAAGAACAGACCGCGTTGCGGAAGCGGGATGTCGCCGATCCGGATCTGCTCGTCGAGTGGTCCGGGAGCGCCGAGAGTCTCGCCGTGGAGCGATGCCCGGCTGTCGGCGACGCGCCAGATGTACAGAGGTGTTCCCCGGAACTCGGGCCCGTTGGGGGTTCGTGCGCACATCCGGACTCGGCCGGCGCGCAGCATGATGGTTGCCATCGGTCCCACCGCGTGCAGCACCGCCCGGCTGCGCCACGCTGCTGCGGGCGTCGCACCGCTCAGCGCAGTCATCAGGCGCGTCGTGGGTGACGAGGTCAGCTCGACCTGCCAGGTGAGGGTGTTGCCGAGTGTCACCTCGAACGTATGGTCATCGGTCCACCCGACATCGATCGCCGGAACCTGACGGGTCGTCGCGCCCGCATCGAAATACCGCGGGCAGCTCCGCCCAGGTTCTGTTGTCGTATAGATCGTCCAGTGTCCGTTCGGATCTCGGTGCCATACGGACCGGTACGCCGGACCGATGGAACTGGCGACCATGTCACGCAGAGCCAGATAGTGGCCCGACCTGAACGGCAGGCCCATGACGCCGTATCCGGCGAAACGTTCATCGTCGCCGTCAGCGAGTTGCGGGTGAGCGCGAACTTCGGTGACGACCTCTCGGGGTGTTTGTGTGTTCATGACCCCAGAGTCGTCCGCCATACGCCTCACCCGCGTGGGGCATCGGCCTCAACTTCAGCTCACCCGAACACCTCGACACTCGCCCATCCCGGTCCGCCGAGGGTGTGGGCGCACCAGATCATCCACCACAGTTCCGGCCCGAGTGCGCGTACAAGCAACTCGGCAATCCCGGCACCGAGGCCGTCGGGCGGACCGAGTGCACCGATGAGCGCCGCAACGGTACCGACGACGCTGATGATCGCGACGACGGGCGCGACGAGCAGGTTGGCGACGATCCCGACCACCGACAACCGACCGGCGACCAGCACGACGATCGGCGCGGTGACCACTTGGGCAGTGACTGCCATCGCGATCACCTCCGCCAAACCCGTCGGACAACGCCACGCCCGCAGCCGATCCCGCAACCGCGGCGCCCACAGCACGATCGCGCAGGTGGCCGCGACGGACAGCGCGAAGCCCGGCTGCAGCGCCAACTCCGGCCACCACAGCAGACCGCCGATCACTGCGGCCCCCAGAGCCGGCAGCGACTGCGAGCGTCGCGACGCGAACAGTGCCAACACCCCGACCCCACCCATCAGCGCCGCGCGCAACACGCTGGGTGTCGGCCGGACGAGCATCACGAACCCGACGATCACCACGAGTCCGATGACCGCCGCGGCGCGCGGCGGCACCCCGATGCTGCGGACGATGAGAAGCGCTGCTCCGCAGACGATCGCGAAGTTCGCTCCGGACACCGCGGTGAGATGACTCAGGCCCGCGGCCCGGAAGTCATCGCGGAGTCCCTCGTCCACCCCGCTCTCGTCGCCGAGCACAAGCCCTGGCAGCAGACCCGCGGCCTCCGGGCCGAGGGCGCGGGTCGCTACCAGTTGTAGGCGTTGCCGGATCGATCCCGCAACGGTCTGATACACGGGCGGCCCGCCGACGAGCTTCGGGGAAGACGCGGTCAGCGACGCGACGACAAGAGTTCGGTCCGGTGGTGGCCGCACCTTCACGACGGCGATGACTCGTTGACCGGGCAGCAACCCCGACCATGCCTGCGTTTCGCCACGAAGGTCTGCCGGCGCGGTCGAGACCCGCTCGGTACCGACCTGTTCGACGTCGACGCGCGCGCGGATGCGTCCCTGCCCCTTCGGTCCGATCGGCAACGGATCGCTGCGAAGGGTCATGACCACCGTCGCCTTCCCCGACACATGCGCCAGCGGATGATCGACACGGGCCTCCTGCCGGAGCGAGAGAGATGTCGCACACGCCGCGGCCAAACCCGCTCCTACGACGACCAGCCCCACCGCCTCCCAGCCGAGCCGGTGAGTACCGCACGCCAGCACCCCGGCGAGGGCCACCACCGCCGAGACGATCGCGACGCCGACGCTGACACCGACCGGGGCCACCAGCCCACACGCCGTCACCGACCACACCATCACCGCCGGTACGAGCAGCCGGAAGTCCATCGCCTCAGACCGTCACGAGGTTCGCCAGCTTCGCCAACCGGGCCGGACCGATCCCGTCGACTTCGGCGAGCTGGTCCACAGAGGTGAAGCGGCCGTTGCGTTCTCGCCAGTCGAGGATCGCCTTCGCCGTCACCGGACCGACGCCGGGGAGCGCATCCAGCTCGGCCTCAGTCGCCGTGTTGAGGTTGACCCGACCGCCCGGTTCGGCAGCCGACGATGCCGATGGCGGACTTCCCCGGCCGTCCGGCGGGCCCGGCGCAGGCACACCACCTTCCGCTCCGACCACCGCACTACGCAGCGACATCTGCCCCTCACCCCCGGCATAACCGACGAGGATCTGATCTCCGTCGCGCAGAACCCGAGCGAGGTTGAGCGACACCAGGTCCGCGCCCTTGCGTGGCCCACCGGCCTGGTCGATCGCCTCGGCGACCCTGGCTCCCGGAGCGAGGCGAACCAGTCCGGGTTTGTTCACCAGTCCGACGACGCTCACCACCAACCGGGCCGGCGTCGTACTCGGTGGCGCGCTGACCGGAGGCGCCGATGCATTTGGCATCGACGACGAACCGGCCGTCACGCCGAAATCCACGACTGGTGCGGAATCCGTTCCGCGGAACAGTCCGAATCCGGCCACGACACAAGCGATCACCCCGACCGCGATCAACGCGATCGCCGCGGGCGGTGCCACAGCGAAGCGTCGGCGCGAAACGGGATCCTCGTCCTCGTCCCGGTCCTCACCCGACCGATCGTCGTCGGGGTCGAGCACATCGTCGAAACGCCCACGCGTCGGCGACGTGGGCGGCGGCGCATCCAGCCACGTCGGCATCCCACCGATCCCCCACCCCGGATGCTCGGGCTCCTCGACCGCGACGGCAGCCGCAGCAGGGTCACCGGCACCCGACGGTGGGTCGGAGCCGGCCGCGGCCGGCGGTGGATCGTCCCGGCGCGCCGGCTGCTCGACGACCGGCCCCAACCGGTCCAGCGGATTCCGCCGTCCTGATGCGCTCATGGCGTCACACGCTAGGAGTGTTCAGAACCGATCACGTGCGCTGTGGACGCCGACCACGAGATCTGTGGACAGGAGCACGGCTGTCGACAGGAAACGGGGCGCCGTCAGCCCTCCTCGACCCCTTCGATCGGTTCGAGATGCGACGCGATGACGACGCCCACCGCTCCGGGACCCACGTGAGAGCCCAGGATTGGTCCGAGGTCGACGGTCAGCTCGGAGGTCACCATCCGCAGCCTGCTGCGCAGTGTGGCAAGGAGGTCTGCCGCGACGTCCGGGGTCTCGCAGTGCTGGATACCGACGGTGACCGCGCGCCCGCCCGCCGACTCGACGGCGGCCTCGACCATCTTGTCGAGCGCCTTGGAGAAGGTGCGGTGGCGTTCCTTGAGCTGGAGCGTGCCGTCGACCATGTGCAGGATCGGCTTGATGGACAACGCGGAGCCGAAGAGCTTGCCGGCGGCGCTGATCCGACCGCTGTGACGCAGGTTGTCGAGCTGCTGGACACACAGCAGCGAGTCGACGGTCGCGGCCTGCCGGATCGCCGACTCGTAGACGCGATCACGATCGACGCCGTCGGCGGCCGCCTGCGCCGCAGCGATGGCCGTGAAACCCACTGCGAGACCGACAGATCGGGAGTCGACGACGCGGACCTGCCCCGAGAACTTCTCCGCCGCCAGCCGCGCCGAGCCCCACGTGCCCGACAGCTTGCGAGACATGTGCACGGCCACCACGCCGGCGCCTTCGCTGGCCTCCAGAGCGGCCTCGAAGTACTCGGTGAGCTCGCTGGGATTGGCGCCCGAGGTGGTCACACCGGGTGTCGTGACGACGTCCTCCGGGATGTAGTCGATGCCCTCGCGGTAGTCCTTGTCCTCGACCGTCACGTGCAGCGGAACCTGCCGGATCCCGTAGTGCTCGGTGACCGACTCGGGCAACCGAGAAGACGAATCTGTGACGACGACGACAGGCACGCGTCTACGTTAGCCGGTTCACCGGCCAGACCTCACATGGGAGTCGCGAGGTCCGCCGGCTAGCTGTTCGCCCTGCTCTTCTCGACCACCGGCGTCACCACGTCGGCGATCTGACGATGGCACGAGAAGCCCCAGTGGATGCCGTCCGGATTCATCTCCGCGGCCGGATCCTCGAAAGCGTCCCGGGTCACCGGATAGAAGTCGACGCAGGGCAACCCGTGGTGCTGCGCCCACCGCGCGATCGCCGCCGTCGCCGGGATGCGGCCCGAGTGCACGTAACCGTAATACGGGCTGCGATGGGTCGGCGGCAGGCAAACGACAATCGGCAGATCCGGTCGGAGCTGCGTGAGGGCCTCACGGATCTTGTCCAGGTACTCGACGGTCACCTTCGGCGGCAACGCCAGCGGCCACCCCAGTCGCGACCCACGTGGCTGCACCCACGAATACGCGTCACGCACCAACTGCCGCAGCCGATTCGGCCGGACATACCGGATCTGCTCGCGCAGCGCAGTCGGCAACGGCGACGGCAACGTGTCCATCCCGCCGAAGGCCAGCACGACGACCTCGGCATGCGGCACGGTCGCCCAGATGTTCGGGTCCTGGGTCAGCGCCCACCACACGTCGCGGCTCGTCCAGCCGATCCGGCCGAACAGACGAACCGGCAGACCGACGTCGGCGCCGACCAGCGACGGCCAGATCCGCGGATCGTTCGCGGGCAGCCCACCGACCGGGCCGTAATAGGCCAGCGAGTCGGACAGCACCAGTACGCAGCGTTCCTCCGTGGGAGCGCCGGAATCCGGATCGCTCACTGCACGGCGGGATCAGAGTCCTCGGCCGACGCATTCCACACGTCGAGCCGCCAGCGCGGAAGGTCGCCGGGCTTACCGTGCCCCGACAGCTGTACCCAGCTGGTGTTGGCGAGTCCGCCGAAGACCGGCCAGTTGTCCACCGGCAGCCCGAGCAGCGCCGCGGTCATCGCCGCGATGACCCCACCATGGGCCACGAGCACGACCGGCGCCTCGGGATTGTCGCCGACACCCCATTCCGGCAACTGCTCGATCAGCTCGTCGACCAGAGGCGTGGAACGCTTCGCCACGTCGACGCGGCTCTCGCCACCCGGCGGGGTCCACGTCGCGTCGTCGCGCCACACGACGCGCGCCCCCGGCATGACCTCATCGACGTCGAGATGAGTCAATCCCTGCCACTCGCCCAGATGCGTCTCACGAAGGCGCACATCGGTTGTCACCGAGAGCCCGGTTCGCTGGGCGAGCGCCTCCGCGGTGTCCCGGGCGCGCTTCAGGTCCGACGACCAGATCACCAGGGGTTGCCGCTTCGCCAGTTCGACAGCCGCCGAATTCGCCTGCCGCACACCGAGCTCGGAGAGATCGGTGTCGAGCTGACCCTGCATGCGGCTGCCCGCGTTGTATTCGGTCTGCCCGTGGCGCAACAGGATCAGTCGCCGGACGACCGGGGTCAGACGCTCGACCGAGGTGTCGTGGGTATCGGGACCCCCGCTCACGAAAGCCCTTCCACCTCGACGACCGGGCAGTCCTTCCACAGACTCTCCAGCGCGTAGAAGCGTCGCTCGTCGGTGTGCTGGATGTGCACCACGATGTCGGCATAATCGAGCAGAGCCCAACGCCCCTCACGGGTGCCCTCACGGCGCACCGGCTTGTACCCGGCCTCCCGCAGCTTCTCCTCGACCTCGTCGACAATCGAATTGACCTGTCGCTCGTTGTCCGCCGACGCGATGACGAAGGCGTCGGTGATCACCAACTGTTCCGACACATCGATCACGGTCACCTCATGGGCGAGCTTCTCCGCGGCCGCCAGAGCGGCCACCTTGGCCATCTCCAACGCTTCAGCTGACGCAGTCACACAAGTCCTCTCGATTCACTTACCGCTCGACGCCACAGACGCTCCCGGCGCGGGATCAACTCCGCCCGCTCGCTCCGCTCCCGGCGCGGGATCATTACCGCCCGCTCGCTCCGCTCCCGGCGCGGGATCATTACCGCCCGCTCGCTCCGCTCCCGGCGCGGGATCATTACCGCCCGCTCGCTCTGCTCCCGGCGCGGACACCCCGGGCGACGACGCCCGAGGCGCACGATACAGCTTCCTCTTGGCGATGTACTGCACGACGCCGTCGGGCACCAGGTACCAGACCGGGCGGCCCTCCGCCGCACGCGTGCGGCAATCCGTCGACGAGATCGCCAGCGCCGGGATCTCCAGCAGATGCAGCGTGTCATCCGGCATCTCCGCGAGATGCTGCGCCAGATGGGTGGCATCGAGCTCGTAGCCGGGCCGGCTCACACCCACGAACCGGGCGAGGTCGAACAGCTCCTCCCAGTCCTGCCACGACAGGATCGACTCCAGCGCATCGGCACCGGTGATGAAGTAGAGCTGCGCGTCGGGCAACTGCTTGCGCAGGTCTCGCAACGTGTCGACAGTGTAGGTGTCGCCGTCACGGTCGATGTCGACGCGGCTGACGCTGAACTGCGGGTTCGACGCCGTCGCGATGACCGTCATCAGGTACCGGTCCTCGGGCGGGCTGACCATCGTGTGCTCGCCCAGCTTCTGCCACGGACGCCCCGTCGGGACGAAGATCACCTCGTCCAGCTCGAAGCGATGAGCGACCTCGCTGGCCGCCACCAGGTGCCCGTTGTGGATCGGGTCGAACGTGCCACCCATGACGCCGATGCGGCGCGCAATATGGCGGTCGGTTGACATGGACGGTCAGTCTACGCGGTGGCGCCGGGATCAGATCGGCAGCAGGTCGGCGATGACGGTTCCGAGCTGCGTCGCGTTGCGGCATTCGAACATGTCGATGACCTCCGCATAGTCGGTGGCGACCGAGTCACCGGTCCCCCAATGCTCTTTGGCCTCGGGGTTCAGCCAGTACGCGTGTCGGGCGCGTTCGACCAGTTCCGCGAGCGCGTCGGCGTGCGTCTCGTGGTAGTTGTTGCGTGCATCACCGAGCACCAGCAGCGCTCCCCGATGCGTCAGCGTTTCGCCGTACTCGCCGACGAAACCGGCGAGCATGTTCCCGTAGTCCGAATGTCCGTCGCGCGTGGAGATCCGGGCGGTGGAGATCATGTGGTGCATCGCCGCACCGAAATCCTCTTCACCGTGGTCGAAGAACTCGGTGACCTCGTCGACGGTGTCGACGAACGCGAAGACCCGCACCTTGGAGAACTGTTGGCGCAGTGCATACACCAGCCGCAGCGTGAACTGGCTGAAGCCCGCGACCGACCCCGACACATCGCAGATGATGATCAGCTCCGGGCGTCCGGGACGCGGCTTGCGGTGACTGAGTTCGATCGGGACACCGCCGGTGGACATCGACGCCCGCAACGTCTTCCGAACATCGACCGCCCCGCGATGGGCACGACGCCGCCGCGTCTCGAGCTTGGCGGCGAGCAACCGGGCCAGTGGCTCGATCGTCTTGCGGATCTCCACCTGCTCCTTGGCGCCCGCGGAGAGGAAGTTGACGTTCTCCGGCAGGGGCGGCACCGCATACGCGCCGACCTTGTCCCGGCCGTTGCGATCGGCCATCCGACGCTGCGTCTCACGCTCGATCGCGGCCCGCAGGTCGGTGGCCTTCTGACGCGCGGCTTGCCGGTACAGCGGCTCGGTGCCCGGTCGGCCACCGTCGCCGTCACCGTCGCCGCCGGCCATCGCCGCGGCGATCTTGGCGATCAACGTCTGTGGGCTGACCGCGGAGATCGCCTGATACGCCGAGAAGGCCTCGCCCTTCGTCGACCCGTAGCGCCCCAGCTCGTCGACGATCATCGCGATCGCCTGCTCGAGCCGCCCGTCACCGGCCGCCGCGTCGTCGGCCAGCATCTCCGCCAGCGCGTCCCGCACCGCCTCGACGTCGAGGTTTCCGTCCTCGTCGCGCGGCAGATCCTCGGTGACGGTGCGCATTCCCGCGCCGACCGGGAACCACAGGTCGAAGACGCGGTCGAAGACCCCCCGATGCGCATGGTCGACGAGCAGCGTCGTCGCCAGACCCTCACGGAGACGGGACCGCTCGAGCAGATCGAGCACCTCCATCGCACTCGCCGCGTCGATCAGCGCCGACGGCCCGACGACGATCCCGCGACGACGCAGCTCATCGACGAAATCGGTGAGGTGCGCGACGAGCGGAGTCGTCATCAGCCCAGCTTGAGTTCTTTGAGAGCCGTCTTCAGATCGGGCCGGTGTTTGAGCACCACACCGAGGGTGCGGGCGATGAGCCCGTCGTCGAGGCCGCCGCGCCTGGCGTCGGCCTGTTCTCCCGCACCGAGCGCGAGCAGCGTGTTGGCCCAGTCGATCGTCTCGGCCACCGACGGCTTCTTGCGGATGTCCAGCGTCCGCAGCACACCGACGATCCGGACCAGTTCCGCACTCAGCGATGCCGACAGGTTCGGCACCCGCGAGGCGAGGATCTCCTTCTCCCGCTCGGCGTCGGGAAAGTCGATGTAGAGGTACAGGCAGCGACGCTTGAGCGCCTCGGACAGTTCGCGCGTGGCGTTCGAGGTGAGGAGCACGATCGGTCGGCGCTGCGCGGCAACGGTTCCCATCTCGGGGATGGTGATCGCGAAGTCGCTGAGCACCTCGAGGAGCAGCCCCTCCATGTCGACGTCGGCCTTGTCGACCTCGTCGATCAGCAGCACGGTCGAACCCTCGCGCGAGATCGCCTTCAGCAGCGGCCGCGGCAGCAGGAACTCGTCGGAGAAGATGTCGGTCTTCGCCTCTTCCCAGGCGCGGTTGCCCGTCGCCTGGATGTGCAGGATCTGCTTGGCATGGTTCCACTCGTAGAGCGCGCGGGCCTCGTCGATGCCCTCGTAGCACTGCAGGCGGACGAGCTCGGCGTCTGTGGCTGCGGCGATCGACTTGGCCAGTTCGGTCTTGCCGACACCCGCGGGCCCCTCGACGAGCAGCGGCTTGCCCAGCCGGTCGGCGAGGAAGGTCGACGTCGCCGTGGCGTCGTCGGCGAGGTAGCCGGTTTCACGGAGCCGTGCGACGACATCGTCGACGGAGGTGAACGACGGCACGACCTGTGGTCCGGAACCGGTGTATTCCGTGGAGCTCGTCATCAGGCCGGCCGAACGTGGCCGTTGCCCCAGACCAGCCACTTGGTCGAGGTCAGCTCGGGCAGGCCCATCGGGCCGCGGGCGTGCAGCTTCTGGGTCGAGATGCCGATCTCGGCGCCGAACCCGAACTGCTCGCCGTCGGTGAAGGCGGTGGAGGCGTTCACCATGACGGCGGCGGCATCCACGCGGCGGGTGAACTCGTCCGCGGCGGCGAGGTCGGTGGTGATGATCGCCTCGGTGTGACCGGTGCCGTAGGAGTCGATGTGGGAGACGGCGGCGTCGAGGTCGTCGACGACCTTCATCGCGATGTCCATCGACAGATACTCCTTGGTCCAGTCGTCCTCGGTGGCCGGTTCCATGCCCGGCTCGTCACCGTGGATCACGACACCCTGGGACTGCAGGACCTGGGTGATGCGAGGCAGCGCATCAGCCGCCACCGCCTTGTCGATCAGGACCGTCTCGGCGGTGTTGCAGACACTCGGCCGGCGGGTCTTGGAGTTCAGGATGACGCGGACGGCGACGTCGAGGTCGGCGAGAGCGTGCACGTAGACGTGGCAGTTACCCACGCCGGTCTCGATGGTGGGGACGGTCGCGTTGGAGACGACGGCCTCGATGAGACCGGCACCGCCGCGCGGGATCACGACGTCGACGAGCCCGCGGGCGCGGATGAGCGCGGTGACGCTCGAGCGGTCCTCGCTGGGCAGCAGCGACACGGCATCCGCGCTGACGCCCTTGGCGGACAGGGTCTCTCGCAGGATGCGGACGAGTTCGGCGTTCGACGACGCGGCCGACGACGAACCGCGGAGCAGCACCGCGTTACCCGACTTGAAGGCGATCCCGAAGACGTCGACCGTGACGTTGGGCCGCGCCTCGTAGACGATGCCGACGACACCGAGGGGAACTCGTACCTGTCGGAGCTGAAGTCCGTTGGGCAGGGTCTTGCCGGAGACGATCTCACCGATCGGATCGGGCAGGACCGCGACCTGACGAAGACCGTTCGCGATGCCGACGACACGGGATTCGTCGAGACGCAGGCGATCGAGCAGGCTCGCCTCGGTGCCCGCCTCCTCGGCGCGCGCGATGTCCTCGGCGTTGGCGGCGAGGATCGTCTCCGACGCGGCTTCGATGGCGTCGGCCGCCGCGAGCAGGACCTCGTTCTTGTCCGCCGTCGTGAGACCACCCAGCGAGCGGGATGCCGATTTCGCCGCTCGCGCGAGTCCGAGGACGACCTTTTCGGTTCCGGACTCGCCTCTTGCGACGGAGGGCTCTGCGGTGGGTGCGCTCATCAACATCCTCGACTTCGCGGGTGGTCGCCGCGACGATGCCGCCGCGGGATATATGCCGCCCTCAAGAGTAGCGCCGGGCCGAGCACGTCCCCAAAGAGCTATCCGGTCCGGTCAGGCTCTGGACCACCACTTCGAGCGCTGGGACGGCGCCTGCTTGTGCCCGTCGCACCACTGGGAGTCGGGAACGCGGCGTTTGAGGGCGTCGACATGACGACCGCACCCCGACCAGGTCGTCTTGCCGCACGTTGGGCACTTCACCGGTGAACACATGCTCTCAGTCCTTACGTTCGAGTTCGAGACAACGACGTCACTATACCCCAGGGGGTATAGTGTGGTTGCCATCGATCCCGGGCGTTCACACGTCCCCAGCAGAAGGAAGACCCATGACACGCGCAACCGGTACTCACGAGCCCCGATTGACGGTGGAAAGAATGGTGCCCGCGCTCGCGGGCGTGATGGTGACGATCAGCGTCATCCTCGTGCTGACAGTGTCCCCGTGGTGGACCGTGCTCACCCTCTTCGTGGCCGCCAACCTGCTGCTCTACAGTGCCGTCGGATGGTGCCCCGCGAGCCTCCTCATGTCGAAGGCGGGACTCCCTCGCGCCACATGCCCCCGCTGAGCGCCCAGCTCACCCACCCACGAAATCACCCATATCCACGAAAGAGGGGGCCGATGTCTCGGGCCCCTCTTTCGTTCGCTCCTACTCGGCCACCGGCTCCGGACCGCCCGTCACGCCAGCGCGAGGAACAGCTTCTCCAGTGCCGCCTCGGACAGCGGCGGCTGCTCACCGTCGGCAGTCTCGACACACTGCCGCATCCCCGACGCCACGACCTTGAAGCCGGCTCGGTCGAGCGCTCGCGACACCGCCGCGAGCTGGGTGACCACGTCCGCGCAGTCCCGGCCCGCCTCGATCATGGCGATCACCCCGGCAAGCTGGCCCTGAGCGCGCTTCAGCCGATTCAGAACAGCCCCCATCGCCTCTTCCCCGACGGTCAAGCGCGGCCTCTCGTCTGCGGCCATGGTGATTCCTCCTCGTGTTTGACCACCCACAGGTCTCGGTAGCCGAAGCCGTGGATCCTTGACGCCACCATACCCCCAGGGGTATCTTCTACGCCAGATCCAATACCCCTCGGGGTATCAGACGAAAGGAATCTCATGGCGCCGAAGACGGCCCTCTCCGAAGACGAAGCAACACCTGACCCAACAGGTTCCGCAGCCGGAATCCTCGGTCGCTGGGGCGCGACGATGGCCGGCCGCGCCCGTTGGGTGTTCGGTGTGTGGGTGCTCCTACTGGTGGTTCTGGGAGCGGCGGCACCCTCGGTGTTCTCCTCACTTGCCGGCGCCGGATGGCAGGCGAACGGGTCCGAGTCCGTCCAGGTCCGCGAACTGGCCCAGCAGCACTTCGGCGGCAACTCCTCGGCCGCGGTGCAGGTGGTCGTCCATTCCGACCGCGATCGCGTCGAGAGTCCCGCGGTCCAGGCCGTCGTCGGAAAGATCACCGAACTCGCGGCGACCGATGACCGATTCGCCCAGGTCGTGCCACCACAACCGGGAATGTCCATCAGTCCCGATGGTCACACCGGCATCGTCATCATCGGCGCTGCCGCCAACACCGACGACATGGTGCGGGCAGTCGACGAACGCAAAGACGAGCTGACCGGGCTGTCCGGGAACGGTGTCGAGGTCTACCCGACCGGTGCGTCCGCATTGTGGAGTGACTTCAACAAGGCCAATCACGACGCGATGATCAAGGCCGAGCTGTTCTCCTGGCCGGTCACTTTGACGATCATGGTGCTGGCCTTCGGGTCGCTGGTCGCGGCCGGACTTCCCTTGCTGCTGACCATCGCCGGACTCGTCGCCTCCGCCGGCGGACTGGTCCTGCTGAACCAGGTCACGCCGATCTCCGTGTGGGCGATCAACTTCGCCATGATGTTCGCCCTGGCCCTGGGCATCGACTACGCCCTGTTCATCGTGTCGCGCTTCCGCGATGCCATGCGCGGTTACGGCGACGACATGCGTGCCGCGGTCGCCGAGACCATGGACACCGCAGGAAAAGCGGTGTTGCTCTCCGGCATCACCGTCCTGGTGAGCCTGTCCGCAGTGTTGCTGGTTCCCGCACCCGCGGTGCGAACGATGGCCGTGGGCATCATGCTCGCCGTCGTCTTCGTCCTGGCGGCAACCCTGACACTTCTGCCCGCCGCACTGGGCAAGCTGGGTCCCCAGGTCAATGCGGTGTCGATGCCGTACGCCCGCCGTCAGCAACACCGTTCACCGGTGTTCGCCCGCTGGGGACTCTTCCTGCACCGCCACCCGTGGACCGTCGCCGCCGGCTCCCTCGCCGTTCTCATCGCGTTGGCGATCCCGGTCTTCGGTCTGAAGGTCGCGATGCCGTCGATCACCGTCGTCCCCGAGGACGCACCAGTGCGTCAGGGCTACGAACTCGTCCAGTCACAGATGGGCGAGGGCGCACCCGGGATGTTGCAGATCGTCGCACCCGCCGACGAGGCGCAGCAGACCGCCCAGGCCGCCTCTCAGTCCCCGGGAATCCAGATGGTGACTCCCCCGATGCCCGCCGCAGACGGCTCGGATTACGTTCTCATGCAGGCACTTCCGTCGGTCGACCCATCCAACGAGCAGATGGGCACGATCGTCGACGACCTGCGCAGCACCCTGCCCGACGGTGCACTGGTCGGTGGCGCGCCCACTGAGAACCTGGACCTCCAGCAGGCCCTGAACGACTACTTCCCGCTGGTTGTCTCCGTCATCCTCATCCTGGGCTTCCTGTTGCTCCTGGTCTCGCTGCAGGCACCTCTGATCGCCCTGATCGGCACCGTGGTCAGCCTGTTGTCGACGGCAGCTGCCTTCGGCGTCGCAAAGCTCATCTTCCAGGACGGGCACCTCGCGGACCTGTTGGGCTTCACACCCCAGGGCTTCCTCGACGGGTGGGGACCGGTGTTCTTCTTCGCGATGATCTTCGCGATCGCGATGGACTACACGGTCTTCCTGCTCGCCACCGCGAAGGAGCACTTCGAGCGGTCCGACAACGCCACACAGGCACAGATCGACGGGATGGCGCACTCCGGCCGGATCATCTTCGCCGCGGCAGCGGTCATGGTGGCGGTGTTCTTCACCTTCGCCCTGGCCGAACCTCTTCCCCCGAAGGAGATGGGGATCATCCTCGGTGTCGCCGTTCTGCTGGATGCCGTCCTGATCCGTCTCACACTCCTTCCGGCGCTGTTGCGGATCACGCGCCGCGCGGCATGGTGGTCGCCCGCCTGGTTGCGCCGCATCCTGCCCAAGATCAGCTTCGCGCACTGACAACCCGAACCGGATTCCGTCCCGGGCCAGCGGACAACCGTCTGGCCCGGGACGGGGCCGAAACGAAAGGAACACAATGTCCCTCGCACTGAACACCACGCTGACCATCCCCTTCGACGAAGCGGTCGAGCGCACCCGCGCCGCACTCGCCGACCAGGGATTCGGTGTCCTCACCGAGATCGATGTCCAGGCCACCATGAAGAAGAAGCTCGACGAGGACATGGAGCAGTACCTGATCCTGGGCGCGTGCAATCCGCCTCTGGCACACCGAGCACTCGGGGTCCAACGCCAGATCGGACTGCTGCTGCCGTGCAACGTCGTCGTCCGGTCGGACCCGGACCATCCCGGCACGACACTCGTCGAGGCGATGAATCCGGATCTGATGGTTCAGGTCTCGGGTGAGCCCGAACTCGAGTCCGTCGCACGTGATGCCGCCACGAAGCTGCAGGCCGCGATCGACGCACTGTCGAACCAGTCCTGACCCGCCGATCCCAGAACAGAATCCCTGACACGACAGGAGTTGTCATGAATCGCTTCGACTTCTACTTCGATCCGGTGTGTCCCTTCGCGTGGGCCGCATCGCGGTGGCTCGCCGACCAGGCCGGGAGACACGATGACTCGGTCGACTGGCACGTCATGAGTCTGGCCGTCCTCAACGAGGATCGGGAACCCGCATCGGACCAGCAGCGACGGCAACTGGACACCTCCCGCCGGCTCGGCCGGGTGTTCATGGCCGCCGTCGCGAAGAACGGCGTGGACGCGATCGGGCCCCTCTACTCGGCGGTCGGCCGGCGTTTTCACCACGCGGGTGACGAGATGACCCCCGCGGTCGTCTCGGAGATCCTCGTCGAGGCCGGACTCCCCTCCGAACTGGCCGAGGCGATGGACGACGACTCGTTCGACGATGCCCTGAGGACAGCGCACCAACGCAGTCAGGATGTCCTGGGCGAGACCGGCGGCAGCCCGATCACCGGGATCAACGGAACCCACTTCTTCGGCCCGGTGCTCTCCGACATCCCGACCGGCGACGAGGCCGTGGCCCTCTACTCCGCGATCGTCACGCTTGGGGCCACGTCTGCCTTCTCACAGCTCAAGCGGCCCACCGGAGGGAAACCGACGTTCTCGGCCTGAGCTCGCCGCCTCACTGTCCGCACCGCAACGCGTCGATCAGCACCCCACGCGATTCGGCATCGACCGTCAGACCGTATGTCGCACTGACCATCACGAACTGGATCGCGTACTGACACCAGAACCCGCGGGCCGGTGGCATCCACCGGGCCGGTTCGGAGTCGCTCTTGTCCTGATTCGACGGGCCGTCGACGGCGACGAGGTTGGCCGGGTCGTTGGCGAAGCTCAGTCGTCGGCCGAGTTCCCACGACCACGCACCCATGTCCCAGGCGTAGGCCAGCGGCACGATGTGGTCGATCTGCACACTCGACGCGTTGCGGTCGCGGCGGAACACCACGAACTCGCCGCTGTACGGGCTCCGGAACTCCCCCGCGAGAACCGCCCGCGGACAGCTCGACACCGGTCCCGCCCGGATGTCCTGTAGATCTCGGGCCAGGATGTCGTTGCGGGTGTCGCATCCGTTGCCACCACCGGCCACGGCCACCGCGTCCGTCCACGCCGCGCCGAATGCGCTTCGGTCGTAGTCGTCGCGGTCGGGACGCTGTGCGTGCACGGGGATGGACGCCAAGCGCGCCAGAGCTTCTCGCGCCAGCGTCCGTACTCGCGGGTCGATGTCGGACTGCGGACCGAATCCACCGGATCCCACCGCGACCACGATCGCCGTGACGACCGCGAAGACCAGCAGCGACCACTGCCGGGCCGACCACGACCCCCATGCCGATGTTCTCCAGACGATCCACCGCACCCGCATGCGGAGCCGCCGGAGCGTCGGCGATCGGAACGTCGCGTCGCGGAGGACCATGGGACTTAGACGCAGCGCCGGGCGGCGAGGTTCCAGGAAAATTGAAACCTGTTCCCGCGCAGCGGTTCACCCCGCGATGGGCGGTTTCCTTCGCGCGGACCGGATCTGCTCGGCGTGAGGGAAACACGACGGCGGGATCAGCCGACGGTCAGGACTTGTCGAGATACGCGATCTTCTGCGGCACCAGAATCCCGTCGACGAGATCCGCGAGCGGGCGGTGGTGCAGAAGCGTGATGTCCTCGCTCACCACGTCCTCGGCGAGTCCGCGCGCATCCTCGATGACCTCCACGTCTTCGAGCAAGGACAGGAATCGCAGCGAGGTGTTGACGCCGGACTGCAGCGACCCGAGCAAGTCACCTTCGCGGCGTTGTTCGAGATCCACACGGGCCAGTTCGAAGCCGTCGTTGGACCCCGCCACGGCACGCAGACGCTGCATCGATTGGGAGATGTCCTTGCTGTGCGTCATCAGCAGACACAGGCCGGCGTGCTGGCCACGACCGACACGTCCACGCAGCTGATGAAGCTGGCTCACACCGAACCGTTCGGCGTCGACGATCACCATCGTGGTCGCGTTCGGCACGTCCACACCGACCTCGATGACGGTGGTGGACACCAGGACATCGACCTCGCCGCGTCCGAACGCGTCCATGATCGCGTTCTTCTCCTCGGGCGCCAGGCGACCGTGCAACATCTCGACTCGCCGATGCGCGAACGGACCGGCCACGAGAGCCTCGTACTGCTCGACGACCGACGTGGTCTTCGGACCCTTCTCGTCGTCGGGTGCGGGTTCCGGGGCGTCGTCGTCGCCGATGCGCGAGCACACGACGTAGACCTGTCGGCCGGCGTCGATCTCCTCGTTGGCACGGGACCACACCCGGTCGACCCAGTTCTGCCTGCCCATCGGGACCACCGACGTCGAGATCGGCTGGCGGCCGCACGGCAACTCGCGCAGGACCGACGTCTCGAGGTCGCCGAAGGCGGTCATCGCGACGGTGCGCGGGATCGGCGTCGCGGTCATCACCAGGAAGTGCGGGATACGGCCGTCACGGCCCTTGCCGCGCAACACATCACGCTGTTCGACACCGAACCGGTGTTGTTCGTCGATCACCACGAGGCCGAGGTCGAAGAACTCGACCTTCTCCTCCAGCAGGGCGTGCGTACCGATGACGATGCCCGCGGAGCCGGTGACCACGTCGAGCAGCGTCTCGCGCCGGCCTTTGGTCTTCATCGATCCGGTCAGCAGGGCGATACGGGTTGCCCCCTCGGCCGCGGTCAGCTCACCACCCTCGGCCAGGTCGCCCAGCATCTTCTTCATCGTCCGGTGATGCTGCGCCGCAAGCACTTCGGTGGGTGCGAGGATCGCGCACTGGTATCCGTTGTCGACGACCCGCAGCATCGCCAGCAGCGAGACGAGGGTCTTACCGGAACCGACCTCACCCTGCAGCAACCGCGACATCGGTTGCGCCAGAGCCAGGTCCTCGGCGAGTTCCTCCCCCACCGCGAGCTGCCCCTCGGTGAGCGTGAACGGAAGACGCTCCCGCAGTTTGTCCTCGAGACCGCCGGGCACATGCGGGCACGGCGGAGCCGCTTCACTGCGGCCCGCGAGCCGCCGCTGTGCGAGCACCGTCTGGATCGCCAGCGCCTCGTCGAACTTCAGCCGATGCGAGGCGACCTTCACATCGTCCTCGGAGTCGGGGAGGTGGATCTTGCGGATCGCCTCATCGGTGGAGACCAGTCCGCGTTCCCGCCGCTGCGCGTCGGTCAGTGCGTCGGGGATCGGCGCGCAATGGTCCAGCACCCGCCGCACGGCGCCCAGGATGTCCCAGGTCTGCACCTCTTTGGTGGCCGGATACATCGGGAGGATCTCGCGGTCGAACATCGCGACCAACGGATGCGCACCGCCATGCTCCCGGGTGACCTCCTCCTCGATCGCATACATCTCGGTCAGCATCTTGGAGCCGACGACGTGATCGATCTCGGGATCGCCGTCGGGCAGGATCATCCACTCCGGATGGGACAACTGGATCTGCTCGCGGAAGTACTTGACCGTGCCGGCCATCATCACCCGGGCACCGGGGCGCAGCTGGTGCCTGATGAACTTCGGATTGAAGAAGCTCGCCTCGTAGACCTCGTTCTCGTCGGTGACCTTGACCTTAAGGAACTGACCACGGCGGCTCTTCATCTGGATCAGGTCGGACTTGGTGATCCGGCCGACGATGGTCAGCCACTCACCGGGTTCGGGCCGCTGATGGTCGGCCACGAGACCACGGCGGATGTAGCGACGGGGCGTGTAGCGCAGCAGTTCGCCGACGGTGGTCACGCCGAGTGCGGCGAGCTTCTCCGCGGGCTTGGGACCGAGAACGTCGGACAGCGAATCCGCCAGCGCCAGCTCGGTCACTCGACACCCACCTGGAGCAGATCGCTGCGCTGCCCGGTGCGGTAGACCGCGAGTTCGATACCCGGGTAGCTGCGGCGCATCTGTTCCGCGACGGCCTCCAGCGCGGACTCGTCGACGTCGGTGCCGGCGAGCACGGTCACCAGCTCACCACCGGTCGCGAGCATCAGGTCGATCAGGGCGGTTCCAGCCGAGGTCTGGTCGGGCGCCACCACCAGGACGTCGTCGCCGATGAGCCCGAGGACGTCACCGACGTCCGACATCCCGGCCAGCGTCATCATCTTCGTGGTCGCGAGCTGCAGCGACCCCCACCGCGCACCGGCGGCGGCCTCGGCCATCGCATAGGCGTCGATGTCGGGAGTCTCACTCGGATCGTGCACCGCGAGCGCCGCCAGGCACTGGGTCATCGACGACGTCGGGAGCATCAGCACCGAACGCTGCGTCGAACGCACTTCGGTGGTGACGGTGACGAGATCCTGAGAACTCAACGCGCCGTTGGCCATGACCACCACGTGGGCACTGTCGGTGTCGCGGATCGACTGTCCCAAGGCCTGTGCGGTCAGCCCGTCGTCAGCGCGCAGTACGGTCGCCCCGGCCTCGGCGAAGAGGTCGGCGGCACCGTCGCCGAGCGCCACCGCCACCACGGCACGCTTGTGCCGCGGCGGAGGTTCGCTCGAATCGACTTGTGCGCGAATGGCATCGAGCGCGAAGCAGCTGATGCGGACATCCGAGAGCCGGCCGAGTCCCGCGCCGGCCTCCACCGCGGCACCGGGCTCACAGGTGTGGACGTGAACGGAGAAGCGCTCACCCTCGCCGCTCGAGCTGTCGCCGACGATGACCACGGCGTCGCCCAGTTCGTTCAGACGCTCGCGGAGTTCGGCGATCTGTTCACCCGCCGCGCCGTCGAGCAGGTACATCACCTCGAAGTCCTGATCGCTGCTCTCCACGCAGGCGTCGTCGACCCCGTGTCCGAGGGTCGCGCTGTCGGTGAGGATGCCCCGGTAACGGCGCCGGCGGTTGGCCACCCCGGTGATCACCCGGACCATGGCATCGACGATCACGAGGAACCCGCGTCCGCCTGCGTCGACGACCCCCGCGGAGGCGAGGACCGACAACTGCTCCGGCGTACGCTCGAGCGCCTCGGCGCAGTCGTCGGCGACGGCGCGGACGATGTCGGCGGCGGTCTCCTTCTCATGTGCGGCGGCCGCCTCGGCGGCCACTCGAACCAGGGTCAGCACGGTTCCCTCGCGAGGTTCGCTGACCGCGCGGGTCGCGGCGAGCGACCCGAGGCGGAGGCCGAGCGTCGCCAGATCACCGAAGGTCAGGGATTCGGTGTCACCGAGGATCTCGGCGGCGTCGGCCAGGCCGACGAGGACCTGCGACAGGATGATGCCCGAGTTGCCGCGTGCCTGCGCCACCGCACCGTCGGCCATCGCACGGGCGACCTGCGGCAACGACGCGTCGTCCGGTGCGGCCTCGGTGGCCTCCGCAGCCGCCCGCATGGTGAACAGCATGTTGCTGCCGGTGTCCGAGTCCGGGATCGGGAAGACGTTGAGGTCGTTGATCTCGCCTCGCAGATCCTCGAGCTGGTCGACACAGACACGAGCCCAGTCACGCAGCAGCTGCGGGTTGATGGTGCGGGCGATCACGCGGTGACTCTTTCTCGCTCTGACGTGGGCATACGACGGGGCTGCGCCGCGGGCCGAGGGGACGGTCCGGAAGGATGTGTGCAAGGTTACTCGGCGTCCCCGACGACCCGGAGACGTCCGCGCCTCGAGGCGGGACACTGCGACCCGGATTTGGCCACGCCCACCCGAGCTGGTTATCCTTGCAGGGTTGCCTTTCGGTCCACGCGCACACTTCCGGTGGTGCCGATCCGCGAGGCTGACCACGAGACCATATTCATCTATCAAGGGAGTTCGACGATGGCTGCCGTCTGCGACATTTGCGGCAAGGGCCCGGGCTTCGGCAAGTCGGTGTCTCACTCGCACCGCCGTACCAACCGCCGCTGGAACCCGAACATCCAGTCTGTTCGCGTCGAGGTCGCCCCGGGCAACCGCAAGCGCAAGAACGTCTGCACCTCCTGCCTGAAGGCCGGCAAGACCGCAGCTGTCTGATCGTCGTCACCCGTACGCGGGTGATGGGGTTCGAGAGCACGAGACCCGATGCCACCGAGCGTAAGCTCCCCGGCGTCGGGTCTTTGGTGTGTGCGAGATAATGTTCCGCGCATGACTTCCACGCAATCCCCCACCACCGAAACCCCCCAGCCCGACGCGGCGGCTCCCGTGAGTGAGGCCAACGGCGTCCTGACGATCGCGGTGTCGGCTGCGGGCGCGGGCAACTCACTCGACGACGACGGGATCGCCGAGGGCACCCAGGCGCTGCGCGAGGTGGCACGCGGTCGTCGCGACGTCGGCGCGGTGCTCCTCGTCGGTGCGGGCAAGAACTTCTGCGCCGGCGGCAACGTGCGGGCCTTCGCCGCCGCCGACGATCGACCCACCTATCTGCGTCTGATCGCCGACAACTTCCACGCCTTCGTCAACGCCCTCTACGAGGCCGAGGTCCCGGTCGTCGCCGCCGCCAAGGGCTGGGCTGCCGGTGCCGGCATGTCGCTGGTCCTGCACGCCGACGTCGCCATCGGCGGCACCTCCTCCAAGCTCCGTCCCGCCTACCGCGGCATCGGACTCACGCCCGACGGCGGGCTCACCTGGACCCTTCCCCGCGCGGTCGGCGCCGCTCGGGCACGCCAGATCATCCTCACCGACCGCGTCCTCTCCGCCGACGACGCGCTGAACTGGGGAATCCTGTCGGAGATCGTCGCCGACGAGGACGTCGAGACCGTGGCCCGTGCCAACGCCGAGACGATCGCGGCGGGGCCCCGTTCCGCCGACTCCGGCACCAAACACCTGCTGGCCGTGTCGTCGGAGAACTCGCTGATCGAACAGCTCACCCTCGAGGGACGTTCCATCTCCGAACGGTCCGGCCTCGCCGAGGGCATCGAAGGCGTCGACGCGTTCGTCGGCAAGCGCGCGCCGGACTTCGGCAAGACGCGCTGATCTTCTCGGCGTACTGAATACGCCACCGCTCCCTGAGGTGCGAGCGGAGCGAGCCACGAGGGCCACGCGATCCGTCGTCGCCGTGCCCCTCGTGGCTCGTCGCTGTCGCTTCTCGAACCTCAGGCAGCAAGGGGTGGTTGTTCTCCCGGGTTCTCTCGGAGGCGAGAGCGGAACTCAGGGCAACCGCCAGTCCACCGGATCGGCGCCGAGATCGGCGAGTTCTTCGTTGGCCCGGCTGAACGGCCGCGAACCGAAGAAGCCGCGCGACGCCGACAGCGGCGACGGGTGTGCCGAGACGATGGTCGGGACGTCCGGCAACCACTCCTGAAGCCCGGCCGCATCCTTGCCCCACAGGATCGCGACGAGCGGTTCGTCACGGGCGACGAGCGCCTTGATCGCGCATTCGGTGACCGTTTCCCAGCCCTTCTTGCGGTGGGATGCAGGCTCTCCCGGCGCGACCGTCAGCACCCGGTTCAGCAACAGGACGCCGTTGTCGGCCCACGGGGTGAGATCTCCGTTGGTCGGCATCGGATACCCGAGATCCGAACAGTACTCGGTGTAGATGTTGGCCAAGGACCGCGGAATCGGACGCACGTCGGGGGCCACGGAGAAGCTCAGGCCGACAGCGTGTCCCGGGGTCGGGTACGGGTCCTGCCCCACGATGAGCACCCGCACGTCGTCGATCGGCCGGGTGAAGGCCCGCAGGATGTGTTGCCCGGCGGGCAGATAGCGGCGGCCCTCGGCGATCTCGTTGCGCAGGAACCGGCCCATCTCGGTGATGATCGGCTCGACCGGGGCCAGGGCCTCGGCCCAGCCGGGGTCGATGATCTCGGCGAGCGGTTTGGTCGGTGCGGTCACTCCGGTCTCCCCATCAATCCCATCGGTGCGATCATGTGTGTCAGTCGAGTCGCCGCAGCGATTCGCGGTAGTACTTGGCGTTCTGGAAGTACATCTCGCTGTTGAGTTCGGTGTGTCCCTCGGGGACCTCGTAGTTCTCCCGTAGTCGCGCGGGCACACCGAGTGCCATACGACGAGGCGGCACGTCGAACTTGAACGGGACGACGGCTCCGGCCCCGACGATCGAACCGCTGCCGATCGTCGACCCGTTCAGGACCACCGAGCCGGAGGCGATGAGACAGTCGTCGCCGATGGTCGCACCCTCGATGTGCGCATTGTGTCCGACCACGCACCGCGCGCCGATCACGGTCGGCTCGAAGACTGTGCAGTGGATGACCGTGCCGTCCTGGATGTTGCTGCGCTCACCGATGGTGATGGTGCCGTAGTCGCCCCGCAGAACGGCCCCCGGCCACACCGAGACGCCGTCGCCGAGCGTGACGGCTCCGATCACCACCGCGTCGGGGTGGACATAGGTCTCGTCGCCCAGGACGGGCACGCGGTCGTCGAGTGCGTAGATCGCCATACGGAGACTCTAGCCACGTGCAGACACCGGCCCGTGCCCACCCGCGCCGGTCACACGCTCCAGGCCAGCCGGAACCGCTCGGTCAGTGTCTCGGGGGTGTGATCGGGGAAATGGGTGACCTCGTATCGACGGACCGCCACGAGTGCGTCGACCGCGGGGTCGCCCAGGATCCCGCGAAGCAGCGGGGACACCTCCATCCGGTCGACGACCTCACCTTGATCGGTGGACAGCGGCCTCCGCTCACCCGGTGGGCGAGTGCGGGGATCGACGCCGACCTCGGGCGGCAGAGTGGCCCCGCGTTCGATCCCGGCCGCGGCCGCGCCCAAGATGGCTGCGGTGGCGAAGTAGACGTTTGCGGACGGGTCGATGATCTTCACCTCGACATTGGCGCCCCGACCCCGCATTCCCGGAGCATCCTCTTGTGTGCCAACGCCACTCGCGATGTCCACCGTATCCGCACAGACCAGTCGCACCGCCGCTTCGCGGTTCTCCACACCCCAGCAGGCGTGGGCGCCGGCCCACTGTCCGGGTAGCATGCGCAGCCCGGACACCACCGATCCACACAGCACACCCTGCAACTCGAGGATCGCGTCGACGATGCCCGCAACCGCGTGCTCGCCGTCGGGCGTCATCCCGGCGACCCCGGTTCCCCCGGTCAGCAGCGGCCGATCACCGCGGTGCAGCGAGATGTGTTGATGGGCACCGCATCCCGCCTCGTCCACGAACGGTTTGGGTGAAAAGCTGGCACGCAGACCGTGTTTGCGGGCGAGTCGTCCGATCAGGATTCGGGTGAGCACGAGTCGATCGGCCGCGGTGATGGGGTCGGACGGACCGAGGGACACCTCGAACTGCCAGCGCGCGTGTTCGGGATGAAACTGTTCGACGACGATCCCCGCGGCCCGACACGAGATGAGGACATCCCGGACGAACCCCTCGAGTTCGACGAGCCCGGCCGCACCGTACGGCGTCCACAGGGCGGACGGCAGCGGCGTTCCGTCCGGTGCGACGAGCACGAACTCGAGTTCGTGACCCACCATGGCGTGCAGTCCGGCGTCGGCGAGATCGGCGACGACGCGACGCAGTGTGCCGCGAGCGCACTGCGGCACCGGATCACCCGTGAGGCCGAAGAACTCTCCGGGTGCCCAGCTCAAGGTCGGGTCGACCACCATCCGGGCGTCGAGATCGATCCGGATGCGCTGATCCCCCACCACTCCGACCTCGTCGCTGAACGCGATCCCGGTCTGATCGATCGCGAACGCATGCCAGGACGGGCTGGCCCCGAGACCCGCCGATGCGAACGCGGGCACTCGTTCGGGAGTGACCGTCTTCGCCAGCGTCAGTCCGGCCGGATTGACGACGGTCGCGAGAAGGATCGACGACGCTGCGTCGTCAACGGCATCCGATCGCGAGACCATGTCCACAGTGTCATGGAGCGGGGCGATTCCGGTGGCGGAACCGCACGGATCCGCCCCATCATCCGCGCGGAACGGCGAACGACTGCCACCCGTGCAGATCGGGCCCGTCCGGTCCGCCGACGCGCCGGCCGTCGACCCACACCTCTGGTGTCGGCGAAGAGGCCTCCCGGACCGACCCGATCACCGTCCAGCCCTCGGGCACGGACGTGACGTCGAAGGCGGCGAGAAGGTGGTGATCCTCACCCCCGGTCAGCACCCATTCGTCCACCTCGACACCGAGTTCCGTGGCCAGTGGCGCCAGATCGGGACGCCGTGGCACCGCGTCGGCCTCGACGGCCATCGCCAACTGCGCGGCACGCGACATGGTGATCAGTTCTTCGACGAGCCCGTCGGAGATGTCCGTCATCGCATGCGCTCCGGCCGCGGCCGCGACGGGCCCCTGGCTCAGGTCGGGCATCGGAACACGATGCAGAGCAACGACTTCGGACCACAGTGACTCGTCGATGCCCGGCGTCGACAACACCGCGAGACCGGCTGCACTGGCGCCCAGCGGACCACTCACCGCGAGGACATCGCCGCTGCGGGCACCGCCCAGCGAGACCGGCCGGCGACCTTCGAGCGCCCCGACGGCGGTGACGCTCACCACCACCTGTTCCGCTGCGACCAGGTCACCACCGAGAACCCGTGCGCCCAGGGCATGTGCGGCGCCCACGACTCCGTCGTTGAGGTCGAGGACGACGCTCACGGGAGTAGCGGACGGGCAGGCGATGGACACGACGAGCCCGGTCGTCCGGCCGCCCATCGCGGCGACGTCGGCCGAACTCTGGACCACCGCCCGCGCCCCGACCTGCTGCGGCGTCGACCAGTCGAACCGGAAATGCCGTCCTTCGACGACCGTGTCGGTGCTGATCACCGCCGACCCACCGATCTCGAGGACGGCCGCGTCGTCGCCCGAGCCGATCACGATGTCGTCGGCGGGTCCGGCCGCGGTCGCCGCTGCGGTGAGCGCGGCGATCACCGCCCGCTCACCGATCTCCCCCACGGTGTCGGGGTCGACAGAATCGGTGTGGTCGGTGTCGACAATGTCGGTGTGATCGGTGTCGACAGTGTCGAGGCGCTCGGTGCCGACGTCGTCGGAGGTCACTTGTCCGGTCTCACTCTCGTCGGGTCCCCGTCGAGTCGCGCGCGAACGGGATTGTCGGTGACAATGTGTGCCACAGTGTATTGGGCTCACGGCGAACGGTGTTCGCCGCGCAGCGCCCACTGCCGCCGGATTCGACCCCGTGTCGGCGATGGGGGCACAAACGGAGAGGATGCCCGTGGTTCAGGCGTACATACTGATCCAGACCGAGGTCGGTCGGGCCGCCCTCGCGGCGGCGACCATCGCCGAGATCTCGGGGGTCGCCTCATCCGAAGAGGTCAGCGGACCTTATGACGTGATCGTCCGGGTGGATGCCGCCGATGCCACGCAGCTCACCGAGAGTGTGGTTCCCCAGATCCAGAAGGTCGCCGGGATCACCCGCACCTTGACCTGCCCGGTGGTCGGCCACACCCGCTGAATCGGGTTTGCCGGTCCCGGCTTCGGCCAGGACGCGGCCGGCTCCTAGTGTGGTGGCGTGACGTCAGCAGGTTCGGATGACACCCCGCAGGATCCCGAGAACGACAAGGCGGACGACCCGGCGGCCGGTGACCTTGCCGGCCCGGAGGACCCTGCGGTCGACGAGCGGTATGGTGCCGGCTCCCGCCTGAGTCCTGCGCTCATCGCGACTCTCGTCGCCATCCCGGTGATGGTGATCGCGGGCTTCATCGCTTTCGCCGCGTTGCGGCCCGAGACGGTGAACCCCGTCGAGTCATACGCCTCGGACGGCAGCGCGTCTGCGGACTGCACGCGTCTGCTCGACGCGGCGCCCCAGCGGTTCGAAGGATTCGGCGACAAGGAGATCTCCGGGGACCGCGCGACCTGGCCCGCGGAAGCGTCCGGCGACGACCTGACGCTGCGCTGCGGCGTGACGCGGCCGGCCGAGCTGTCCCCGACGAGCAACCTGCAGGAGATCCACGCGGCCGGCCGGGCCGGTGTGCAGTGGTTCATCACCGACACCGTCGACGGTTCCGGACAGGCCTACGTGAGCGTCGATCATCGTCCCTACGTCGCACTGTGGGTTCCGTCCAATGCCGGGAACGGTCCGATCACCGACATCTCGGGCCTCATCGACCAGACGCTCGAACGCGGTCCGCTCGACTTCGGCTGACTCTTCAGGTCAGTCCCGGTAGATCTCCGGCTTGGCGCTGCGGCCGAGCAGGGAGTTGATCGCGTCGGCGACCGATTGCCCGTCATGGCACACCTTGTGCACCGCGTCGGTCAGCGGCATCGGCACCTGGTGCTTCTCGGCGAGCGCGCGCACCGACGAACACGACTTCACACCCTCGGCGACCTGTCCGTTGGTGGCCGCCTGGGCTTCGGCCATCGTCGCGCCCTCGCCGAGTCGGGCTCCGAAGGTCCGGTTCCGGGACAGCGGCGACGAGCAGGTCGCGACCAGATCGCCGACTCCTGCCAGCCCGGCCAGGGTCTCGATCTGTGCGCCGACGGCCACCCCGAGACGGATGGTCTCCGCAAGGCCGCGCGTGATGATCGTGGCGAGCGTGTTCTGACCGAATCCGACTCCGCTCGCGATGCCGCAGGCGAGCGCGATCACGTTCTTGGCCGAGCCACCGATCTCGCAGCCGATGACGTCTGTGTTGGTGTACGGCCGGAAGTAGCGGGTGCTGAATGCGCTCTGCAGGGTGACGGCGCGGGACTCGTCGACGCATGCGATGACGGTCGCCGCCGGCTGCCCCTCGGCGACCTCATGCGCGAGGTTGGGTCCGGTGAGCACGGCAATCCGGTCATCGGCGACGCCGGTGACCTCGGCGATGACCTCACTCATCCGCAACAGCGTGCTGGTCTCGATGCCCTTGGCCAGCGACACGAGCGATGCGTCGGAACCGATGTGCGGGGTCCACTGCGTCAGGTTCTCCCGCAGGGATTGCGACGGCACGCCGCACACGACGATGTCGGCACCTGTCAGTGCGTCCACCGCGTCACTGGTGGCCGTCAGCTCGCCGGGCAACGTGATGTCCGACAGATAATTCGGGTTCACGTGTTCGGAGTTGATCGCATCCGCCAGTTCCGGGCGTCGTGCCCAGATGATCGTCTCGGTTCCCGCATCCACGAGGACTTTCGCCACCGCCGTACCCCAGGAACCAGCACCCATGACCGCCGCGCGCACCGCACTCCTCCTGCCCCGGGTCCGTCTCTTCGGACCGAACGACTACCTGCCCACCCTAATGCCACGCACCGGCTGACCGACCCGGAATGTCACCCACCATCGCGCGGTGCACCATGATGGTCAGCATGGACCACAGCGCCGTCGACATGAGCGTCGACCTCAGCGCCGCCACGGGGAGCCCCGCGGCCGGCGGGGCGACTGTCGCGGCCGTGCTGGCCGTCAAGAGTCTCCAGCGCGCGAAGTCGAGGCTGGTGGCCACGCTGTCGGCCGCCACCGGCCACGACGAACCGACCACGCGGGGCTCTCTTGTCCTGGCGATGTTTCTCGACACCGTCGAGGCCCTTCGAGGTGCCGGCGTCTCGAGAGTGGTGGTCGTCAGTCCGGACGACGAGGTACTTGCCGCGGCGCGACGGGCGGGCACGCACGGACTACCCGAGGTGGACTCGCCCACCGCCGGTTCGGGCCTCAACAGCGCCTTCGGCCACGGTGCGCGGTGGGCCCGTGAGACATGGCCGGATTCGACGCGGCTGGTGTTCGTGCAGGCCGACCTGCCGGCCGCTACCAGCGATTCGCTGCGCGCGGTCCTGCGGGAGGCGCCGGCACACCGTCTCAGCTTCCTGACCGACCGCGACGGTACCGGCACGGTTCTCCTGCACGGCAATCTCCTCCCCGACGAGACCGGCGCTCTCGACGACGCACCTCGATTCGGCCCGGGTTCGGCGGCTGCGCACCGGGCTGCCGGCGCCGTCGAACTCGACCCCGCACACACCCGGTGGATCGACCTGCGCACAGACGTCGACACCGCAACCGATCTCGTCGCCGCACGCGCACTCGGCATCGGCCCCCACACCGCCGAGGCTCTGCGTCGTCTGTGACTGCCGCATGACTTCGCTTGTCGTGTGACGGCGACAGGGACATCGTGCCGTGGACGACGGGGTTCACGGGTCCTGCTCATGCCACGGGCTCCGAGTATGGGTCATCATTGATGGGTGAGCCCTGCCGACGACACCTCATCGACGACCGCCACGGTCACGACCACGCCGATCCCCAATGCCCCGCCGGCCGCAACGCTCGTCCCCGACGAGTCCGCGGACCTGCCCGACGATCGGTATCTCAACCGAGAATTGAGTTGGCTCGACTTCAACTCCCGGGTGCTGGCACTCGCCGAGGACACCTCGCTGCCGTTGCTCGAACGCGCGAAGTTCCTCGCCATCTTCGCCTCCAACCTCGATGAGTTCTTCATGGTCCGGGTCGCGGGCCTCAAACGCCGCGACGAGACGGGCCTGTCGGTCCGATCGGCAGACGGACTCTCCCCGCGGGAGCAGCTGATGCGCATCGCCGGGCGGACCCAGAGCATCGCCGACCGTCACGCCCGCGTCTTCCTCGACTCGGTCCGACCGGCGTTGGCCGACAACGACATCTATGTCGTGTCCTGGTCACAGCTCACCGATGACCAGCGCGCCCGGATGGTCGACTACTTCCAGGACGAGGTCTTCCCCGTCCTCACCCCGCTCGCTGTCGACCCGGCTCACCCGTTCCCGTACATCAGTGGCCTGTCGCTGAATCTCGCGGTGACCGTCAAGGACATCAACGAGAGCGGCGAGCACTTCGCCCGAGTGAAGGTCCCGGACAACGTGAACCGCTTCATCCGGGTCGATCAGCTTGCGCCCTACCGCGGCCCGGACGACGGGACGCACACGAAGAGCGCGGTGTTCCTGCCGATGGAACATCTCATCGCGGCCAATCTCGGCACGTTGTTCCCGGGCATGGAAGTAGTTGAACATCATGCCTTCCGGATCACCCGAAACGCCGATTTCGAGGTCGAGGAGGACCGCGACGAGGATCTCCTGCAGGCCCTCGAGCGTGAACTCGCCCGACGCCGATTCGGTTCACCGGTGCGGCTCGAGGTCGCCGACGACATGAGCGAGCACATGCTCGAGCTGTTGCTGCGAGAGCTCGACGTCAACCCGGCCGATGTCATCCAGGTGCCCGGTCTGCTCGATCTCTCATCGCTTTTCGAGATCTACGACCTGGATCGGCCGCATCTGAAGGATCGTCCGTTCGTGCCGGCAACCCATCCGGCGTTCGGCGAGCGCGAGACACCCAAGAGTGTCTTCTCGACGTTGCGCGAGGGCGACGTCCTCGTTCATCACCCGTACGATTCGTTCTCCACGAGCGTGCAACGCTTCATCGAACAGGCGGCGGCCGACCCACAGGTTCTCGCGATCAAGCAGACCCTCTACCGCACCTCGGGTGATTCCCCGATCGTCAATGCGCTCATCGATGCCGCCGAGGCGGGCAAACAGGTCGTGGCGCTGGTGGAGATCAAGGCACGCTTCGACGAGCAGGCCAACATCAAGTGGGCGCGCAAACTCGAGCAGGCCGGTGTCCACGTCGTCTATGGACTGGTGGGGCTCAAGACGCACTGCAAGACCTGTCTGGTGGTCCGCCGCGAGGGTTCGACGATCAAGCGCTACTGCCACATCGGTACCGGCAACTACAACCCGAAGACCGCGCGGCTGTACGAGGACGTGGGCCTGCTCACCGCCGCCCCCGACATCGGCGCGGACCTGACGGACCTGTTCAACACACTGACCGGGTATTCACGCAAGAAGGAGTACCGCAACATCCTCGTTGCCCCCCAGGGCATCCGGGCGGGCATCATCGAGCGCATCCACCGCGAGATCGAACTCTTCCGCGCGGGCGACGACCGCGCTCGCGTGCAGCTCAAGGCCAATGCGTTGGTCGACGAGCAGGTGATCGACGCGCTGTACCGGGCCTCGCAGGAAGGGGTCCCGGTCGATGTCGTGGTCCGCGGGATCAGCGCTCTGCGTCCGGGGATTGCCGGCGTCAGCGACAACATCCACGTCCGGTCGATCCTCGGCCAGTTCCTCGAACATTCCCGCATCCTGCATTTCGGTGCCCAGAACGAGTATTGGATCGGCAGCGCCGACATGATGCATCGCAACCTGGATCGTCGGATCGAGGTGATGGTGAACGTGCGCGACAAGCGCCTCGCCGGTGAACTCGGCGACATCTTCGCCTCGGCGCTCGACCCGCGCACGCGATGCTGGGTCCTGCAGACCGACGGCAGTTGGGTGGCCTCCCCTGCCGCGGGCGAGGAGGTCCGCGACCATCAGCGACAGATGATGCGCCGCAATCGTCGTCGGCCGGAGATCAATTCGTGACCGGCTCCGCCTTGACGCCGCATCCGGGCAGCGATTCCCGATGACGAAGACGGTGCCTCGGAAAAGTGTGTGGGCCGCCGGCGCCGTCGTCTGGCGGCCGGGTACGTCGGGCTCCACCGCTCCGGACGACATGGAGATCGCCGTTGTCCATCGGCCGCGCTACGACGACTGGACCATCCCCAAGGGGAAGGGTGAGCCGGGCGAGACCCTGGTCGACACCGCGGTCCGTGAGATCGCCGAGGAGACGGGACAACACGTCGTCCTCGGACGGCACCTCGGCGATGTTCACTATGACCTCGGGTCGGGGCGCAAGCATGTGCGCTACTGGTCCGCGCGAGGCGACAACGGTGCGTTCACCCCCGACGACGAGGTCGACGAATTACGCTGGCTCACGGTCGAGAAAGCGCGAAAGACGCTGAGCTACGACCTGGATCGCGAGATCCTGCGCGAGTTCACGCGACTGCCGGCCGATCTGCACACGTTGCTGCTGGTGCGCCACGCCAAGGCGGGAAGGCGCTCTGCTTACAGAGGTGACGACCGCCTCCGCCCGCTCGACGCCCTCGGACGAACCCAGGCAGCGGCGCTTGTCCCGCTGCTGCTGGCCTTCGGTGCGCAACGGATCCACTCCGCGGATCGAGTGCGCTGCGAGCAGACACTGGAGCCGCTACGTTCCCGTCTCGGTGTCGAGTCCCGCAGCGAGCCGGACCTCTCCGAGGAGGTTTATCGCGCGGATCCGACCGCGGCACAACGCCGAATCCGGGAGCTCGCGTCCGAAATGCCGGACACCCTGGCGGTGTGCAGTCAGGGCAAGGTGATCCCACCGCTGATGGACTGGTGGGCCGAGCACGACGGCATCACCCTGCCGAAGGCCTCGAACCGCAAGGGCAGCGTGTGGGTGTGCTCGCTCCACGACGGCCGGCTCGTGGCGGCCGATCACATCGCGAGTCCGCTTCCGTCCGACTGAGAGTCCCTCCGAACACAGATCAACCCCTGGTGGGGAAGTCACCAGGGGTTGATCTGAAAAACGGTGTGCCCTACCGGGCCGGTCTTCAGCGGCGCGTCGACTTCTTGGCCGGAGCCTTCTTCGCCGCAGTCTTCTTGGCCGGAGCCTTCTTGGCTGCGGTCTTCTTGGCCGGAGCAGCCTTCTTGGCCGGAGCAGCCTTCTTCGCCGCGGTCGTGGTCTTCTTGGCCGGCGCGGTCTTCTTGGCCGCCGTGGTCTTCTTTGCCGCGGTGGTCTTCTTGGCCGCCGTGGTCTTGGCCGGAGCCTTCTTGGCCGCGGTCTTCTTGGCCGGAGCCTTCTTGGCTGCGGTCTTCTTGGCCGGAGCAGCCTTCTTGGCCGCCGTGGTGCCGCTGCCGCGCTTCACAGCCGGACCGGTGGCGGCGAGCTTCTGCTTGCCGGCCACGACGGCCTTGAACTGAGCACCCGGACGGAACGCGGGAACCGAAGTAGCACGGACCTTCACGGTCTCGCCGGTGCGCGGATTGCGAGCGACGCGCGGCGCACGCTTCCGCTTCTCGAAAACACCGAAGCCGGTGATCGTCACGCTCTCGCCCTTGTTGACCGCGCGAACGATCGTGTCGACGACGAGCTCGACGGCTTCAGTCGCAGTCTTGCGATCCGCGTCGAGCTTCTTGGTCAGCTCATCAATGAGCTCCGCCTTGTTCATGAGTACCTCCGCAAGCTGATCTGACCGGTTTTCGGCCAGCTACCCACACACGGTAAACGTCGAATTTGAAAACGTCCATCTTCCACGCCAATTAGGACGCCGTGTTGCGAAATCGCATAGCAGCTCACAGGGTCTCCGCGTCGCGGGACCCGGCCGTCCGCGCGGCCTCGAGAGGGGTCTCCGGTCAGTCCGCGAGAGTCCTCGGTTTGAACGACGGACGCTTCGACTCGTACTCGGAAATCGCGTCTACCTGCCGCAACGTCAATCCGATGTCGTCGAGACCCTCGATCAGGCGCCACCTGGTGTAGTCATCAATTGCCAACGGCACCACGAGGTCTCCTGCCGTGACGCTCTTATCGACAAGGCTCACCGTGATTTCCATCCCGGGGCTCTCCTCGAGTCGCTTCCACAGCAACTCGACGTCGGACTGCTCGACCTGGGCGGCGACCAGTCCGGCCTTGCCGGCATTCCCGCGGAAGATGTCGGCGAACCGGGACGAGATCACCACGCGGAACCCGAAATCGGACAGCGCCCATACCGCGTGCTCGCGCGAGGAACCGGTGCCGAAGTCCGGCCCGGCGACCAGAACGGAGCCGTTGCTCCACGGCTCGTTGTTGAGGATGAAGTCCGGGTCGGTGCGCCACCCGGCGAAGAGACCGTCCTCAAAGCCAGTGCGGGTCACCCGCTTCAGGTATTCGGCCGGGATGATCTGGTCGGTGTCGACGTTGCTGCGGCGCAGCGGGACGCCAATGCCCGTGTGTTCGGTGAACGGCTGCATGATGAAAGTCCCTGTTCGGAAGTTGTCTGGAATGTGGTCTGGGGGTTACTCAACCGAGATCGGCCGGAGCGGACAGCGTCCCGCGGATCGCGGTGGCGGCCGCGACGGCCGGTGACACCAGGTGGGTGCGTCCGCCCTTGCCCTGCCGCCCTTCGAAATTGCGGTTCGACGTCGAGGCGCACCGCTCACCGGGCGCGAGCTGATCCGGGTTCATCCCCAGACACATCGAGCATCCGGCCTGTCGCCATTCGGCGCCGGCGTTCAGGAAGACCTCCCCGAGGCCCTCTTCCTCGGCCTGGGCGCGCACGCGCATCGAACCGGGCACGATGAGCATCCGCATGCCGTCGGCGATCTTGCGGCCCTTGAGGATGTCGGCGACCGCGCGCAGGTCCTCGATGCGACCGTTGGTGCACGATCCGACGAACACCGTGTCGACCTTGATGTCACGCAACGGCGTACCCGGCTGGAGATCCATGTACTCGAGGGCCTTCGACGCGGCGCTCGATGCGACCTCGTCACCGAAGTCGGCGGGGTCCGGGACGGTCGCTCCCAGCGGCGCACCCTGCCCCGGGTTGGTCCCCCAGGTGACGAACGGGGTCAACTCGCCGGCGTCGATGTGGACCTCGGCGTCGAAGACGGCGTCGTCGTCGGTGCGCAGGCTGTCCCAATACTCAACAGCCGCATCCCATTCGGCACCCTTCGGAGCGTGCGGACGACCCTTGAGGAACTCGTAGGTGACCTCGTCGGGAGCGATCATGCCGGCGCGGGCGCCCGCTTCGATCGACATGTTGCACACGGTCATCCGCGCTTCCATCGACAGGTTGCGGATCGCCTCGCCGCGGTACTCGAGGACGTAGCCCTGTCCACCGCCGGTGCCGATCTTCGCGATGATCGCCAGGATCAGGTCCTTGGCCGTGACACCGGGGGGCAGTTGGCCGTCGACGTTGATCGCCATCGTCTTGAACGGGCGCAGCGAAAGGGTCTGCGTCGCGAGGACGTGCTCCACCTCGCTGGTGCCGATCCCCATGGCGATCGCACCGAAAGCACCGTGGGTGGCCGTGTGGCTGTCACCGCACACCACGGTCATTCCGGGCTGGGTCAGACCCAGCTGCGGACCGACCACGTGCACGATGCCCTGCTCGGCGTCTCCCATCGGGTGCAGCCGGATACCGAACTCCTCGCAGTTCTTGCGCAGGGTCTCGACCTGGGTGCGCGACACCGGATCGGCGATCGGCTTGTCGATGTCGACCGTAGGGACGTTGTGATCCTCGGTGGCGATCGTCAGGTCGGGGCGTCGCACGGGGCGTCTCGCCAGTCGGAGGCCGTCGAAGGCCTGCGGACTGGTGACCTCGTGGACGAGATGGAGGTCGATGTAGATCAGGTCCGGATTGTTGTTTCCGGACGCATCGGCCTCTCCGGGCACGACAACGTGGTCGCGCCAGACCTTCTCGGCAAGAGTTAGCGGCTGGGCTGGGCTGTTGCTCATGGCTGCACTCGATATCTTCTCGGGTTCGGCGGACGGTGCGCGCTCAGCTCGCGCTGAAACGTGCATCTCACTATTTGGACAGCTAGTATCGTCCTATGGGACAGGATAGCGCATCCGCGGTCAGCAGCGGAATCGGCGTACTCGACAAATCCGTGGCGGTACTCCACGCCATCGCCGAGGCCCCGTGCAATCTCTCGGAGTTGTGTGGGCGCACCGGACTTCCGCGCGCCACCGCACACCGGCTCGCGGTCGGCCTCGAGACCCATCGCTTCCTCGCACGAGACATCACCGGACGCTGGCAACCGGGGCCGGCGCTGGGCGAACTCGCCGCCTCCGCCCATGATCCCGTGACCGAGTCCGCGTTGATGGTCCTTCCCCGACTCCGTGACATCACCGGCGAATCCGTCCAGGTCTACCGCCGCGAAGGTGCCGAACGTGTGTGCGTGGCCGCGATGGAACCGCCCACCGGCCTGCGCGACACCGTGCCCGTCGGAACACGCTTCCCGATGAGCGCCGGCTCCGCAGCCAAGGTCCTGCTCGCCTGGGCCGACCCGGCAACGCAGCGCGCGCTGCTGCACGACAGCGTGTTCAGCGAGCGAGCCCTGCACGAGATCCGACGCCGCGGCTGGGCCCAGAGTGCCGGCGAACGCGCGGCGGGCGTGGCGAGCGTCTCGGCGCCCGTGCGCGACGGTAATGGTGACGTCGTCGCCGCGATCTCGGTCTCCGGCCCCATCGACCGCATGGGTCGTCGGCCGGGTGCCCGCTGGGCCGCCGATCTCCTCGCCGCCGCCGACGCGATCCACAAGCGGCTGCAGACCTCCCGCGCCTGACCCGCCGCCGCCGGCGTTCCCGGCGTGACCGTTCCGCGCAGCGGACCGGTCGGATAGCTTCGTCACATGGGAGTCAACCAACGCAACCAGATCGTCATGTCCGACGCCGAGATCGAGGAATTCGTCGCGCGCAGCCGCACGGCCACCCTCGCCACCACGGGCCCCGACGGTGGCATCCACCTCGTCGCCATGTGGTACAGGGTCGTCGACGGCGAGATCTGGTTCGAGACGAAGTCGAAGTCGCAGAAGGCGGTCAACCTCCGCCGCAACAACCGCTGCACCGTGATGATCGAGGACGGCGACACCTACGACACGCTGCGGGGCGTGAGCTTCGAGGGGACCGCCGAGATCCTCGACGACCCCGATTCCTGCCTGAAGGTCGGGATCAGCGTCTGGGAGCGCTACACGGCGCCCTACACCGAGGAATCACGCCCCTTCGTCGAGCAGATGATGCACAAGCGTGTGGCCGTCCGCCTGGTGCCCACACGAACCCGTTCGTGGGATCACCGCAAGCTCGGCATCCCGGAGATGCCGGCGTCGGGAAGCACCGCCCAGTTCCTGTGAATCCGCCCACCCGATAGGCGGATCCCCCTCGCCCGTGTCGCGATGTGATCATCGCAACACGGGCGAGATCGTCTGCACCACAAAGAAAAACACCCTCCCTCTGCAGTGCAGAGAGAGGGTGTTTCTGTAGCCCCGACGGGATTCGAACCCGCGCTACCGCCTTGAGAGGGCGGCGTCCTAGGCCGCTAGACGACGGGGCCTTGGAACTTTGTTGCGATCAAGACCTTAGCACGGTCTCGAACTCATTCAGTTCGCTGGGGTACCAGGACTCGAACCTAGAATGGCTGAACCAGAATCAGCTGTGTTGCCAATTACACCATACCCCACGGACTTCCCTTTTCCCTGAGGAAAAGTGCCGAGAAAGACAATAGCAAAGGGTTACCGGAAGTCCACAAACGTGCAGCTCAGAGGCCTATTTCGCAGCGATCTCACGAGCCGCGGCCAGACGGGCGAGGGTCTTGTCGCGACCCAGGATCTCCATCGACTCGAAGAGCGGCGGACTCACCTGCGAACCGGTGACGGCGACGCGCACCGGACCGAACGCCTTACGTGGCTTGAGCTCCATACCGTCGACCAGAGCCGCGTTGAGGGCGTCCTGCAGCTCCTGGGTGGTCCAGGACGTCAACGGCTCGATGGCGGCGATGGCGGCGTCGAGAACGGCCACTGCGTCGGCTCCCAGGTTCTTGCTCGCGGCTTTCTCGTCGATCGTGAACTCATCGTCGGACACGTAGACGAACTTGATGAGGTCCCAGGCGTCGGCGAGTACCTGGATGCGCGTCTGCACGAGTTCGGCCAGTGCGGCGAATCTCACATCGTCGACCGGCTCCGACAGGTGTCCGTGACCGATCAGGAACTCCTTGAGGCGCGCGCTGAAGTCACCGGTGTCGAGCCGGCGGATGTGCTCGGCGTTGATCGCGTCGGCCTTCTTCTGATCGAAGCGCGCCGGATTCGAATTCACCTGCCGCACATCGAAAGCGGCGATCATCTCGTCGAGCGAGAAGACATCGGTGTCGCTGGAGTAGCCCCAGCCGAGCAGCGCCAGGTAGTTGAGCAGACCTTCCGGGATGAATCCACGGTCGCGGTGATGGAAGAGGTTCGACTGCGGGTCGCGCTTGGACAGCTTCTTGTTGCCCTCGCCCATCACGAACGGGAGATGGCCGAACTCCGGGACGAACTCTGCGACGCCGATGCGGATGAGTGCCTCGTACAGCGCGAGCTGACGCGGCGTCGACGAGAGGAGATCTTCGCCACGCAGCACGTGGGTGATCTTCATCATGGCGTCGTCCACGGGATTGACCAGCGTGTACAGCGGGTCGCCCGACGCACGCGTCAGCGCGAAGTCCGGAACGGTGCCCGCCTTGATCGTCGTCGTACCGCGGACCAGGTCGTCCCAGGAGAGATCGGTGTCCGGCATCCGCAGGCGCACAACCGGTTTGCGGCCTTCGGCGCGGTAGGCCGCGCGCTGTTCGTCGGTGAGGTCGCGATCGAAGTTGTCGTAGCCCAACTTGGGATCACGTCCGGCCGCCTTGTGACGCGCCTCGACCTCCTCGGGGGTGGAGAACGCCTCGTAGGCCTCCCCTGCCTCGAGAAGGCGTGCGACGACGCCGGCGTGGATGTCACGACGCTCCGACTGACGGTAGGGACCGTAGGGTCCACCGACCTCGGGTCCCTCGTCCCAGTCCATTCCGAGCCACCGCAGGGCATCGAGGATGGCCAGGTAGGACTCCTCGCTGTCACGGGAGGAGTCGGTGTCCTCGATGCGGAACACGAAGGTTCCACCGTCATGACGCGCCTGGGCGAAGTTGAACAGCGCGGTCCGTACGAGTCCGACATGGGGTGTACCGGTCGGCGACGGACAGAATCGGACTCGTACGGCTTCACTACTGGTCATGACCGTCAGGGTATCGAAACCCCGTCGAGCCCTGACCGGCGCGTTCAGTCCCGGAAACGCCCGCAGAAGTCGACGAGGACGCGGTTCACCTCGGCCGGTTGTTCGAGATAGCCGAAATGCCCGGCACGTTCGATCTGTACGTACTCCGCACCCGGGATCGCCTCGGCCACCTCACGCGCGAGGTGGGGCGGCAACGTGCGATCGTCGGCGAACCCGACGACGAGTGTCGGGCGCGTGATGTTGCGATACGCTGAGAGTCGGTCCGACTCCTTGTTGTGGAGCTCGAGCTGAGCGCGCACCCCCGGGGTCACCGTCTGCGGCGAGAACCCGATGATGTCGAGCCAGTCCCGTGCGGAGCGGTCGTCGTCGAGCGTGTGCGGCGACAGGTTCAGATGAGCCGTGATCGCGGCCTCGTACTCCGGCGGCAGCTTGATCTTGTTGTCGTAGAGCGCACGCTCACCGGCCGAGATCGCTTCCTGCAGTGGCGTGTTGCGGCCGTAGGTGGCGATCAGAACAGCGGCCTTGACGACGTCGGGCCGCGCCAGGGCGAGTTCTTGGGTGATCCGGGCGCCCAACGAGGTTCCCACGACGATCGCCGGACCACGGCCGAGATGTTCGATCAGCGCGGCGGTGTCGGCCACCATGTCATCCAGGCCGAAACCCTCGGGACATTCCGATGACGGGGCGATGCCACGGTTGTCGAACGTGACGACGGTGTAGCCGGCCTTCACCAGTGCCGGTTCCTGATTGGCCTTCCACACGCGACCGGGACTGCCCGTGCCCATGACCATCACGACCAGCGGGCCGCTCCCGGCCACGCTGTAGGAGATGTCGATGCCGTTGACGCGTGCCGTATTGGGAGCTGTCATGCCTTGTCCACCACCGGGTTCGAGAGCGTGCCGATTCCGTTGACGGTCACCGAGACCCGCTGTCCGGCAACCATGGGTCCCACACCCTCGGGCGTGCCCGTGAGAATCACGTCGCCGGGGAGCAGGGTCATGATCCGTGTGATCCACTCGACGATCTCGCCGATGTCGTGCAGCATCAACGAGGTCCGCGTCCGCTGCTTGACCTCACCGTCGAGTTCGGTGACGAGTTCGACGTCGGAAGGGTCGAAGGAGGTCTCGATCCAGGGACCGAGCGGACAGAAGGTGTCGTAGCTCTTCCCGCGCGTCCACTGTCCATCGATCTTCTGCTGATCCCGGGCGGTCACGTCGTTGGCGATCGTGTAGCCGAGGATGACGTCCTTGGCCTGTGCGGCCTTGACATCCTTGCAGGGCCGGCCGATGACGACGGCGAGCTCACCTTCGTAGTCCACGCGTTCCGACGACGGCGGACGCACGATCGGGACCTCGGGTCCGATGATCGAGGTGTTCGGCTTGATGAAGATCACCGGGTCCGCGGGCGCCTCACCACCCATCTCGGCCGCGTGGGCGGCGTAGTTCTTGCCGATGCAGATCACCTTGCTGGCCAGGATCGGGGCCAGCACACGGACGTCGGCCATTTTCCAGGAACGTCCCGTGAACGTCGGGGTGCCGAACGGATGCTCGGCGATCTCCTTGGCGACGGCGTCGTCGCCCTCCCCTTCGACGGACACGAAAGCCACTCCGTCGGGACTCGCAATTCGACCTAAGCGCATGTCCAGACCCTATCGCACCGACCGATCCCATCCGTTGGGAGCCGAGTTGGCGGACCCGGCCAGCGGTTTTAGAATGTGAACAGTTTGTTCCATATTCTGAGATTCAGACGATGCGAATCCGCGTGTGCAACGAGAGAGGTGAGTTTCATGGATGACGCCAGAGTCATTTCCGACACCAGACGGTGGGTCATCCTCGGTTGTTCACTTCTCGCCGCGCTGACCACCACCTGCGTCGTCAGCGGCATCGCATATCTGATTCCCTCACTGCACACCGACGCCGGACTCACCCTGACCGAGGCGTCGACCCTGGCCGCCATTCCCACGATCGGCCTCACCACCGCGACCATCCTGTGGGGAATCCTGCTGGACCGCTATGGCGAACGCCGGATCCTGGCGATCTCCCTGTCGATCTCGCTGGCCGGCGCCACCGGCGCGGCCGTGGCCGCGGCCGTCGACGCGTCGTATGTCGTCGTCGGTGCGGCTCTCCTGGTGGGCGGGATCGGTTCCGGTGCCGCCAACGGGGCCAGCGGCCGAATCGTGGTGGGCTGGTTCCCCGCTCATCAACGTGGCACCGCGATGGGCATCCGCCAGATGGCGCAACCCCTGGGCATCGGCGTGTGCGCATTGACGATGCCGGTCGTCGCTGCGACCCAGGGACCCGCTGCGGCGCTGGCGATCCCGGCCGTGATCACGGCCGCGGGGCTGCTGGCCGTGCTCGTCGGGATCAGCGACCCGCCGCGGCGTGCGGCCCCGAGCGGAACCGGCGATGTTCCGGCCACCCGTCCAAACCCGTACCGCGGCAATTCGTTCCTCGCGCGCGTCCACGCCGTCAGCATGCTGCTCGTCATCCCGCAGTCGATGATGTGGACCTTCGTGCCCACCTGGCTGATCGTCGCGCACGACTGGTCACCGGCCGCTGCGGGCTTGCTGATCACCGTGACCCAGGTGATCGGCGCGTTCGGCCGGATCGCCGCGGGCCGATGGTCGGACGCGTGGCTGTCACGGATGCGCCCCGTTCGCATCATCGCCGTGACCGGGGTTGCCTCGATGTGCGCTCTCGCACTGGCGGATTGGTTCGACAGCCCGGTCGCTCCCGCGCTGATGGCGGTGGCGAGCATCATCTCGGTTGCCGACAACGGGCTGGCGTTCACCGCCATCGCCGAGTTCGCGGGTCCCGACTGGAGCGGGCGCGGACTCGCGGTACAGAACACCGGCCAGTTCCTGGTCACCGCCGCGACCACGCCCGTACTGGGTGCGCTGATCGCCGCTGCCGGTTTCCCGGCTGCATTCGCGGTCACCGCGCTCGCACCGCTGGTCGCCGCCGCCCTGGTCCCCAATGATCAGGATCTGCGGGTCGAGGAACTGGCCGAGGTCTGACCCGCCCCGCAAACACGGCGGATACAGATCATCCCACCACCCGGGTCGGGTGGTGGGATGATCTGTATCCGGTGGATCTGTGGCGATCCGCCAAACGTCTCAGCTGAGCCGTTGGCGGATGCGCTTGCCGACCTCGCTGGTGTTCACCGGTCCGCTGCGTTCGGCAAGGTCATCGGCGACGGCCTTCTCGATCCGTGCCGCGGCGTCGTTCTCGCCGAGATGCCGGAGAAGCAGCGCCGTCGACAGGATCGCCGCGGTCGGATCGGCCTTGCCCTGGCCGGCGATGTCGGGTGCCGAGCCGTGAACCGGTTCGAACATCGACGGATTCGCGCCGGTGGCATCGATGTTGCCCGACGCCGCGAGTCCGATGCCACCGCTGACGGCAGCCGCGATGTCGGTGATGATGTCGCCGAACAGGTTGTCGGTGACGATCACGTCGAAGCGGCCCGGATCGGTGACCAGGTAGATGGTCGCCGCGTCCACGTGGCAGTAATCGGTGGTGACGTCGGGGAATTCGGCGCCGATCTCCTCGACCGCGCGGCTCCACAACGATCCGGCGAAGCCGAGCACGTTGGTCTTGTGGACCAGGGTGAGCTTCTTACGACGCTGCTGCGCGCGCTGGAACGCGTTGCGCACCACACGTTCTACGCCGAAGCGGGTGTTGACGCTGACCTCCGTCGCCACCTCGTGCGGGGTGCCGACGCGGATCGCGCCGCCGTTGCCGGTGTAGGGCCCCTCGGTGCCTTCACGGACCACGACGAAGTCGATCTCCGGGTCGCCCGCCAGCGGCGAGGACACACCCGGGAACCGGCGCGACGGGCGCAGGTTCACATGGTGGTCCAGGGCGAAGCGCATGGTGAGCAAGAGACCGCGCTCGAGGATTCCGGGCGGCACCGACGGATCGCCGATGGCTCCCAACAGGATTGCGTCGTGACGACGCAGCGACTCGAGGTCGGCCTCGGTGAGGAGTTCACCGTTGCGGTGGTAGCGGCGAGCGCCGAGATCGAACTCGGTGGTGCTCACCGACGGGACGACGGACTCGAGGACGCCGAGCGCCTCCCCGATGACCTCAGGGCCGATGCCGTCGCCGGCGATGACGGCGAGCTTCACGACAGATCCACCTGGACGATCAGGGTGGCGCCCACGGCCGCACCGATGGCCTCGACGACCTCGTCGGCCAAGACGCTGCTCACGCGCAGCATCATGGTGGCGCCTCCACCCTCGACGTCCTGCGACAGGCCAGCCGCGAGGATGTCGACGCCGGCATCGCCGAGCAGGGTGCCGATCTTGCCGAGCGAACCGGGACGGTCGGCGTAGCTCACGATCAGGTTGTGGCCCTCGGCGCGGAGGTCGAAGTTGCGTCCGTTGATGTTGACGATCTTCTCGACGAGACGCGGCTCGGTGAGCGTGCCGGAGACGTTGTGGATCGAACCGTCGGCGAAGACGGCCTTGACGTCGACGACGCTGCGGTGGTTCGGGCTCTCCGGAGCGGTGGTCACCTCGCTGGTGACACCACGGCTCTCGGCGACGGCCGGGGCGTTGACGAAGGTGACCGGCTCGTCGAGGACGGCCGAGAACAGACCGCGCAGAGCAGAGAGTCCGAGCACCTCGACGTTCTTGGCGGCCAGTTCGCCGCGGACGTCGACGACCAGCGAGGTCGGCGGCTCCTTGCTGATGGCGCCGACGAGGACACCGGCCTTGCGGGCGACCTCGAGCCACGGTGCGACCTCTTCGTCGATGGCGCCGCCGGTGATGTTGACGGCGTCGGGCACGAAGTGACCGGCCAGGGCGAGACGCACGCTCTTGGCGACGTCGGTGCCGGCACGGTCCTGGGCCTCGCTGGTGGAGGCGCCGAGGTGCGGGGTCACGACGACCTGCGGGAGGTCGAACAGGGGCGAGTCGGTGCAGGGCTCGGTGGCGAAGACGTCGAGGCCGGCGGCGCGGACCTGACCGGAGTTGATGGCGTCGGCCAGTGCCTGCTCGTCGATCAGACCACCGCGGGCGGCGTTGACGATGACGACACCCTTCTTGGTGCGGGCGAGCTGCTCGGCGCCGATGAGGCCGAGGGTCTCCGGGGTCTTCGGCAGGTGCACGGTGATGAAGTCGGCGCGCTCGAGGAGCTCGTCGAGGCTGACCAGCTCGATGCCGAGCTGAGCGGCGCGGGCCGGCGACACGTAGGGGTCGTAGGCGATGATGTGGGTCTCGAAGGCGGCCAGACGGGCGGCGACCAGTTGGCCGATGCGTCCGAGACCGACGACGCCGACGGTCTTGTCGAAGATCTCGACACCGTTGAACGCCGAACGCTTCCAGGTCTTCTCACGCAGGGTGGCGTCAGCGGCCGGGATCTGGCGCGACGCCGACATCAGCAGCGCGATCGCGTGCTCGGCAGCGGTGTGGATGTTGGAGGTCGGCGCGTTGACGACCATGACACCGCGAGCGGTGGCGGCGGGGACGTCGACGTTGTCCAGACCGACACCGGCACGCGCGATGATCTTCAGCTTCTTGCCGGCGTCCAGGACCTCGGCGTCGACAGTCGTCGCGGAACGCACGAGGATGGCGTCGGCGTCGACGACGGCCTCGAGCAGCTTGGGACGGTCCGGGCCGTCGACCCACCGCACCTCGACACCGTCACCGAGTGCTTCCACGGTGGACGGCGCCAGTTTGTCGGCGATGAGTACAACCGGGCGGCCAGCAGAGCTCACAGTCTTTTCTCCAGGTTCGGGGCAGGTGCGATTTCTCACCTTTGGCGGGACGGAGCGTCGGAGACTCTCCGTACCACAGCTTAAAGGTCTGGTCGATGGCTCAGAACAGGCGGTCTACCCCAAAAGAGGAGTCGCCTCCGTGCGGCTGGGTAGAGTGTGACGAGCATTACGACACGCTGTTGCCTGCATCACGGAAGGGTTGCAAACCGACCGCGGGTCGATCCCACGCAGGAGCGAACGACGGTGGCTCCCGGTACGGTGTGTTTGACCGCCTGCCGCGATGAGTTGCGGCAGGCGTTTCGGCGCATTGCGAAATCAGAAGTGGAGAGCGGATGACGAAGAAGCTGACGGCACTGTTGGCGGTTTTGGCTGCGACGGTGCTGGCCGGCTGGGGAGCGGGCGTCGCGGTCGCGGCCCCGGCGAAGATCTTCCTCGGGGGCGGCTCAGGAATCCTGGTTCTCAAAGGTGGGAACTCGGCTGCGGCCTGCACCTTGACGACGATCGGCCGCTCGAAGACCGGCAAACTGATCGGCATCACCGCGGGCCACTGTGGCAACCCCGGCCAGAAGGTCTATTCGGAGACCTTCCAGGACCGTGGACAGGCCGGCACCATCACCTACTCGGCCTCCGACCTTGACATGGCGATCATCGAGATGGACGCCTCGCGCGTGGTGCCGCTCCGGACCGTCCGTGGCGTGACGATCCGATCGGTCGACACCCGGCCTATCGGCTTCCCCACCATTGCCTGCAAGGAAGGCCGCACCACCGGCAACACCTGCGGCATCGCCTGGTTCTCCGACGGCGACGTCCATCTGAGCCAGCTGTGCGTGATCGAGGGCGACTCCGGTAGCCCGGTCGTCGTCGGCGACCGCCTCGTCGGCATGGTGAACGCCTACTACTTCCTCGGCTGCTTCGGCCCGGAGACCGGTACGAACATCAAACCGATCCTCGACCGGGTGGCCTCGCTTCCCGACTACAAGGGATACCGCGTCGCCTGACGTCTGATCGAACTTCCCTCGCGACGCCCCGGGTTTCCACCCGGGGCGTCGCGCTTTCCCGGGGCCCTGCGCAAACCCACCCTTTTTCGGCATTTCCACCAGGCCGCCGCATCCTGTCAGGCTGTTTGTGAGACACCTGGCGGGGTGTGCGGGGATCGGAATGGGTGATGACTATCAGTGTCGA
>NZ_WXYI01000015.1:0-130341 GCF_009872315.1 Gordonia sp. YY1 | reverse complement strand
GATCGCCGCGGAGGGCGTACCCGCACATGTGCTGGCGCACAAGGTGATGCCGGGCAACCGCCCCAGCACGTCGATCCTCGCTCCCCGACTGACCCCGTCGGTGATCGGCCAGCTGATCGCGCTGTACGAACACCAGGTGTTCGTCGAAGGTGTCATCTGGGGGATCAACCCCTTCGACCAGTGGGGCGTCGAACTCGGCAAGACCCAGGCGAAGGCACTCCTGGGCACCATCACCCAGGCCGATGCGCCCGCGAGCGACGACGATTCGTCGACGAACGAGCTGGTCGCGTGGTACCGCAGCCATCGGGGTCGAGCGGTCTGAGGTCGGAGCTCCCGCGAGCGCGTTCCCTTCCCGCAGTGCCGGTTCCTTCGCGCTGATCGGATCCGATCAGCGGATGGGAAACGGGATCGCGGGAAGCTAGCGTGGCGGGATGCTGCCACACCGGATTCGACGCCCCGCAGCCGGATTCGCGGTCGTCACACTGGCTCTCGTGGGCGTCACCGGTTGCACCCCCGACGATCCCGTCGATCGCGCGCCGGGCACGTCGATGTCCGCTCCCGCGGCGGTGAAGGTCGTGACGGCCGGTCCCAGCCGGAACATCGAGCCGGTGGCCCGTCGTTTTCCGCTGCTCACCGACGGCATCGTCGACTGCTGGGCAGCGGGAACCCTCGGGTCCGCCCCCGGGTCCTCCGAGCGGGTACCCGGTCCCACCGCCTACTGGTTCGACGCCGTCGTCGACGTCGGGCCCGAGCGCGCAACCGCCTGGGCCGATGAGTATCACGCGGAACCGGTGGCCGCGCCCGACCGGGTGGCCGCCGAACTGCGCGGCTTCGTCCCGGTCGGCGAGTTCGTCGGCGGGCAGCACCTGGACGACGCGTTCTCGTCGGGTGACTGGCGGGCGACGGTGTACCTGTCGCCGTCGACGGGCCGCGTGGTCGTGCTCGGCATCGACGACTGACCTGCGTAAGGTGACGGTCTGTGGCGAACAAGCAGGGACAGAGCGTGGCGTCGGGCGCATTTCAGATGTTGGGGAGCCGTCGTCGTGACCAGGTCAGCGAGTTGCTGGGAGACATCTTCGGCCGGACCGACATCGAGGCGCTGGCCTCGGACTGGCGTGGGGTCGTCTACTTCACGCTCGCCGAGGACGAATCCATCGACGCCGAGACGGTGCTCGGATTCGACGCGTCCAGCGGATCTTCGGGTGAGTTGGCAACCATCGACGACGTGCTCGCAGCCGTCCGCACGGGCGAGGTCGCCGAAGCCGTCGACGTCGCGAGCTTCGATGCCTGGCGGACCGCCACCGGCACACGCTCGCTCGACATGGGCGCCTGCGTACCGCCGGCCCTCTACGAGTTCCTCGGTGGCGATCCCGCCGAAAGATCCGTCGAATCCGAGGATCTCGTGACCTTCGTGGCCACCGCCGCCGCGATCATGGGCCGGCTCGAGAAGCTCGGCGTCGAACCCGGTGACGAGATCCCCGACGAGGTGTTCGACGAGGACTACTGGAAGTAGCCGCTCCGCCTCAGACCATCCGTCGACTGATCGACGCCGGCAGGTACTTGAGCGCCGCGGCGATCGGCGTCCACGGCCACGCGGGTACCGGGCCCAGTTCTTCTCGGCCTCGATCGCCGCGACCATGGCGTCGACGCCCTTGTCGGTGTCGACCATCAGCGAGGTCTTCACGCCACGGTTGATGTCGGTCTCGATGTAGCCGGGCGCCACGACCGACACCCTGATCGGTGAGCCCGCGAACTCGGCCTGCAGTCCCTGCCCCAGCGCGGTCAGACCGGCCTTCGACGCCGAGTACGCCGCCTGCGCCTTGGGCATGCCCCGGACCCCGGAGATCGAGCTGACCAGGACGAGGTGGCCGGCGTTCTGCTCGCGGAAGATCTCCAGCGCGGCCTCGGCCTGCGCGAGCGCGCCGACGAGATTGGTCTGTACGGTCTCGAGGTTGGCCGCCGCCTTACCCGTGCCGATCGGCGCCCCCTTGCCGAGCCCGGCGTTCACGATGACGCGATCGAGGCCGCCGAGTTCGCCGGCCAGCGCGCGGAAGGCGACCGGCACCGCGTCGAGGTCGGTGACGTCGAGTCGGGCGATCGCGACCTGTGCCGCCGAGGGTCGCAGTTCGGCGGCCAGCGCCTCGAGTTTGTCGAGGCGTCGCGCGGCGAGTGCCAGCGAACGCCCCTGGGCGGCGAATCTGCGGGCCATGCCCTCGCCGAGTCCCGAACTCGCACCCGTGATGAGGATCTTCTGCCGTGTCGTCGCGGTCATGGACCCGAACCTACCGGCACCACCGCCGGCTACGCGGACCTGGAGGTGAGTCGCAGGGCGCGGATGACCTGATCGGCTGGAACGGTCGCCCACGGTGATACGGGTTCCCGCCGTGCCGCACGCCTTCACCGCAACCCCGAGCCCGCACAGCATCCGGCCGACCGACACGCCCTCCGCACCGGGGAGGAAGACGAAGTTGGCGTGGCTGGGCAGCACCCGGAAGCCCATGTGCGCGAGCATGTCCACCATCCGGTCCCGCTCCCCCCTCATCGACCGGACTCGTTGCGCCAGCTCGAGTTCCGCGTCGAGCGCGACCGGGACGGCCGCCATCGCGGCCCGGCCGACGGCGAAGGGCACCTCGTGTGCGCGCAGGTCGGTGATCAGTTCGGTGGGGCCGATTCCGTACCCGACGCGGAGTGCGGCCAGACCGTACGCCTTGGAGAAGGTCCGCAGCACCACTACGCGGGGGTTCCGGATCAGCCGATGCAGGTCCGGCGTGGTCTCGCCGAACTCCACATACGCCTCGTCGACGATGGTGATCACGTGCGGCGGCACCGCTCCGAGGAACCGGTTGAGGTCGCCCGCGTCCACCACCGAGCCCGTCGGGTTGTGCGGCGAGCAGATCACGACCACCACCGTCTCCGGGGTGATCGCCGCGAGCAGGCGATCGAGGTCGACTGCGCCGTCGTCGGCGAGGTCGACTGCGTCGAAGCGCATCCCGACCATCCGCGCGAGGATCGGATAGCCGTCGAAGGTGGGCGTCGAGGTGAGCAGCGCCGGCGTGGCGACGCCGGCCTCTGCCGCCTGGCGGGCCGCGCACTGCAAGGCTGCCAGGGCGACTCCGGCCGCCCCCGCGCCCACGGTGACCCGCTCGGGTACGACACCGAGGTGGCAGGCGATCTGTCCGCGCGTGCGATCGGGCAGGAAGTCGGGGTACCGATGGGTGTCGACGATCTCGTTCTGCAGCGCCGCCGCGACCGAGGTCAGCGGCGGGTAGGCCGATTCGTTGAGGTCCAGTCGGATGCGTGGCCAGGACGCGCCGCCGGCGAGCGGCGGACTCATGGCCGTCCTCCCCATCTCAGCGCGGCGGCCGCGGAGAAGTCGCCGGCGTGCGCGAACGCAGCCATCATCACGATGTCGCCCTCGCCGATGCGACCGTCGGAGATGGCGGCGTCAAGCGTGACCGGGATGGCCACGGCGAACAGGTTGCCGCATTCGTCGAACGTGTCCGGGTGATGGCTGTCCGACAGTTCGAGCGCCTCACGCCAATTGCGCAGGATGATTCGGCTGGGTTGATTGGTGACGAACCAGTCGAGATCCGACGGCGAGATGCCGATCTCGTCGGCCACCTCGATGGCGACTTCGGGCACCATCCGGTTGCCCCGGGCGAGCACCTTCGCGATCTTGGAGTCGGTGAACCCGATGTGCACCTGGCCCGGTCCGGCCTCCCAGTACTTGCGGGGCGGGTCGGAGACCCCGGTCATGTCGCCGGAGTACTGCCCGAACGAGTGACAACGCAGGCCGAGGACCGGGCTCGCATCCACGTCGTCGACGGTCAGCACGGCCACCGCCGCACCGTCTCCCGGGATGGCGGCCTGCGCCTTGCCGCGGACCTGTTCCTGGGCGAACACCTGACCTGCACTGTTCTGCGCCAACCCGAGCAACGCCTTGCGGCCTCCGCCGGCCCGCAGCAACGCCGCGGCGACATCGATCATGTGGATGAACGCCGCACAACCGCCGTTGTGTACATCGAGGACAGTCGAAGGTCTCATGCCGAGACGGTGGGCCACCTCCCCTCCGCAACCGCGCACGGGCACCTCGGGCAGCTGACTGTGGGTGAGGACCACGTCGACGTCGTCGAGGAAATCGTCGCCGTGCCGCTCGAACAGCTCACGCGTGGCCGAGATCATCATGTCTGCCGACGTCTCCCCCTCGGCAGCATGATGACGGAATGCCGGTGCGCGGAACATCACGTTGTCCGCCAGGGTGTCGTCCTCGGCGAACTGCGCGTAATACGCTGCGGGAACGACCTTCTCGGGAAGGTAGGTGGCGAGGTCGATGAGGCTGACGGGGTTCGATGTCATGATCGCATCCATTCTGGGGTGAGCGGGAGGCCGTTGCGGTGCCGGTATTCGGCGATGGCGGTGAGGTTGTCGAGTTCGATCTGATGGCCGGGGGCGAAGGTGTCCCAGAAGTCCCCCACCCACACCGGCCGTTCGGGCGGAGCGGTCTCCGGGAAGGGGTTCTCGTCGTAGAACGGGTGATGGCAATTCACCCACAGGACAACGGAACCGGGCTTGTCGAAGACCACCTGGGCGTCGACGACCGCATCAGGTAGATCATCCAGAGGTGACGGCCCTGGTCCCACGCGCAGTGATAGTCGACGGTCATCGACTCGGGCGAGGCGACCGTGCGGACGTAGATTGCGGTGTCGGCTCCCAACCGGTCCTGCGCGACCCACAATCCCGGCTCCTCGGTCTCGGTGAATCCGCGGAGGCTGTAGCTCCATTCTCCAGCGACCGGGGTGTGTGCGAGCCAGTCGAACACCTCGCGGGGCGGGGCGTCGACGTAGCCCTGCACCGGGCAGAACTCACCGTAGATCTGGTCGTGGGGATACACCGACCGCAGCTTGTCGAGCACGAGCGGGGTCGCGACCGGCCGCGGATGGGTTTCGATGCGGACGAGACCGGCGAGGGTCGCGGCATCCTCGCCGAGGTCGGAGAGGGCGGGTTGTAGCACTGTCATGACTGTCCTTTCGGGATGAGCGGGGCGAACGGGGGTATCTCGTCGGGATCGACGTCGACGACGAGACAGTTCGGACCGGATTGCGACAGCAGCTCGGTGGCTGCCGCGCGTACAGATGCGGCGTCGGATGCGCGGGCGACGACCAGCCCGTCGAACATGGCGGCCAATCCGCCGGCCAGGTCACTGGGTTGAAACCTGTTGACACTGGGCGTGTTCGGGAAGAAGAGTCATTCCCGGCTGATTCACATCGCGTGTGCGTTGTTGTTGAGCAGGACGAGGGTGACCGGCGCGGAGTGTTCGACGGCGGTGTGGATCTCCATGCCGTGCATGAAGAATGCGCCGTCTCCCGCGATCACCACGGTTCGTTTCGGCTTCTCGCAGGCGGCCGAGTCGATGGCGTTGCCGATCCCGGCCGCGATCGCGTATCCCATGCCGCCCATGCCCAGCGCCACCACGAATCTGCCGTGGCCGCACGGGAGGTGGTGGATCGCGGCGGCGCCGGCATTGCCGGCGTCGGCGAACACGGGGGTGTCCGGCGGCAACGCACGCCCGATCTCCTCGACCGCGGTGCGCATGTCCAGGCCCGCTCGGCCGGGCGGCACGATCAGGTGGGTCACGGAGACCGCTTCGCGCGGGCGATCGTGGCCGAGTCGTCGCCGGACCCCACCGGCCAGTCGCGAGATCGCGGCGGCGAGGTCGGTACACGGCACATGGTCGACGTCGCCGGGCATCCGCGGCGGTTCGGCGCCGAGGTGGATCAACCGGAGTCGTCCGAGTGCCTCGTCGAGTCCGGCGCGATCGGTCATCGTCATGCGACACCCGAGCACGAGGCACGCGTCCGCATCGGCGATGGCCCGATGCGCCGACGGATGTCCCATCACACCGGTGACGCCCGCGAAACCGTCGGCGTCCCTGAGGAGGTCACGGCCGCCGGGAGCCGCGACGACCACCGCACCGAGCGCGTCGGCGAGAGCTTCGACCGGTCGACCGGCCTTCGCGCGGGAGGCCTCGTCACCCACCCAGATGAGCAGCCGGGCATCGGATTCCGCGAGAGCGCACAGTTCGTCGGCGACGGCGAACAGCGTCGGCCCCGGTACGCCGATTCCGTGCTGCACCCACTCCCCGGGATGCAGTTGCCGCAGTTCGGGGCCCGGCGCGGACTGGACGTCCTTGGGCAGCAGGACAGCGGCCGGCAGACCTCGGTGAAGGGTGGCGAAGGCCGTGGCGAGCGCAGCGGGCACCTCGTCGGCGTGCCCGACGACCGAACACGAACCCGTGACGGCCGACAGGACTCCGGCGATGTCGACGGTGTCCGGCGGCGCGAGCATGTCCTGGAAGGCCCGCGGCCGACCAGCGTCGACGGCGCGGTACCGATCAGTGCGAGCACCGGGACCCGGCTGTCGTACGCCTCGGCGAGCGCTGGGACGACGTTCATCGCGCCACCACCCGAGGTGGTCATGACGACGCCGGGCCGGCCGCTCATCCGAGCGGTGCCGTCGGCCATCGCACCGGCGGCGAACTCGTGTTTGGCGACGACCGCCGTCATCCCCGGCGCACGCGTCGCCGCGTCGTAGAGGTCTTCGATGTTGGCTCCGTGCACACCGAACCCGAGGGTCATTGACGCCGAGATCAGTTGTTCCACAATGTATTCGGCAACCGTCTGAGTCGCGACGCGCACGTTGCCGGTGACGGTTGCCCGGTGCCTGAGGTCTGCGGTCAAGGTCATGGGAACAACTCTGCGTCGCCGAACCTGAAGAACCGCTGAAGCAGTACACCGTTCGAACACTGTCGGAGCGGACGCATGACGACCTAGGCTGAGTGATCAGCAGGTGTCGTCTCGGTAGGCACCGGCGAGGAGTCGCGATGTCCGGTTTTCCACGCATGCCTCCGGTCGCCCCGCGCTCCCCCGGCCCCCCGCTCTTCTACGCCGGAGTCAGGGAGTCCGCATCCGGTCCACGATCGTCGGTACCCTCCTCGTCACCATCGCTCTGCTCATCGGCGCCGCGGTGATGCTGTTCATGCTGAATCGCGCGGACAGCCGGACGATGTACGACGAGACGAGCTACCGGGCTTACGAGATCGCCGCAGAGATCCGAGAGGGCGGGATCTCGGCGATCTCCCCCGAGTCGCTCGGGATGGGTTCCGGGGCCGACATCGTGCAGGTGATCGACGGGACCGGCGACGTGGTGGCGTCCTCACCGGGCGCGTCGGCCGACGCGGTGACGACGGAGCGTCCGGCACTGTGGACGTCGTCGCAGGTGAAGGGCCGGCTGATCCCCGGCAGCGACGTGGAGTTCTGCGCGACCGTCACCGCCACCTCGCACGACGGAGCCTCGTACACCGTGATCGTCGCGGTGTCGGCGGACGCGTACCGGCAGAGTCTGATCAACACGGCGCTGGTGCTCGCGGTCGGACTCCCGATCCTGGTTCTCCTGTCCGCGGTCGCCATCTGGTTCTTCGTGGGTCGTGCGCTGCGCCCGGTCGGGCGGATCACCGAGCAGGTCACCGCCATCACCGCGTCGGATCTGTCGCGTCGCGTGCCGGTCCCGTCCACCGACGACGAGGTGACGCGTCTGGCCACGACCATGAACTCGATGCTCGAACGTCTCGAACAAAGCCGTGCGGCGCAGCTGCGATTCGTCGGGGATGCTTCACACGAGATGCGTAGTCCGTTGACCACAGTGGTCGGCCTCCTCGACCTCGCCGACGACACCGACTCCCCGATCGACGTGCAGACACTCCGCACCTTGCTTCTTCCCGAAGCCCGCCGGCTCCAGAACATGGTCGACGATCTGCTGTTGCTCGCACGCTCCGACGAACACGGTGTGCCGCTGCACATCCGGGACGTCGACCTCGACGACATCGTCGCCGCCGAGGCGTGGCGCCTCCGGTCACTGGGGCTCGCCGCAGTCGCGACCACGATCATCCCGATCAGGACGTCGGGCGATCCGGAGAAACTGTCGCGCGCGCTCCGCAACCTCGCCGAGAACGCGGTGCGTTACGCGGCGTCGACGGTCCGGTTCGACATGTACTTCGACCCGGCCGGCGGGATCGCGTCGATCGCGGTGACCGACGACGGCCCGGGCATCCCGCGGGATCGTCGCGACATCATCTTCGACCGCTTCACCCGACTCGATGTCGATCGCCGCAACCGCAGCGGCTCCGGTCTCGGGCTGTCCATCGTCCGCGAGATCGTCCGTGCGCACGGCGGTTCGGTGTACGTGCAGGACCCGCCGGCCGGGTTCGCGCACGGCGTCACCTTCGTCATCTCTCTCCCGACGGCTCGTCGTCTCCCGGAGGGTATGGGCGACGGCGAGGTCAGCACGGCACTCGCGATGCCGCCTCGTCAACCGATGCGGTAACCCACCCCGCGGACGGTCTCGATGCTGTGCACGCCGAACGGCTGATCGATCCTCTTGCGCAGGTACCCGATGTACACCTCGATGATGTTGGGGTCACCCTCGTAGTTCTCGTCCCAGACCGAGTGCAGGATGGCGGTTTTCGAGACGACGGTTCCGGCGTGGCGGATGAGGCATTCGAGCACCGCGTACTCGCGTGGTGTCAGGGTGATCGGGGTGTCGCCGCGACGCACGAGGTGTTCGGCCGGGTCGAGGAAGAGGTCTCCGACGCGCAGGGTCGCGGGACGCTCCGGGGCACCACGACGCAGAAGCGCCCGCAGCCGCGCCTTGAGCACGACGACCGAGAACGGCTTCACCAGATAGTCGTCCGCGCCGCAGTCGAGCGCCTCCGCCTGGTCGTACTCACCGTCCTTCGCGCTCAGCATCAGGACCGGGGTCCAGATCCCGCGCTCACGAAGGCTCTGGAGCACGCGGTACCCGTTCATCCCCGGCATCATGATGTCGAGCATGATCACGTCGTAGCTTCCCTCGGTGGCCCGCCACAGCCCTTCCGGACCGTCGAAGGCCAGGGTGACCGCCCACCCGTCACTGACGAGTATCCGGCGGACGGTCTCGGCTGCTCTGATGTCATCGTCGACGACGAGCGCGTGCACCATCGCTCATTTCAGCAGCCGCGACATCCGGCGGTCGGCGAGCACCTTGCCACCGGTCTGGCAGGTCGGGCAGTACTGGAAGGAGCGGTCGGCGAAGGACACCTCACGGACCGTGTCGCCGCAGACCGGGCACGGCAGTCCGGTGCGCGCGTGGACGCGGAGGCCGGTGCGCTTCTCCGACTTCAGCCGGGCGACGGTCTGCCCCTCGAGGCGAGTCGTGGCGTCGGTCAACACGGCGCGCATCGCGTCGTAGAGTGCGCTCACCTGGTCGGGTTTGAGAGTTTTCGACGACGCGAACGGCGACAGTCGCGCGGTGTGCAGGATCTCGTCGGAGTAGGCGTTCCCGATCCCGGCGATGGTGTGCTGGTCGGTGAGCACGTTCTTGACGCGCCCGGTGGTGCCGGCGAGGATCTCGGCGAACTGCTCCCCGGTCAGTTCCAGTGCGTCGGGGCCGAGTCCGGCGACGCGGTCGATCTCGGTGAGGTCGCGGACGAGCCATACCGCCAGACGCTTCTGGGTTCCGGCCTCGGTGACGTCGAATCCCTCACCGGGGAGACCGCAGTGCACCCGCAGCGCGATCGGCGACTTCCCGCCCGGGCGCAGCGGCTTGGGTGAGAGGTCCTCACTCCATCGCACCCAGCCGGCGCGCGACAGGTGGATGACCAGCGCCAGCGTCGGCTCCTGCGCCGTCGCCTCCGAACCCGGGATGGTCCGGATGACCAGGTACTTGCCCACGCGACCGACCGAATCGACGATCCGGTCGGTGAGCGCGGTGTACGGCGGATCGGCCGTCTTGAGCACGGACAAGGACGCGACATCGACTCGCCGGATCGGGAGTCCGGCTGCACGTCCGTCGACATAGTCGGCGATGGCGGCCACCTCAGGGAGCTCGGGCATGCCACCAGTGTGCTCTAGTAAAGGGATGACTTCCCGACTTTCCGACGCCGAGCTGGCCGCCCGGATCGCCCAGGGAGCCGGGGAGATCCTCCTCGGGATTCGTCATGGCGACCTGTTGGCCGGCAGCATGCTCGGCGATGTCGGCGATGCTCTCGCGCAGGCGTGGATCTCCACCGTCCTGCGCAAACACCGTCCGCGCGACGCTGTTCTGTCCGAGGAGGCCGCCGACGTCGGCGACCGCGCGACGGCCCGGCGCGTGTGGATCATCGACCCGCTCGACGGCACAAGAGAATTCGCCGCGGGCAGCGCGGACTGGGCTGTGCACGTGGCGTTGACGGATAACGGAACCGTCACCGAGGCGGCGGTCTCGCTGCCCGCTACCGGTGAACTGTTCCGCGCCGACACCGTCGAGAAGCCGGGCGCCGAACTGACCCGTCGCATGGTGACCTCGCGGTGGGGCGGCTCGTACGAGACGAGCTACGTGTCCAACCGGCTCGGCCTGCAGATGGTTCCGGTCGGGTCGGCCGGCGCGAAGGCGATGGCCGTCGTCCGCGGTGATGCCGACGCCTACGTCCATGCCGGCGGCCAGTATGAGTGGGACAACGCGGCCCCGGTCGGGGTCGCACTGGCGGCCGGGCTGCACTGCAGTCGCCTGGACGGGTCGGAGATCGTCTACAACAATCGCCACCCCTACATGCCCGACTTCGTGATCTGCCGCCGCGAGATCCGCGAGGACATGCTCGCGGCCCTGCAGCAGATCTGGTGAACTGGCCGGTGTGAACGGAATCGGCGACGCCGTCGTCCGGATCGGACCGGTCCTCGCGATCGCCATCGGTGTGCTCGCTCTCGTCGCGGTGCTGGTGAACCGCCGAAGCGGTTTGGCCACCGACACTTTGGTGGCGACCCTGCGGGCCGTCGTGCAACTGGCCGCGTTGGCGGGCGTACTGGCGGTGGTGATTCCGCATCTGTGGGCGTCCGCGCTGTTCGTCGTGGTCATGGCGGCGGCGGCGGCCTGGACGTCGGCGCGGCGCATTCGTCCGAAACAATCCGACTTCGTCACCGTCGCGCGGTGCCTGGGCCCGGTCGCGGCACCGACGATCGTCATCGTGCTCGTGCTGGTCGTGGTCGGTGTGCTGCCCGCCCGCGGTATCGCGGTCATCCCCACCGCCGGCATCTTGCTCGGCGGCGCGATGGTCACCACCTCCCTCGCCGGTCGGCGCGCACACGACGAGCTGACCACACGTCACGGTGAAGTCGAGGCCGCACTTTCGCTGGGTCTTCTCCCCCGCGACGCTCGGTTCGAGATCTGCGCCCCGGCGTCGGCGACCGCTCTCATACCCGGACTCGATCAGACCCGGGCCGTCGGGCTGGTGACGATCCCGGGCGCCTTCGTCGGCATGGTGCTCGGCGGCGCGTCGGTGTGGGCCGCCGCGGCGATGCAGTTGTTCGTACTCATCGCGCTGCTCGCCGTCAGTTCGATCGCCATGCTCGTCACGGTGGAGCTGGTGGCGCGAGAGGACCTGTGATGTCGGTCAGAAAGGTGGCGGGTCTTTCTGGTCGTTCCTTCACTCCCAGAACTCATTTCGACGTTGCGACCTCGATCGAAGTCGCAACTTCGGAATGAAGTCTGGAAGTGGAAGGTTCCTCAGACTTCAGTTCTGCGATCATGCGGGGCGGGAAGCCTTGCGCAGCAGGTAGATGTCCATGATCCAGCCGATGCGTTCACGCGCCTCGGCACGAGCTTCGACGATCCGGTCGGTCACGTCGCCCACCCGTCCGCTGATGAGGATCTCGTCGGCGGTGCCGACGTAGGCGCCCCACCAGATGTGGTCGTCCGGGTTAGCCGTGTGACGGAAGGCCAGATCGCCGTCGAGCATGACGATCTGGTTGGCATCGGCGCCGGCGGGTGTCTCGGCGAGGCGGCGACCGGTGGTGATGTGGATCGGTTCGCCGACGCGGTTGGCGACGATGCCGTGTGCGGCGGTGAGTGCGCTGGCGCTGGTCACGCCGGGAATCACCTCGATCGAGAGCTCGAGGTCGTCGCGGGCGGCCAGGTCGTCGACGATGCGCAGTGTGCTGTCGTAGAGCGCCGGATCGCCCCACACCAGGAAGGCCGCGACCCCGCCGTCGCCGACCTCGTTCCGCAGTGCGGCGGCGATCAGGTCCGCGCGAGCCGCATGCCAGCGCCGGACCTCGGCGTCGTAGTCGGCCGGGGTGCGATCACGCGGCGGATCGGGGATCTCGACGAGCGTATAGCCCGCGCGCGCATGCGCATCGAGGATCACCCGGCGCGCGTCGAGCAACCCGCTCTTGGCCGTTCCCTTCTCGAGGGCGAGGAAGGCGTCGACGTCGGCCATGGCGTCGATGGCCTGCAGTGTGACCTGGCGTGGACCGCCGGGCCCGATCCCGATGACCCGCAGCGTGATTCGCACGGTCAGATCTTCACCTTGGGGAGGCCGTGCTTCCGGGCGGTCATGTCCAGGATCAGCTGGCGCGGCGCGAGCCGGCGCAGGAAGAACACGATTCCCGCCTGGTTTCCTCTGGCGTAGAACGGCTTCGGGTGTTCGGCGAGCGCCGCGTCGACGATCTGGGTGGCCATGTCCTGTGCGCCGATCCCGGCGTCCTCGTTGCGGCGGGTGGCCGCGGCGAGGGTCTCGTATTCGGCACGGTACGGCGAGTTCTCGCCGACGTGGATGGACCGACGATCACCGATCCCGGTGGCGATGGTGCCCGGCTCCACCGAGATCATGCGAATCCCGTACGGCGCGACCTCACGACGGGTGGCCAGCGCGAACGCCTTCAACGCCGACTTGGTCGCCGCGTAGTTGGAACGGAACGCGACCGGGAAACTCGACAGCATCGAGCCGACCATGACCACCGTGCCCCGACGCCGCTCCCGCATCCCCGGAAGAACCGCCTTCGTGAGCGCGATCGGCCCGAACACGTTGACGCGGAACAGATCCTCGATGGCCTGCATCGAGGTGTCCTCGAGCGCGCCGGCCTGCGATTCGCCGGCGTTGTTGACGAGGATGTCGACCGGACCGACGAGGTCGGCACAGGCGGTGGCGGAGTCATAGTCGGCGTTGTCCAGGCGGACGTAGGTGACACCGGCGATCGGGTGCCGCACGGCGTCGGGGTTACGGGTCGTGCCGTAGACCCGATGCCCGCGGGCGACGAACTGGCGGGCGACTTCGGCGCCGATGCCGCTGGTCGCGCCGGTGACGAGAACGGTCTGAGAGCTCACGCCCGCTACGGTATCGCAGCCCGTTTCAGACGAGACGGTCGTAGCGACGCGTGAGAATGCTCAGTTCGGCCGCGACCCGATCGGTGTCGGGGCCGTAGGGACGCTGCGGATCGCGCGTCCACCAGTCGGCGAAGCGCTGAAGCGGAGTGCGGCGACCGGTCGGCGTGCGGCGGGTGACGTACACCAAGGTCGCCGCGGCGACCACGGCCAGGACGGCGAGAACGATGAGTGCGATGATCATGGCAGTAATTTTCTGCGCACTTGATTTCAGCCAACAGTGGCGCAAATGACAATGTCCACAAATTTTCTGCCATACTGACGTCATGCTGACAACGGTCGGGGTCCTCCTCCACGGCAACGTCGCGCTCTTCGAGTTCGGCGTGATCCACGAGGTGTTCGGCCTCGACCGCACCGACGACGGCGTTCCCGCATTCGACTTCCGGGTCGCTTCCCCCGATCCGTCGGTCCCGCTGCGCGTCGGCAACGGAGTCTCACTCCAGGTCTCGCACACCCTCGACGAGTGCCGCGACGTCGACCTCGTGGCCATCCCGGGCGGAAAGGTCGACGGCGACTATCCCGCGGAGATCCTGGACACCGTGCGCGCGGTCGTCGACAACGGCGGCCGCGTGCTCACCGTGTGCTCGGGCGCCTTCGTCGCCGGCGCGGCCGGCCTGCTCGACGGTCGCCGCTGCACCACGCACTGGCGCTACGGCGACGAATTGTCGCGACAGTTCCCGAAGGCGACGGTCGACACCGACGTCCTCTTCGTCGACGACGGTCCCATCACCACCAGCGCCGGCACCGCGGCCGGGATCGACGCGTCGTTGCATCTCGTACGCGAGGCCTGGGGACCGGGCGTCGCGAACCGGATCGCCCGCCGCATGGTCGTCTCGCCGCACCGTGACGGCGGTCAGCGACAGTTCGTCGACGCCCCGATGCCCTCCTGCTCCGACGAGGGTTTCGGCGCTCTGCTCAGTTGGCTCCTCGAGCACCTCGACAGTGACATCAGCGTCGACGACATGGCGGAACGGATGCACATGTCCGGCCGGACATTCGCGCGCAGATTCGTCGACGAGGTCGGGGTGTCACCGCGGCGATGGCTCACCGAGCATCGCGTCCTCGCCGCGAAGAACCTGCTGGAATCCACCGACGCGCCCGTCGAAGAGGTCGCGCGGTTGGTCGGATTCACCTCGGCGACACTGCTGCGGCACCACTTCGCGGCGTCCGTGGGCGTCTCGCCGCTCGTGTACCGCCGTCGCTTCGCGAAGTCCGCCGCCGTGTCATAGCTCGGACCCGCGGTCAGCGCGGTTTCGAGCTATGAAACGGCAGGTGGTGCCCTCGGTAGGATTCGAACCTACGACCTACCCTTTAGGAGAGGGTTGCTCTATCCCCTGAGCTACGAAGGCGCAGCGACCCGCCGACGGGCGAGACCCGCGCGAGCGCCACACGGCAGTGTACGTCAGCACTCGACGCCTACCGCACCATCTCCACACGGCACCCGATTCCGATCGCCGCTATAGTCGACAGGAAGCGCGAACCGGGCAATTCGGGCTGTGATTGTCGCCACTTCATGCACCCCGACGTTGAGGTTCCTGCCAGATTCGGCCCGTACACTTCGTTCGGGTAACAGTTTGGTCAACGGGGAGGTCTTTGCTTTGGTGCACGCAGCGGGCTCGGCGCGCACCGCCGACAGCGAGACCGGCACGGCTGCCCACTCGGGACCGACCACTCCGGCGACACCGTCGACGACGGCCCCGGTCAGGGGCTCCCGCTCGCGCGCACACACCGCCGACTTCGTCCGCGTGGTCCTGTTCACCTTCGTGGTCGTCGCACACAGCGTCAACGCGATCAACGGCGGACCCGACGAGATCCGCGGCGCCAACCTGGTCGGCACCCTCTGTCACCTCACCCGCTACGGCTTCGTCGCGGTGACGCTCTACGTCCTCGTCCTGAGCATGCAGGGACGCGAGATGTCGCCGGTGCAGTTCTGGCGGCGTCGCTTCGGCCTGGTGATCGGGCCCTACCTCGCGTGGACGGTCATCTACGCGATCACCGACCACGTGATCATCCGGGACAACCCCTTCCCACCGGCCGGCGAGTGGGTCTCCGGACTCGCGCACGATCTGCTCGTCGGCGAGGGGAAGTACCAGCTGTACTTCCTGCTGATCTCGATGCAGATCTATCTGTTCTTCCCGCTCATCACGTGGATCTTCGAACGCGGCCGGAACCGTCCGTGGCTTCTGCTGTCCGGTGGCGCGGTCATCCAGATCATGATGTTCGTCGTCTACCAGTACCTGCCGCGTCCGTCCGGGGCGGCCTGGGACCTCGCCTACCAGCACCTGTGGAAGACGCTGCCGATGTACGCACTGTTCGTCGCCATGGGTGTACTCGCGGCGCAGCATCAGCAGGCGGTGGACAAGTGGTTGCGTGAGCACATGGCCACCGTGGTGCTCGTCGCCGCGGGCTGCGCGGCGTTCACCGTCGCCGGCTACCTCCTGGCGACCTCGCCCGGCAACGTCCCGTGGAAGGCGAACACCGCCTGGAATCCGGTGTCGCTGCCGTGGCTCGTGGGCGGGTTCGCGCTGCTGTGGCTGATCGGTCTCGTCTGGGACGACCGCCGCGCGGCCGGCCGGCCGGCCGCCGCGAAGTTCGTTTCGCAAGCGACCCTGCGCGCGTTCGGCGTGTTCGCCGTTCACCCACTCATCCTCGACATCCTCGGACGCGTCGGCTTCCTCGGCGGGCTCTTCGAATGGTTCCCGCACAGCGCGATCATGCGTTCGCTGATCCTCATCGCGGTCGTTCTCGTCAGCTCGCTGTTGCTCGTCGACATCCTGCTGCGTCTTCCGTTCAGCAAATGGCTGACCGCCCGGCCCCGCCTCCCCCTGCTGCCGAAGCGGCGAGAGAAGAAGCAGGACCGGGCGGCAGTGGCCGAAACCCCGACGGTCGAGGCCTCGACGGCGGATGAGAGGGGATGACCGCCGCGTGGTCGAGGTCGGCCAGTCTGGGTGACCGGACTACTTGTACTTCGGGTTGTTGAACACCGGGATCTCGATGTTGATCGGCATCCGCAGTTCCGACATGTAGAAGAGTACGAACTGCCGGAGGAATTCGTCGATCATCCAATAGGCCTCGCGTGGCATGCCGACGTTCAGCAGGCCTTCACGGACCAGTACATACGGGGTCCACGCCGTCTCCAGCAGCGGAGTCCACACGGGTTCACGCGGGATGTGCAGCCCGTCGGCGGCCTTGTCGCCGAGCATGAACCGGGTCAGCGCCCCCAGAACTCCTCGCGAGAGCAGGGTCAGGTCCAGGTTCATCCCGAGGTCGAGCAGCATGTCGGCGAGCTTGCGACCCTCCGGTGTCGGCTCGATGATCGGGTCGAGCACCTGCTTCGCCTGTGATTCGGCGGCGTTCCACGACGCCGGGATGTACTCGTCCTTGACCCCCAGCACGTGGGCGGTGATCTGCCACGAATGCAGGAAGCCCGCCGATTCGTCGGCAGCGATCGGCACCTGCCACTTGCGGAAGTTGCGCATGACCGTCGTCGGCAGGCTGTGCCACGTCACCATGATGTCGGCCTGACTGATCGGCACGTTCTCCGACGCGGAGTGCACCCAGTGCGGTGACTGGGGCAGCAGGTGCCGGACACCGGCATGTGCCATGCGGGTCTTGAGACAGGTCACGATCATCTCGCCGCCGGGCTGATAGGCGTTGAGCGAGCCGATGTCGTAGCCGAGTTTGGCTGTCTTGGAGATGCGGTCCTTGAGGTCCCAACCACCCTTGGAGTAGTAGACCGCCCGCGCCTCCCGCGGGATCAGGGTGCTCATCATCCCGCTGGCGAAGCCGTAGATGATCCCGAGGTACGTAACGCGCTTCTGGTTGAACTTCACCGCCGTGGCCAGTTTGGACTGATCGGTCCAGGACGGCAGCTGTCGCGCGTGCTCCATGACGTCGCGCAGTTCCGACGGCAGCCCGGCGGGCAGCGGTTGCGAGTTCTTGTGCCAGGTACGCAACAGCTTGTTGACCTTCGGCGCCTGACCGCTGTCGATGACCTTCGCTATCACCGGGTCGGCCTCGTCGTCCCACAGCTGCCGCGGGTCGGTGCCCGCACCGCGGCCCGGTACAGAGTTCGCGGGTGACCACGTCCAGGGCGTCGCCGGGGCCACCGCGGCCACCGCACCCGCGGCGCCGACCACTCCTCCGGCCTTGAGCAGCTTCCGCCTGTTCAGATCTTCCATGACCCCGTCCCATCCGTTCCGATGTATCAATGTGACAAACTTCGTATCCTTGTATCCTCTGTACCAACGGGTGATCCAAGACACACCGAAATCCCCGGATTTGGGATCGTTGATCCGGGCGGATCGATCGCCACAGAAAGGGGAATCACCGATGCCGTCGTCCGCCGCAGACATCCCGGAACCGGGCATGATGCCGGTCGGCTCGTCGTCGAGTTCGGTGATCCACCGCGCTTTCCTCGGGTCGGTGAACCCGACGGACACCGAGTCCGATCCGACCGCCGAACGTCTCCTCGACGCCGCCTTCGACCTCTTCTGTCGCCTCGGCATCCAGCGGACCCCGATGGAGAAGGTCGCCAAGAACGCGGGCGTCACGCGAGTGACCCTCTACCGCAAGTTCGCCACCAAAGACGCCTTGGTCGACGAGGTGGTGCTGCGCGAGTTCCGGCGCTACTTCGAACAGTTCCGCGCCGACATCCCGGCCGCACAGACGGCCGCCGAGCGGGTGGTCGTCGGATTTGTCGGATCTCTGCGCGCGGTCGCCGGCAATCCCCTGATCAGCGGCATGGCCGACTCCGAGTCGAGCATGCTCATCGAATCGATGATCGGCGACGACGGCCTCCTACTGTCCGTCGTGCAGAAGTTCGTGGCCGCACAGCTACGACGAGAACAGTTGTCGGGCACCATCTCCGACGATCTCGACATCGAACTCGTGGCTGAGATGATGGTGCGCATCTCGGCGTCGTTCCTCACCGTGCCGAGTCGTGTCGTCGACATCACCGACGACGCGCAACTGGCCGACATCGCGAGACGATTCCTCGTCCCGATGCTCGATCACCCACGCTGACGGCGTCCGGCTGGGACAATCGGCGGAGATCACTTCCAGCCGAGGGGAGTTCCGCGATGCGTTCGTGGTCGGTCATCATCATCCTGGCGGTGTCGCAGTTCGTGATGGTGCTCGACAGCACCGTCATGAACGAGAGGATCTCGGTCGTGGCCGCGGATCTCGGCACGTCGATCACCGGCATGCAGGCCGCGATCACCTTCTACGCCTTGACGATGGCGGCGTTCATGTTGACCGGCGGCAAACTCGGCGACCTCATGGGCCGGGTGCGGGCCTTCAAGATCGGCGCCGTCATCTACGGGATCGGTTCGCTCACCACCGCATTGAGTCCCAACCTGGCCGTCCTGATGGTGGGCTGGTCACTGGTCGAGGGACTCGGGGCCGTGCTCGTCATCCCCGCGATCGCCTCTCTGGCCGCGATCAACTACACCGGCAAGGCCCGCGTCGCCGCCTTCTCGATCCTCGGTGCCGTGACCGGACTCGCCGCCGCCGTCGGCCCGTTGCTCGGCGGCCTGATGACCACCTACGCCTCATGGCGTTATGTCTTCGTCGCCGAAACCGTCGTCATGGTGATCGTCCTGTTCGCGGCGGGACTGATCCACGACGTCGAACGCGATCGCGACGTGCGGATCGATCCGGTGAGCGTCCTCGCGTCCGCCGGCGGCCTGTCGCTCATCGTCTACGGTGTGCTGCAGTCGAAGACGTGGGGGTGGCTGAAACCGCAGCATCCGCCGGAGATCAACGGCTCGGAGATCGCCCCGTTGGGCGTGTCCCCGGTCGCCTACCTGTTGCTGCTCGGCGTCGTCGTCCTCTGGTTGTTCGTCGATCGACAACGCGCACTTGCCAGTTCCGGCCGGCAACCACTTCTCCGCGTCGAACTGTTGCGGATACCCGCGTTGCGCAGCGGACTGGGCGGGTTCCTCGCGCAGTACTTCGCGATCGCCGCCCTCTTCTTCGTGGTGCCGGTCTATCTGCAGACGATGCTGGGTCGCGACGCCCTGCAGACCGGTGTGAAGATCCTGCCGCTGTCGGTGGGTCTCGTGCTGTTCTCGGTCCTCGGTTCGTGGCTCACCGCACGACGTTCGGCCCGGTTCATCGCCCGCGGCGGGCAGCTCACCATGGCGGTCGGCGTCCTCTTCGTGATCGCCGGGGTGGGGGTCGACCTGCGCAGCATGACCTTCGCCATCGGGATGTTCGTTGTCGGAGCGGGTTTCGGCCTCCTGGCCTCCCAACTCGGAAACGTCAACATGTCCGCGGTCGGGGAGAAGGACACCTCCGAGGTCGGCGGCCTGCAGGGCACGTTCCAGAATCTCGGCTCGTCATTCGGGACCGCGGTCGCTGGTTCGGTGTTCCTCCTCCTGTTGTCGTCGGGTTTCGTCTCCGCGGTCGACGACACCGATTCGCTCCCCGCCAGCGAGCAACAGCAGATCGTCTCGACGGTCGACGACAGCGGAGTGCCCATAATCTCGGCGGATCAGGCACGCACCATGGTGCTCGACACCGGCGGCTCGGAAGCCTCGGCGCAGGCGGTGTCCGACGCCTACGCCGACGCGCAGATCGCCGCGATCCAGCAGGCCCTGTTCATCGTGTTCGTCCTGCTCGTGCTGGCGTTGCTCTTCTCACGGCACCTGCCGAACCGAATCGTCGCGCACACCGACACCGACACCGACACCGAGGAGAAAACCTGAAAAGGGTCAGCCCCGCGCGACCACCTTCTTCGCGATCGTGGCCTCGATGTGTCTGACCGCTTGCGCCGCGAACGGGCCGATGATGCCTCCCAGCACACGGCCGGCGATCCCGCCGGGCAGCGTGTAGTTGATCTCGAGCTGGAGATCGGTGCCGTTCCCGTCGTCGGCGAAGCGCCACGTGGTGTCGGCCTCGAAACCGTCGATCGCCCGGAGCTCGATCAACTCGTTCTCGACGTACCGGGTGCACTCCACGACCGCCTTGATCTTCTTCGGCCCGAGGTCGACCCTCACGTCGAAGACCGACCCGAGTCCGCGGGTCTGATCTGTTGTCGGATCGAAGTGCGTGACACCGATCAGATACTCGGGAACGTTCTGATATCCGTCGACATAGTCGAAGACCCGCTCGCGAGGTGCATCGACGACGACCTGATGACGTACCACTCCCACGCTCTACCCCGTTCTCGCGTGTCCGGCCCGGTGTCTCCGGCGCCGCTTCCGACCGACACTATGCGGTCGCAACCACTTCCAGGTGCGGGACACGGATAACCGACTTGACCTTCCGCCGCGGGGTCGGCTATTCCTGCAGCACGATGTCGACGTCACCGGGCGGATGGTCCGAACTCCTCGCCCGTGAACACCGCGCGGCGGTGTCGGTGTTCGCCGGCGGCATCCTCGTCTTCGCGATCAACACCTTCCTGACCGCGGCGTCACTGCCCAGCACCATCGCCGACATCGGCGGCGACGAGTTCTACGCCTGGGTCGTCACGATCTTCCTGATCGCGTCCGTGGTGGCGTCGATGCTGGTGACACGCGCGCTGGCACAGTTCGGCGCGCGCGGCGCCTACCTGATCGGGTTCTCCGCCTTCGCCGCGGGTTCACTGATCTGCGCCCTCACCCCGACCATGCCGATCCTGTTGGCCGGCAGGCTGATCCAGGGGCTCGGTGGCGGCCTGCTCACCGGGTTGGCGCTGGCGGTCGTACAGATCGCGCTGCCACAGCGGATCTGGGGGCGCGCGGTGGCGCTCATCTCGGCCATGTGGGGAGTCGGGAACCTCCTCGGCCCGGCGCTCGGCGGCCTGTTCGCCGAGGTAGGGTTGTGGCGCGGCTCCTTCTGGTTCCTGACGGTGTTCACCCTGGTCATCGCTGCCATCGCCGCGCGGGTGTTGCCACGCGGTCGCGGCTCGGGCGAACGGCACCCGTTGCCGTGGGCATCGCTGGCCGCGGTGACCGCCGCCGCCGGGGCGGTCTCGGTCGCCGGCGTCGCCGGTTCGACGTCGGTGATCGTGGTACTCGGCGGAGTCGCCCTCCTCGCCCTGGTCGGGTTCGTGGTCGTGGATCGACGCGGGACCACCGGCCTGCTCCCCCGTCTCACCTATTCGGTGGGCAATCCCCTCAAGTGGATCTATCTGTCGATAGCGGTGCTGGCGATCGGGTCGACCGCCGAGGCATTCCTCCCGCTGTTCGGTCAGCAGGTCGGCGGCCTGACACCGTTGGCCGCCGGGCTCATGCCCGCGGCGCTGTCGTCGGGGTGGACCGTCGCGCAGATCGCCAGCAGCACGTGGGCGCACGGCCGGTCCGCGGCGGCCGCCCGCATCGCCGGTCCGGCCTTCCTCGCCGCAGGTATGGCCGGATACGGCCTGCTGCAGTCGTCGAGCGCGCCGATCGCGGTGGCCGGGTGGTACGCATCTCTGGTCGTCGCCGGCATGGGTATCGGCATGGCCTTCCCTCACATCGCGACCGCCGCGATGGGCATCACCACCGATCAGGCGGAGGCCGCCCGCGCCTCGGCAGGGGTCAACTCCGTGCAGATGGTCGCCAACACCATCGGCTCGGCGGCCGCGGGTCTGCTCGTCAGCATCGGGTCCGACGCGGTCGGTTCGGCACGTCTGCTCTCGTTCGGTTTCGCCTGCCTCGCCGTCATCGGTGTGGGCATCGCCGTTCGTTCCGTCCGTCCTGCGCGATGACCGTACGCTGAGTCCATGAGACGCCGTCGGGGAAGTCCTCATTCCGGGCGTCGGGTCGTCCGCTTCGCGGTGTTCGGGGTCTCCTGCATGCTGGTCCTCGCGTCGTGCGGAAACGGCTCCGACGGTCCGGCCGCCGCGCCGGTCACCTGCACGGAGATCCCGAACGGCGATCTGATCGGCGCCGAGAGTGTCTCGGCCGCCCCCACCGACATCGCGACGAAACCCGAGATCGCCTCGGGTTACCGGAGCGGGATGAAACCGGTCGTCACCGCAACGTACGCCGCGGCCACCGCCAATCCGCTCGCCACCCGCGCGGCGTGCGACGTCCTGCACGACGGCGGTACCGCAGCCGACGCGCTGGTCGCCGCACAGATGGTGCTCGGTCTCGTCGAACCCCAGTCCTCGGGGATCGGCGGCGGCGCCTTCACCGTCTACTACGACGCCGCGTCGAAGACGGTGCGCGCCTTCGACGGTCGCGAGACGGCTCCCGCAGCCGCCACTGAGACCTACCTGATCCGGATCTCCCCCACCGACCCGGCACCACCGGTGCCCAGCGCACGGGCATCGGGCCGGTCGATCGGCATTCCCGGCGTGATGCGGATGCTCGGCATGGTCCACGGCGAGTACGGCAAACATGCCTGGCGTGATCTGTTCACCCCCGCGATCTCCTTGGCGGACAGTGGTTTCGAGATCAGCCCGCGTCTGTCCGGGGCGATCGCGGCCGCGGCGGCGGACCTCGAGGCCGACGTCGACGCCCGCGACCACTTCCTGACCGGTGAGGGCGCAGCGAAACCGGCGGGCACCAACCTGGCCAACCCCGCCTACGCGAAAACCCTTGGGGTGCTGGCCACCGACGGCGCCGACGCGATGTACGACGGACCGCTCGCGCAGGCGATCGTCGCCGAGGCGGGCACCACCGCCGGCGGCATGACGCCCAGCCTGATGACCGTCGACGACCTGCGCAACTACCGGGCCATCGCGCGGGACCCCATCGTGACGGAATACCGGGGCCGCCAGATCGTGGCGATGCCGGGACCGTCGTCGGGCGGGATCGCCGTCGCCTCCGCGCTGGGCATCCTGGAGAACTTCGACCTGCCGTCGATGCCGCCCACCGAACTCGACGGTTCCACACCATCGGCCGCGGACGGCGGTCGGCCGAATCCCACTGCGGTACACCTGATCACCGAGGCCGAACGTCTCGCCTACGCCGACCGCGACAAATACGTCGCCGACCCGGATTTCGTCCCGCTGCCGGGACGCGGCGTCGACACCATCCTCGACCCGGGGTATCTGAAGACCCGGGCCGGACTGATCCGCCCCGACGCCTCGCTCGGCGAAGCCCCGGCCGGCGATCTCGGGCCGGTCCCGCTGGGTTCGCATCCCGGTACCGAGTACGGCACCAGCCATATCACCGTCGCCGACCGATACGGCAACGTCGCGTCGATGACGACGACCATCGAATCGGCCTTCGGCAGTTTCCACATGGTCGACGGCTTCCTGCTGAACAACCAGCTCACCGACTTCTCGGCCGAACCGCGCGACGACGGGGCCCTGCTCGCCAATCGGGTGTCGCCGGGGAAGCGTCCACGGTCGTCGATGGCCCCGACCCTGGTGATGCAACCGGGTACCGGGGGCGCACCCGCACAGGTGATCGCCGCGTTGGGTTCCCCGGGCGGATCGGTCATCATCCAGTTCGTCGTCAAGACCCTTGTCGGGATGCTGGACTGGGGACTCAACCCGCAGCAGGCGGTGTCGATGATCGACTTCGGCTCGGCCAACACCCCGACGTCGAACGTCGGTGGCGAACATCCACTGGTCGACACCACCGACGACGGCGCGCACGATCCGTTGGTGCGGGGCCTCCGCGAACGCGGAGAAGAGGTGTCCGTCGACGAACAGTCCAGCGGTCTCAGCGCGATCATGCGCCACGAGGCCGGATGGATCGGCGGCGCCGACCCGCGGCGTGAGGGTGCCGTGATGGGTGACGACGCCGCACTGCGGTGATCCGGGTGGTCCGAACGGACGAATCCCTGCTGTGCCATCAGTTTTCCTCAGCGTCACACGGGGGCAACGGAGCGCATACACCCAGCTCATAGCGTCAAGTCGCTCGCAAACGCGGCAACACCAGCGACGTCGTCGTGCCGACATTCGCCGAGGTCGACGAGAAACTCCAGGAGTAACCATGAGTGGCAGCATGTCCCGCCGTCAGGCCATCAAGGCCGTGACGACCTACGAGGTGTCGGCACCCGGATTCACCGAACCGTTGGCAGATACTTTCGGACGCAACGTGTTCGGCTTGTCGGTCATGAAGAAGCGCCTGCCGAAGCATGTCTTCAAGGCGGTCGCGGCGACCATCGACACCGGCTGCGCGCTCGATCCGACGCTCGCCGACTACGTCGCGGTGGCGATGAAGGACTGGGCCATCGAGAAGGGCGCCACCCACTACGCCCACGTCTTCTACCCGCTGACGGGTTTCACCGCGGAGAAGCACGACTCGTTCCTCGAACCGGATTCGAGCGGCGCGTCGCTCGCCGAGTTCGCCGGAAAGACCCTGCTGCAGGGTGAACCCGACGCGTCGAGCTTCCCCAACGGCGGCCTGCGGGGCACCTTCGAGGCCCGCGGTTACACCGGCTGGGACGTGACGAGCCCCGCGTACATCCTGGAGAACCCGAACGGCAACACGCTGTGCATCCCCACGATCTTCATCTCGTGGACCGGTGAGGCACTGGACAAGAAGACCCCGCTACTCCGCAGCCAGCAGGCGATGAGCAAGCAGGCGATGCGCCTGCTGAAGCTCTTCGGCCACGAGAACGTCGACACCGTCGTCTCCTACGCCGGCGCCGAGCAGGAGTACTTCCTGATCGACGAGCACTTCTTCTACGCGCGTCCCGACCTGATGACGTCCAACCGCACGCTGTTCGGCGCCCCACCGTCGAAGGGTCAGGAGTTCGACGACCACTACTTCGGCGCCATCCCCGAGCGGGTGCTGTCGTTCATGATCGAACTCGACCGCGAGCTGTTCAAGCAGGGCATCCCGGCCAAGACCCGCCACAACGAGGTCGCCCCCGGCCAGTTCGAGATCGCGCCGGTCTTCGAACGATCCGTGCTCGCACACGATCACCAACAGCTCATGATGACCACGATGAAGGCAGTCGCCGAGAAGTACGGGATGAAGTGCCTCCTGCACGAGAAGCCCTTCTCCGGGGTCAACGGCTCCGGCAAACACGTCAACTTCTCACTCGGCAACTCCAACCAGGGCAACCTGCTCAACCCCGGAGACACCCCGCACGAGAACATGCAGTTCCTCACCTTCTGCGGTGCCATCATCCGCGCCGTCCACACCTACGGCGGCCTGCTGCGAGCCGCGGTCGCATCGGCGTCGAACGATCACCGCCTGGGCGCGAACGAGGCTCCGCCGGCGATCATCTCGATCTTCCTCGGCGAGCAGTTGATGGACGTCTTCGAGCAGATCGCCAAGGGCGGCGCCACCGGCTCCAAGGCGGCCGGCGTCCTCGAGCTCGGCGTCGACACCCTGCCCCCGCTGAAGGCCGACCCGGGCGACCGCAACCGCACCAGCCCGTTCGCCTTCACCGGCAACCGATTCGAGTACCGCGCACCGGGTTCCAACCAGTCGATCTCCGATCCGATGGTCGCGATCAACACCATCCTGGCCGATTCCATCGACTTCATCTCCACCGAACTGGAGAGGTTGCTCGCCGACGGCGCCGAACTCAACGACGCCGTGCAGAAGGTGTTGCAGGAGATCATCAACAGCCACGGCGCGGTAATCTTCAACGGCAACGGCTACTCCGACGAATGGCAGGAGGAGGCCGCCGCCCGCGGCCTCAAGAACCTCCGAACCACCGTCGACGCCGTCACCGAGTACACCGCGCCCGAGGTCGTCGAGATCTTCGAGAAGTACGGCGTCCTGTCGGCCCGCGAACTCGAGGCCCGCGAGGACGTCATCTTCGAGTACTACGGGCTCACCATCCTCGTCGAGGCCAAGGAGACCGCGGAGATCGCCAAGACGATGATCATGCCCGCCGCGATCCGCTACCAGGGCGAACTGGCCGGCACCGCGGCGTCGTTGAAGATGGCCGGGATCGAAGCTCCCACAACACTTCTCGTGGAGATCACCGGACTGATCGGCAAACTGCAGGCCGCGGTGGTCACCCTCGACGAGGGCATCGCCGGCATGCACGGCGAGAGCACCTACGAGGAGTCGAAGTACGCACTCGAGACGCTGATCCCGGCGATGGCCGCGGTGCGCGAGGTCGCCGACACGCTCGAGAGCATCGTCGCCGACGATCTGTGGCCGCTGCCCACGTACAACGAGATGCTCACCATCCTCTGAGATCTCGCGAACGCACCACCACCGGAAAGCGCCCCCGAAGTACGCCCTCCACAGCGGATCCGACGACACTATGTCGTCGGATCCGCTGTGTGGGGTGGATTTCGGGGGCGGTTTTCAGGGCGGGATTTCTGGGGTGACCGCTACCGCACCCGCAAGGACAACGCCACGACGAGCCGCGTGGCGGGATCCTCGAGGTCCATCCCGGTCAGGGCCTCGATCCGGCGGATGCGGTAGCGCAGCGTGTTCGGGTGGACGTGGAGATCCCCGGCGGCGGAACGGACGTCGCCGAAGCGGTCCAGGTAGGCGCGCAGGGACACGGTGAACTCGCTGCCGGTGCGGTCGTCGAGGTCGGCGAGTTCGGAGACCCGCGGGTCCACCAGGTCGGGGTTCTCGGCGAGGAGCGCCACGATCTCGCCGAGCAGGACACCGGTGCGCGAACCGCCGACGGTCGTGACATCGTCGATCAGTTCACCTTCGAGGGAGGCCGCGTCGAGCACGCGGTCGATCTGGGTGCGCAGTTCCGGTACCGCGGCGAGGTTGTCCGGTCCCGCGACCACCGCCCGGATGTGGACGCCGAACTGCCGGTCCGTCGCATCGACCGACACCCGCGCCCACTCGACCGCGGCGTCACCGGTCACGCCGGGCAGCACCACGTAGGCGCGGTCGCCGATGGTCGCGGTCACCGACAACGGACTGAACGCGCTGGCGTGCAGGGTGAGCGCGGAGATGCGAGTGCCGTTCTCTGCCAATGGGACCGGAGCGTCTACGGCCGACCCAGTCGTCGCGAACCCGACGAGCACCACCGCGACGGAGGATTCGATGCCCAGTTGGGCGGCCAGGGCATCGACGTCGATGATGTCGCCACGCGCGCCGAGGAGCCGACGAACCGATTCGTCGTGTTCGGTTCCGGCCGTTCGACGCCGGGCGATCACCCGGGCGGCCACTGCGGCGGCACCGGTGAGGACTTCGTCGGTGTCGGCGGCGAAGGGCCGGGTACCGCGCTGCAGCCAGACGACCCCCAGGAACTCAGCCGTCCCGGGGGCCCGGATCGCGACCGCCCGGCGTTCTCGCAGCCCGAGGTCGGTGCGTGCGTCGACCGCCACCACCCGCGACGACCGGCGCAGCGCGTCCATCACCCCCCACTGCCGGAGCCAGGCGAGCATCTCCGGCGGACCCTCGCGTCCGAGGATCGACAACCGCCGGAGCTCATCGGCCTCGTCTCCTGCCGAGCTGTAGGCCAGCACGTGCGAGCGCTCGTCCTCGATGCTGACCAGGCCGCCGGTGCGCCGGGCGACCTCGGCCGCGATTTCGAAGAGGTCGCCGGTGGTACCCGACTCCATCGACTCGCCGTCGTCCGGCGAACGCCGCGCGGTGTCGAGGACGCGCGCCACGAGGTTGTAGATGCGCTCCCACCGAGCGTGTGGGTCGATGGCCACGACCGCGATTCCGAGCCGATCGGCGAGATCGGTGAGTGTCGCCGACGACGTCTTGCTCATGACGGCCACCGGACGGTGCATCCCGAGACCGCCCAGCAGTTCAGTGCTCACCTCGTCGGACAGGCCGACCAGCAGGAACACGTCAGCCGACCGCGCGGCCTGGCCGAGGCCGAAGTGGACGTCGTCGATGTCGATCATCGCCAGGCTTCGCACCGGCACGTCGAGTCCTTGCGGCGCGGTGATCAGCGTCGCCACCGTCCGATCGAGGGCCAGGATCAGATGCCCCAGCGCCACACCCGCCGATTTGTCCACAAGAACAAGGCTACGACCGATCAGTTTGCCGATCGGCCATATCGCGGGAACCTGCTCCCCAGGTGAACTGACGTCATGGACGCCATCACCACTCCCCCTCGACCGGCCAACGAGCCGGTCCACACCTACGCACCCGGATCGCCCGAACGCACCCGCATCATCAATGAACTCACCAGCCAGTCCATGGCGGGCCGCCGCGAGCTGCCGCACATCATCGGCGGGCACCTGCACCTCGGACACGGCGAACCGATCGACGTCGTGCAGCCGCACGCCCACCGAGAGGTGCTCGGCTTCCTCACCAACGCCACGCACGACGACGCCCGCGCCGCCGCCGACGCCGCGATGGCCGCGAAGGACGAGTGGGCCCACACCAGCTTCGACGACCGCGCCGCGGTGATCCTGCGCGCGGCCGAACTGCTGTCGGGTCCGTGGCGCGAACGGGTCGCCGCCGCGACGATGCTCGGCCAGTCGAAGTCGGTGCAGCAGGCCGAGATCGACGCTCCCTGCGAGCTCGTCGACTTCTGGCGGTTCAACGTCGCCTTCGCCCGGGAGATCCTCGCCGAGCAGCCGGTGTCGTCGCCGGGTGTCTGGAACCGACTCGACCATCGTCCGCTCGACGGATTCGTCTACGCGGTCACCCCGTTCAACTTCACCGCCATCGCCGCGAACCTGCCGACCGCACCGATGCTGATGGGCAACACCGTGGTGTGGAAGCCCTCTCCCACACAGGCGTATTCGGCCCAGTACACGATGGTACTCCTCGAGGCCGCGGGACTGCCACCCGGAGTGATCAACCTCGTCCACGGCGACGGCCGGGCCGTGTCGGATGTGGTTCTCGCGGACGAGAACCTGGCCGGCATCCACTTCACCGGCTCGACCACGACCTTCCAGCACCTGTGGCGGGAGGTCGGCGGCAACATCGGCAAGTACCGGAACTACCCGCGGCTCGTCGGCGAGACCGGCGGTAAGGACTTCGTCGTCGCGCATTCCTCCGCCGAACCGCGGGCGCTCCGGACGGCATTGATCCGCGGCGCCTTCGAGTATCAGGGCCAGAAGTGCTCGGCCGCCTCGCGTGCCTACATCGCCCGGTCGGTGTGGGACAAGATGGGCGACGACTTCCTCAGCGAGGCCGCCGAACTCGGTTTCGGCGACGTGCGCGACCTGTCGAACTTCGGTGGTGCGCTCATCGACCGTCGTGCCTTCGACAAGCAGGTCACCGCGCTGCGACGCGCCAAGTCCACACCGTCGCTCACCGTCGCGGTCGGTGGCGCCTGCGATGACACGGTCGGATACTTCGTGCGCCCGACCGTGCTGCTGTCCGACGACCCGCGGGACGAGGCGTTCTCCACCGAGTACTTCGGACCGATCCTGTCGGTGTACGTCTACGACGACGCCGACTACGAGACGATTCTCGATCTGGTCGACACGACGGCGCGGTATGCGCTCACCGGTGCGGTCATGGCGACCGACGTCTCGGCGGTCGCCCTCGCCTCGGATCGGCTCCGTAACGCCGCCGGCAACTTCTACATCAACGACAAGCCGACCGGCGCCGTCGTCGGCCAGCAGCCGTTCGGCGGCGGGCGCGCCTCGGGCACCAACGACAAGGCGGGGTCGAAGGAGAACCTGCTGCGCTGGACGTCGACCCGCACGATCAAGGAGACCTTCACACCACCGACGACTTACCGATACCCGCACATGAGCACCGACTTCACGGGGGTCTGAGGTGAGCACGCTCTTCGACAGCGTCTTGCGGCCGACGATCATCGCCGCGGCGCGCAGCGAACGGATCAAACAGGCCTCACAGCGATGGTCGACGACCGAGAAGGTCGTGCGGCGGTTCGTACCCGGCGAATCACTCGACGACGTGCTCACCGCGATCAGACGTGAACTCGACGACGGACTCGCCGTGACCATCGACTTCCTCGGCGAGGACACCGTCGACGAGTCGCATGCCGACGCCACCGTCGCCGCTTATGTGGCTCTGCTGCAGGCGATGCCGCGCCTGGCTCCGGTGCCACCCGGTTCGCTGGAGGTGTCACTGAAACTGACCGCACTCGGCCAGAGACTGCCCGAGCACGGCGCCAAGATCGCCGAAGAGAACGCACGGACGATCGCGGAGGCGGCGCGGTCCGCGGGTGCGTCGGTCACCGTCGACGCCGAGGACCACTCGACCGTCGACGAGCGATTGGCCGTGGTGCGCTCGCTGCGGCGCGACTTCCCCGACGTCGGGACCGTCCTGCAGGCATATCTCCGGCGCACCGAGGACGACTGCGCCGAGTTCGCGGAGTCGGGTGCGCGAATCCGGTTGTGCAAGGGCGCCTATGCCGAACCACCGTCGGTCGCCTACCCCGACCGTGGTCAGGTCGACGAGGCGTACCTCCGCTGCCTTCGAATCCTGATGAAGGGCAACGGCTATCCGATGGTCGCCAGCCACGATCCGACGATGATCGAGGCCGCGTCGATTCTGGCGAAGGAGTTCGATCGGGCTCCCGACACCTGGGAGCACCAGATGCTCTACGGCATCCGCAGCGACGAGCAACGTCGGCTCGCCGCCGCGGGAGCTCGAGTGCGAGTGTACATCCCGTACGGCACCGAGTGGTACGGATACTTCGTCCGTCGCCTCGCCGAGAAGCCGGCGAACCTCGGGTTCTTCCTGCGCGCGCTGGCGGGGTAGAGGCCGGGCGGACCCAGGTTCAGGACCCGGGATCGCGTTGTTGCCGTCCCAGCCGGTGACGTGCACACCGGACGGCGACCGGCTGCGCATCGCCGGCCCGGGAAAGACCCTGACCAAACCGTCGTGTTGACCGAACACCCGGATGTGGAGAAACATGGTAGTTGAACATATGTTCGAGTAAAGTGGGTCAAGCAGGGTCATGGCGGAATTGACCACGGTTCTCGACCATCTCACCGATTCGCGCGGTCGACTTGGTCGGTGTGCAGTTCTTGTCAGACCCCCGATGTAGAACTGAAGACGCACGAAGAATTCACTCCAGAGCAGCAGTCAACGACGGTCCCACTCAACCGCTTGTACACCTCAGAAGAGGGATGGCTGCCGTCATGATCGACACCGACACGACTCCACTCGACGCAATCCTCGATCAACTCGTCGAGATCACCCCACCCACCGACGACCCCACCGGCGTCCACACGTACTCACAGCTGCGCCGATGGATACTGCTGCGCAACCTCGCCGATCACCGCATCGCCTCCTTCACAGCACAACTCGATGAGCTCGGCGTCGCCGCAAAAGCCGGCTCCACCACCAAAAACCTGTTGATCGAGATCGGACTCCCACCCGCAGCAGCCACTCGTACCGCCCGCATCGCCGACCACCTCGGCACGCTGGACAAGATCGAAACCTGCGCAGCTGACGGCCGCCTCGCGGGTGAAGTCGTCGACGCCATCGTCCGCGGGATGTCCACGATCGAGAAACGCTCCCCCACATCACTTTCCGACGACGACCGAACCATCTACCAAACCGAACTCCTCACCCAGGCCCTGTCCGGCGCCACACCCACCGACATCCAGAAGCACGCCCAAATGATCGGCAACACCATCGCCGACACCACCGACGACGGCATCCCCGCCAGCGACGACCGATCCCTGGACACGCTGTCGCACAGCCTCACCGACGACAACCGCATCGACATCCGCGCCAACGTCACACAAGTCGTGGGCGAGAAACTCATCGCCATGATCGACGAACGCAGCACACCGCGCCCCGAACCCGGCGCCGACGACCGACGCTCCCCCGAACAACGACGCGCCGACGCCCTCGAGACACTGCTCGACCAAGCCGCCGTCGGAGCCGCCATCGACACCATCGGCAGCCCGCGAACCCAGACAGTGCTGACCATCCCCGCCGACAGCGGCAATCCCGCATTCCTGCCCTGGACCGGCCCGGTCACCCACGCCACCGCGAAACAACTGTCCTGCGACGGGACCCTCACCGAGATCATCATCGACGGCGAGACCGTGCCACTCGAGATGGGCCGCGAACGACGACTCTTCCCCGCCCACCTACGCAAAGCGATCATCCTGCGCGACGAGACCTGCATCAAATGCGGTGCGCCGCCATCACACACACAGATCCACCACATCCAACACTGGACCGACGACGGTGACACCGAGCTCGACAACGGCTGCCTGCTCTGCCAACGCTGCCACACACAGGTCCACCACAACGGCTGGGACATCATGATCGGCTTCGACCGCCACCCCTGGCTCATCCCACCCGCCGACATCGACCCCCAGGGCCGCGCCCTACCCGCCCACAACCGACGCACCATGCGACTCGACGACATCGCCGCCTGACACAGACTCTCGCGCAGAACCTTCCGCACCCGACACCCGCCGGGACCGCATCCGTACCTTGACAACTCCACAGTGTGAGAAGTGAGCCACCGCAGACGGTGCCTTTTCCGCTCGGCCGCGCACCCGAGCTCGAAAGCACCCATCATCACATCGGCTGGGCTCGCCTCACCTGGGCGGCGGCGCGGGCGGCGTCGAGTTCGACGTCGGTGATGATCGTCGCGGGACCGATGTGCAGGGTCCCCGACGTCAACGGCTGCGCCCGGAGTCCGCCACGCCCGATGAGCGCCTTGCGCACGCCCTCGCCGGCGACGGTGTCCATCCACGAACACGGATGTGCGGGACGCCCACCACGGAAGCGGATCGGGCCGGAACCGGTGTCGAGCTCGAACTCCCTCCCGCGCAACGGGTCCAGTTCGACACCGCGGACCACGACGTTGCGTCGGGCCGATACGGGGTCCACGTCACCGGCCGCCGCGGTCCAGGCCTCGAGGGCAAGGAAGGTCACCGCGGCTTCGGTGTGGGCCTTCACGCCGAAGAAGCGATCGCCTCGAATGCCCTTGTCGGCGACGATCTCCACCGTGTCGGGTGTGTGGGTCTCGACCTCATCGGCGGGACCGTCCTTGGGCCGTCCGAAGTACGCATGCTTCGGGGACACCACGAAGGTGACGATCTCGCAGGGGTATTCGTACCGCATCAGGTGGACCCTTCGAGGCTCATCGACTTCGAAGCGCTCCTTCGTCGCTCACTCAGCCCGGCGCACTCACGCAGCGCGTAGCAGCGGTCACGAACCTGATCAACCGGGTCGATCGGCACAACCACCACCCGTCCTCGTCGAAGGCGCGCACCTCGTCCGTCCGACAATTCTCTGGCCTTCCCGTCGGTGAGGATGCACCCCAGACGCTATCGCTCCCGGCGCGCCGCCGCGGACATCAGCCGCCGAATGGGCGTGGCTGCCAGCGGGGATGCGGCGGCCGGACGGACGTGCTTTAATTTTCACAACCTTAATTCGTGTTTAATAGGAAGGTGCTTCGGACATGGCCGATATCGAACTCGACGTCCGGGAGATCCCCAAGCCGCAACGGCATCCCAAGATCTTCGGCATCTTCGACGATCTGTCCGTCGGTGAAGCGCTGATCCTGGTCAACGACCACGACCCCATCCCGCTGCACGGTCAGTTCGAGGACGTTCGCGCCGGGGCGTACTCCTGGGAGTATCTCGTCCGTGAACCCCGCGACTACCGGATTCGTATCGGCAAGACCGCCGACGTGGAGCCCGCCTCCCCCGACGCACCGGCGGCGACCCACAACCCGGCGACAGCGCCCGAGTCGGCGCAGCAGCTGCTCGGCGACAACTGAGCTGCGATCATGACCTACGTCATCAGCCTGCCGTGTGTGGACGTGATGGATCGTGCCTGCGTCGAGGAATGTCCGGTGGACTGCATCTACGAAGGCGGTCGCAGCCTCTACATCCACCCCGATGAATGTGTGGACTGCGGCGCCTGCGAGCCGGTGTGTCCAGTCGAGGCCATCTTCTACGAGGACGACCTACCCGAGGAGTACGCCGGTTACCTGACCGACAACGCCGACTTCTTCACCGAGACGCTGCCAGGCATGGACTTGCCGCTCGGATCGCCAGGCGGAGCGGCCAAGCTCGGGGCCATCGCGGCCGACGCCCCACTCGTCGCATCCTTACCTCCGCAGGAGAACCCGTTGGAATGAGCCTGCGCACCACGTTGACAACACTGCTACGCGACGCTCCCGATGGTGCGACGCTGACCGAGCTCGCGAGCGCGGCCGATGTGCCACCGACCACCGCACGCTTCCACCTCGACGCGCTGGTGGCCGATGGCGTCGTAGAACGCGACACCGCCCCGCCTGCGGGACGGGGCCGGCCACGAGCGGTCTACCGTACGCGCCGGCGCATGGATCCGGCCGGCCCACGCAACTATCTCGCCCTGGCGAGATCGCTGATGGCCGCCCTCGGTGACGTCCCGGATGCCGCCGAGCGGGCCACCCGGGCCGGGGAAAAGTGGGGTCAGGAACTCGGCGACAGCGGGCACGACCCGGTGCCGGTACTGCTGGCTGCCTTCGCCGACGCCGGTTTCGCCCCCGAGCCGGTCCCGGCCGCCACAGACGAACACATCCGGATCGCCCTGCGCCACTGCCCATTCCTGGAGCTCGCGCAGGCCGACCCGCAGATCACCTGCGCGGTCCACCGCGGCCTGATCCGCGGCGTGCTGCGCAGCTGCGGGAAGGATCCCGACACCACTGTCCTGCTGCCCTTCGCGGGCGGCGACCACTGCGTCGCCGCTGTGACCGCTGGTGACGCCCCGTGACCGCCGGGCAATCGGACCTCACCGTCCGGGGCGGGCAGATCAGCATCGACCGCTTCACCTGCCTCGGTACAGCCTGCGTGGTGGTCGGCGGCCTGGTCGCGGCGGTGGCGCGGCCGCTGGATCTGACCAAGGGCAGCTGGCTGGCGGCCTACCTGGTGCTGGTCTGCGGGGTGGCGCTCGCGGTCATCGGCGCCGCCCAGCAACACACCCGCGAACCGGTGCCGCCGGGTGTCCAGCATCTGCAGCTGACCGGCTGGGTGGTGGCCAACGGCCTGGTGATCGGGGGATCACTCGCCGAGCTGCCCTATGTCGTCGATGCCGGGTCCCTGATCCTGTTCCCCGTTCTCGCGCTCACCGCCTGGGCAGGCCGCAGCCTTGCCAGAGACTTCCCCCTGGCCGGCGGCGCCTATCTGGCAACGATTTTCGTCCTCGCGAGCAGCATCCCCGTCGGCATCGTGCTCGCACATCGCTGAACCGGCCAGGCGCGGTCAGCGACCGGCCGCGGCGACGCGCGCCTGGATGGCGTCGACGAAGACGGTCCGGATGTCGGCGGCGTTCTCGGCGATGTAGGTGGTGCCGCCGGTGGCCTCGGCGATCTGCTTGAGCGCGTTGGAGTCCGCGTCGTCGGAGATGCCGATGGTCAGGACCAGCACGGGTCGCGCCGGATCTTCGAGTCGCTTCAGCTCGGCCAGCAGTTCGTCGAGGCCGATGCTGTTCGGATCCTCGTTCTGGCCGTCGGTCATGATGATGACGCTGTTGGAGTAGTTCGGGTCATAGGTGTCCTGCACCTTCTTGAACGCGGCGAGCGTGGTGTCGTAGAGGCCGGTGCCGCCACCCAGATCCGACAGTCCCTCCTCGACCGCCCTGCCGAGCGCATCACGGTGCGTCCCACTGCCCGACCGCGCGTCGAGTCGCCGGATGGGTGCCATCTCCACCCAGTCCTGACCTTCACCGCCCTTGTCGACACTGAACGCCCAGCCACCGATCATCGTGTTGTTGGGGAACAGCTTCAGGCCCGTCTTCGACGCATCGATCAGCAGTCCCGCGCGGGTGGTGCCGCCGGCGGGCGTCTCCATCGAACCCGAGGTGTCCTGGACGACGAGGCTGCGGATCGGTACACCGAGCACCTGCCACTGGCGCAGTGCCTTGTCGACCGCCGACGGATCGCGCAGCTGCAGTTTCTTGACCGGCTCGCCGACCCCGTTGCCGTCGGCGTCGCGGTAGCCCGCCTCGGTCAGCGCCTTGCGGCCCGCATCCGTGTTCAGTGCCGCGACGAGTGCGGTACCGGCGTCGTCGGCCACCTGCTGGCGAGCCGCGGACGCGGTGTTCACCAGGGGGTAGTCGAGCATGACGGTGCCCGAGGCGGGAATGGTGGACTTCAGCTTCGACCCCTGATGGGTGCGCATGAAGAGCTCGTACTGCTGCTCGGTCGTCACCACCGGCACACCGGAGGTGTTGGCCAGGTTGAGTCGGGTGCCCTCGTTGTCGTTGGCGAGGCGTGCGTTGTTCTGCTGGATGGCCAGGATCGTCATGGCCTCGGTGAACTTCTCCTCCGGGAGTTCGCCGGCGTCGACGGCCGCGAGCGCGCCGATGATCGGGGCGTCGCCGGTGCTGGTGTCGACCGGGCTGCCGGTCCTCAGGTCGGGCAGCTTCATGACGTCGACCCACGTCTGCAGTTCGGGGACGTTCTCACCGGCGACGACGGCCGGGGTGGAGGCGGTCGACGGCGACACCAGGTCGAGGTCGCGGCGGACCTGCGTCGTGACACGACGTGCCTGCACCTGCGAGTCGGCGACCCAGAGGTCGGGGGCGGCGGCGCCCTGTGTCAGCAGACCGGGCACGTCGGCACCGGCCGCGGTCTGGACGTCGTAGTCGTAGCAGGAATCCGCGGACGCCTGACGTGCCACCTCGCGGAGGGGTCCGGTCATCGCGGCGTCGGAGGCGACCGCCACCCGGGTCCGGTCGCCGCACCCGCCGGAGCCGGCCTGCCAGATGATCACGCCGGTGACCAGCACGACGACCGCGACGAGGGCGACGATCGCCCAGAGCCAGCCACCGCGCCGGCCGCTGCCGGCCTCCCGGTGCTCGAAGCCGAAATCGTCGTCGGACCGGCTGTTGCCGCCCGCGGCTCCCCCGCTGCTCGCAGCAGCCCTGGACCAGTCGTTTCCGCCGCGGTCGGCATCTGAGCTGTGACGCCCCATAGTTACTCTCGTTCCCCTCGTACGGCGGTGTTCTCCACCGTCTGACGCATCGCTGTCACCCGTCACCGCGTCGGCGCGGTGCCCGATGAGGCCCGCGCGACGTCACGCGCGGATCAGCCGAACACCTCTCGGAATTGCTGCAGCGACTTTCGCAGATCCCCCGATACCGCCAGGACCGCGGTCTTCCCCACGGGCCCGATGAGCGGCAACCCACCCAGATCAACAGTGAAGGTTACTTCCGATCCGCGCGAAGTGGGAATGATGCCGAGATCGAGCTTCGCCTTCACCCCGCCTTTCCCGCTTCCCTTGAGGCGTACGTGCGACACCGGGTCGAACTTCTCGATGACCCAGTCGAAGCGCACCCGCGTGCCCTTGACCCTGACGATCGAGGCGATCTCGATGCCCGTGCGCAGCTCTCCGGCGGCGGGGATCGGGCTGCGCCAGGTCTCGTGGATCAGCAGCCACTCCGAGTACCGCTCCAGGTCCGACGCGGCGGCCCAGGTATCTTCCGGAGACAGTTCAACCTCGATGGAGTCACTCGTCTTCGCCATGGTCTCAGAGCCTAGTGTCCGCGCGTCCGATCCTCCCGCACCGGTGGCCGAACAGGCCCGCGGGCTACTCGGCGTTCATCTGACCGGCCACGGCGTGACGATCCAGCTCACCGAGGTGGAGGCGTATGCGGGCCCGGACGATCCCGCATCGCATGCCTACACGCGGACCGCCCGTTCGGAGATCATGTACGGCCCGCCGGGACGGCTGTACGTCTACCGCATCCACGGCCATCACTGCGCCAACGTCGTGGTGCGCGGATCGGGCCCGGCGGCGGCGGTCCTGCTGCGGGCAGGCGAGGTGGTCGACGGGGTCGAACTGGCACGTGCCCGACGCGGCGCCGCGCGCTCGACGCCGGTACCCGACGATCGGCTCGCGAGCGGGCCGGGAAACCTCTGCCGCGCGCTCGGGATCACGATGGCCGACCTCGGCACCGATCTCACCGATCCGGCCACGCCTGTGACTCTCGACACATGTCGCCGCGGACCGCTCCCGGAGCTGCCGGTGACCGCCGGCCCGCGCGTCGGCGTACGACGCGCGGCCGACCTGTCGTGGCGGTTCTTCTTCGACGGTCACCCGACCGTGTCGGGGTATCGGCGCCACCCGCGCGCCGGCGGGTGACCTGCTACCTACTGCGGGTTCTGCGGGTTCCGGGGCTGCGGGCTCTGCTGGCCCGGCAACGGCTCCCCTGGGTTGGACGGCGGGGTCTGACGCGGGGTGCCCTGCTCCGGCGCGCCGACGGCCTTGCGGACGGCGTCCTGGGCCTTGTCGACCTGGCCGGCGTACTTGTTCTTGGTGGCCTTGTCGATGGCGTCGCCGCCCTTCTCGATCAGGTTCGGGTTCTTGCGCAGCGTGTCGCGTGCCTTGTTGACGAGTCCCTTGAGATCCATGACGTCTCCTGTGTGTCGACGAGCCGAATGTCTTCCGGCCATACGCCGCAGAGTTTAGCCGCCTGCACGGCGTGTTCACGCGGCCGCCGCGTCGACCTCCACGGAGTGTTCCGCGGGCGAACGGTGGGTCGCGATCCACCGCGGCACCACCCGCGAAACGGCCTCCACGCACACGATCCCGATCGCCGCCGAGACGAGCGCAACCGAGTTCATCGTCGCGTTGGACGAGTCGAGACGGAAGAAGTCCTGGGTGAACGGCCACGCGAAGATCAGCACGTAGGCTCCGGCCGAGACGCCGAGCAGGACGACCTTCCACCAGGTGTAGGGCCGGGCCACCACCGCGAGAACGTAGACCGCGATCGCGATGAGCGTCATGAGCGACGCGGTCGCGGCCTGCGTCTGCGCCGGCGACAGGTCGACGGCGTCACCGCCGACCTCCACCCCCGGACCGCCGGGGTTGACGATCAGATAGGTGACGAAGGTGCACAGGCCGACGATGACGCCGTTCGGGACCGCCTGCAGCAGCACACGGCGGACGAAGCCGCGTCGGGCGCGTTCGTTGTTCGGGGCCAGCGACAGCACGAACGCGGGAATGCCGATCGTGAACCACGCCGAGATCGTCACGTGGATCGGCTGGAACGGGTAGCTCAGCGGATCGGAGTCGAACAGCTTGCCCAGCACACCGCCGACGCCCACGAACAGCGCCAGGAGCACCGCGTACACCGTCTTGGTGAGGAACAGGTTGGACACGCGTTCGATGTTGCCGATGACGCGGCGGCCCTCGCCCACCACATACGGCAGGGTGGCGAACTTGTTGTCCAGCAACACGATCTGGGCCACCGATCGGGCGGCCGAGCTGCCCGACCCCATCGCGACACCGATGTCGGCGTCTTTGAGTGCGAGCACGTCGTTGACACCGTCGCCGGTCATCGCGACGGTGTTGTCCCGCGCCTGCAGCGCCTTGACCATCGCGCGCTTCTGGTCGGGGCGGACCCGGCCGAACGTGACGCCGTGCTCGACGACATCGGCCAGTTCGTCGGTGTCGTCCGGCAGCCGGCGCGCATCGACCGACGTGTCGGCGGTCCCGAGCCCCAGTGATTCGGCGACCGCGCCGACCGAGCGGGCGTTGTCGCCGGAGATCACCTTGACCGCGACGTGCTGCTGTTCGAAGTACTCGATGGTGCCGCGCGCGTCGGGCCGGACCCGCTGTTCGAGCACGACGAGCGCGACCGGGGTCACGGTGCCGGGGGCGACCGCGCCGCCGGCGGGTTCGGTGTCGACGGGGACGTCGGTGCGCGCGAGCAGCAGGACACGCAGCCCGGTGGCACCGATGTCGGAGGCGAGCTGTGCGGTCTGCCCGCTGGGATCGAGCAGCACGTCGGGTGCGCCGATCAGCCAGTTGCCCGCGTCGTCGCCGGCCGGGCCGTCGAACGACATGCCGCTCCACTTGGTGGCCGAGGTGAACGGTTTGATGGCCGACACGGTCCACGCGGGCGGCGTCGGGTATGCCTCGGCGACCGCGATCATGCTGGCGTTGGGCCGCGGGTCGTGGGCCGCCAGCGCGGCCAGCACCTCCCCGGCCCGGTTCTCCGGCACGTCACCCACGAGCCTCAGTTCGGACAACCGCATGCCGTTCTCGGTGAGGGTGCCGGTCTTGTCGGCGCACACCACGTTGACCCGGGCAAGCCCTTCGATCGCCGGGAGTTCGTTGACCAGGCACTGCCGCTGACCGAGCCGCACGACGCCCACCGCGAAGGCGATCGAGGTCATCAGCACCAGACCTTCGGGGACCATCGGCACCAGGGCGGCGACCATTCCCAGCAGCGCGTGCTTGAGACCGTTGTCGCTGATGAACAGCTGATTGACGATGGTGAGGAGGCCGGCGGGAATCAGCAGCCAGGTGATCACCCGCAGGATCTGGTCGATCCCCGACCGCAGTTCGGAGGAGACGAGGGTGAACTTCGACGCCTCGGCGGCGAGTTGCGCGGCGTAGGCGTCCGCCCCGACCTTGGTCGCGCGGTAGGCACCGCCGCCGGCGACCACGAAACTGCCGGAGAGGACCCGCGCACCCGGGTCCTTGTCGATGGGGTCGGCCTCACCGGTGAGCAGCGACTCGTCGACGTCGAGTGCGATCGCCTCGATCACCTCCCCGTCGACGACGATCTGATCGCCGGCGCCGATCTCGATGATGTCGTCGAGGACGACCTCGTCGGGCGACACCTCGGCGACCTCACCGTCGCGCCGCACCCGGGGCCGGGTCTGGCCCACGATGGCCAGCTTGTCGAGGGTGCGTTTGGCCCGCACCTCCTGGACGATGCCGATCGTCGAGTTCGCGATGATCAGCAGGCCGAACAGTCCGTTGATGAGTGATCCGGTGAACGCGACGATGGCGAAGAGGACGCCGAGTATGGCGTTGATGCGGGTGAACACGTTGGCGCGCACGATGTCCGCGACGCTGCGACCCGAACGGTCGGGCATGGAGTTGACCTTGCCGTCGGCGACCCGCTGCGCCACCTCGGCCGCGGTCAGGCCGGGCTCGATCGTCTCCGCCGTGGTGCTCACGCCGAAACCTCCCACCAACTCGAGTGCGCCACACCCGTTCCGGTGCGATGTTCGATGTCGATCGAACCACCGGGTTGCGGTACGAGCACAGTCGGGTCGCCGTGGTGTGAGGCCGCCTGCAACCGCGCGATCGGCTCGCCCCACGGATGGCGTGCGAGATTGAAGGTCCCCCAGTGGATCGGGATCATCACCGAATCGGCTCCCGCGCCGGGCGACACCATCCGGTGCACCGACAGCGCCTCCTCCGGGTCGACGTGGACGTCGGGCCACAGCACGTCGTAGGCGCCGACGGCGATCAGCGTGAGGTCGAAGGGACCGAGTCGCGCACCGACGTCCTCGAAGCGTTCGGTGTGCCCGGTGTCGCCCGAGAAGAACACCCGGTGGGTGTGCCCGGCGATCGCCCAGCTCCCCCACTGCGTCAGATTGCGGACCAGCCGCCGACCCGAGAAGTGGCGCGCCGGACCGCAGGTGAACCGCAGCTCACCGCCGCGCGTCGCGACGACCACCTCGTCCCACCAATCAGCCTGCCGGATCCGGCCCTCGGCGATACCCCAGGACATCAGGTGTGCGGCGACGCCGATGGTCGTGACGAAGACCGCGTCCGGCTGGGTGGCGGCGATGGTGGTGACGGTGTCCATGTCGAGGTGGTCGTAGTGGTCGTGGCTGATGACCACCACGTCGATCGGCGGCAACTCTCGCGCCGGAAGCGGCGCCGCGTGCATGCGCGCCGGACCGACGAGCTGACTCGGGGAACACCGGCGGCTGAGCACGGGGTCGGTGATGATGCGCGCTCCGTCGATGTCGACGATCGCCGTCGCATGTCCGAGCCAGGTGGCCGAGAGGTGCGCGGGAGCGTCGAAGGTCGGGACGGTGAGCATCACCGGCCGTCGGGGCCGTCCCGGGCGGCGTGCCATGTCGGCGAGCACCTGGAGGTCCGCGGCGACGGACGCCTCGGGCGGTTCGGGGTTGTCGAAGACCCCGTCGCGCAGGTTCGGTGACGTGCGGACATGCGGCATGATCTCCTCGCGGGTGGCGCCGAGCGCGCGTGCCGGGCCGAGACCGCCGGCGGCGAGCCGTCCGGCCACCGCGTCGGCCATCATCGCCCCCGCCGATGTCACCCGCCCGAGGACCCGCGAGGTCGCGTCGGAGCCGGTTCTTCCGGGGTTCGAGGTCACGTCCACACAGTAATCCGATCGGCGGGGGTACGACGTGAAGCGCGACGACGCCGGAACCGAACCTCACACGGCCGGATGCGGATTGTGAGCCGGGGCCGGGATCGGCACATCTTCGGCGGTGAACCGCGCAAACGCGATCAGCGGCACTGATAGGCTGCGGCGAACATTGTCCATCGCACATGCGCAGGCGCATGTGGGCCAAGGGGTTGACCGTCGTGCCACGGATGTCCGTCGAACAGCGTCGAAGCGCGCTCATCGAGTCGGCCTACCGGGCGATCGCCGATCACGGTGTCGAGGGTGCCACCACCCGCCGGATCTGCGCTCACGCCGGAATGCCTCTCGCGAGTTTCCACTACGCGTTCGAGAGCCGCACGGCGCTACTGTGCGCGGTGATGGAGCAGGCCGTCCCCGTCGACATCGAGCGGATGCTGCATTCGGTCATGCCCGCCGCCGACTTCGGACCGAACCCCGACGTCGACGCACTCAAAGCGAACATCGTTCGCCAGTTCCATGCCTTCGTCGACCTCCTCAAAGCCGATCCCGGCCGCATGCAGGCGACGATCGCGCTCGGTATCTACGCGCACAACCATGCGGAACTGCAGCAGGTCGGCAAGGTCATGTACGAGCAGCTCTACCGGGTTGCGTCGTTCGGTCTGCAGGAGACGGCCGAACTCGCCGGTCTGACGTGGACCCGGCCGACGGAGGAAATCGGCCCGTTCATCATCGCCGCGACCAACTCGATCACGCTGATCTACCTGAGCACCGGCGACGACAAGGTGGTCGACTCGATCATCACCGCCGTCGCCGACCAGCTCGTCAACTATGTCACCTTCGACTGACGGTTCGGCCGACAGATCCTCGGCGGTCGGGGTCGGCGATCTGTGGGCGCGAGATCCCGAGCAGTACTGGGCGGCGATCGATCAGGCGGTCTCCGTGGCCGGGCTCGACGCCCCGGTCCTCGCCCTCGACCGGGCAGCTCTCGAGCACAATGCCGCCGACCTGCTGCGACGCTCGGCCGGTGTCCCCATCCGGATCGCCAGCAAGTCCCTCCGCGTGCGTTCGGTGATCTCCGACCTCGCCACCCGCACCGGTTTCCACGGTGTGCTCGCCTACGACCTCGCCGAGGCGCACTGGCTGGCGACGTCGACGGCGATCGAGGACATCCTGCTCGGTTATCCGAGCGTCCGCCGGGAAGCGTTGGCCGCCTTCGTGACCGACGAGGTGGCGACGAGCCGGGTGAGTCTGCTCGTCGACTCGGTCGATCAGCTGGACATCATCGATGCGGTCGCGCCACCCGCATCGCGCCGGCCGATCCGGGTGGCCATCGACCTCGACGCGTCGTACCGGCTCCTCGGTGGTCGCGTGCACATCGGGGTTCGGCGTTCACCGGTGCATACCCGTCGCGATGCCGTCGAGCTCGCCCGGATCATCGAGTCGCGGAACGGTTTCCACCTGGTCGGCGTGATGTCGTACGAGGCGCAGGTGGCCGGGGTCGCCGATGCGGTTCCGGGGAAGGCCGTCGTCAACCGGGTGGTCGGCGCGATGCAGCGCCGGTCGATGGCCGAACTGCGCCGCCGGCGCGGGAAGATCATCGGCGAGCTGCGGCAGATCGCCGAACTGGAATTCGTCAACGGCGGCGGCACCGGATCCCTGGAGGCGACCGCCGGCGATCGATCGGTCACCGACATCGCGGCGGGCAGTGGCCTTTTCGGTGGCCATCTCTTCGACGGTTACGCCCGGTTCCGACCCGCACCCGCACTGTCCTTCGGACTCGACGTCGTCCGACGCCCCGCCCGCGACATCGTCACCTGCGCCGGTGGCGGCTGGATCGCCTCGGGACCGCCCGCACCCGATCGTCTCCCGAAACCGGTGTGGCCCAGTGGACTCGAGTTCGTCGGCACCGAGGCTGCCGGCGAGGTGCAGACCCCGCTCCGCGGTGAGGCCGCCGCCACGATGGCGATCGGCGACCGGGTATGGTTCCGGCACACCAAGTCCGGCGAGGTCTGCGAGCGTGCCCGGCACGTCGCGATCATCGATCGGGACGACGCGGGTCATGCGGTGGTGGGTGAGGTCGTGCCGACCTACCGAGGCGAAGGGAAATGCTTTCTGTGAGCGGGACACCGACTGCCACCGGACACAACTGGCAGAACTGGGGTGGCACCGCGTCGTGCTCACCGAGCCGGGTGGTGCGTCCGACGAGCGTGGCCGCGATCGCCGACATCGTCCGGGAGACCGCCGGGCGGGGCGGCACGGTCAAGACCGTCGGCGCCGGACACAGCTTCTCCACCATCGCCGTGGCCGACGACGTCCAACTCGAGCTCTCCGGTCTGCGGGGCCTGGCCGGCGCCGACGGGCGCCGGGTGACGCTACATGCGGGCACACACCTGCACGAGATCCCCGCATTGCTGGCGCCTCGGGGCCTGGCGATGGCCAACCTCGGCGACGTCGACCGGCAGACCATCGCGGGCGCGATCTCCACCGGCACACACGGCACCGGGCTGGGGTTCGGCGGCATCAGCACACAGATCGCCGGCGTCAAACTCGTGAACGGCAGAGGCGAGATCGTCACCGTCGGCCCCGATGACCCGGAATTACCCGCCGTCGCACTGGGTCTCGGCGCACTCGGGGTACTCGTCGAGATCACGCTCGACTGCGTCGACAACTTCCGGCTGCACGCCGTCGAGGGACCTGCTTCCACCGACGATGCGATCGCCGGCTTCCTCGACCGCGTCGCCGAGTCCGACCACCACGAGTTCTACATGTTCCCGCACACCAATTGTGCGCTCATGAAGACGAATACGCGACTGGGCACCGATGCACCGATCACCGGGCCGCCGCGGTTCCGCCGCTATGTCGACGACGAGTTGTTGAGCAACAAGGTCTTCCGGCTGCTGTGCGAGGTCGGCGTCCGCGCACCCCGTCTGGTCCCCGCCATCAACGCGGTGGCCGGCCGCAGTCTGTCGTCGCGCGAGCTCACCGACACGTCGACCAGGATCTTCGTCTCCGACCGGGATGTGCGCTTCCGCGAGATGGAGTACGCCATCCCGCTCGAGAACGTCCCCGAGGCACTACGGGAGATCCGGGCGCTGCTCGACCGCCGCGAGTACCGCGTGAGCTTCCCCATCGAGGTCCGTGCCGCGGCGGCCGACGACCTGATGCTCTCCACCGCCACCGGACGCCGCAGCGGGTACATCGCCGTGCACCGCTACCACCGCGACGACCCGGCCGACGCCGCCGCCTACTTCGCCGACGTCGAGTCGATCCTCACCGGCTTCGACGGACGACCCCACTGGGGCAAGATGCACACTCGCGACGCCGAGTACCTGCGCTCCGTCTACCCGCGGTTCGACGAATTCCGTGCGGTGCGCGACAAATTCGATCCGTCACGTGTGTTCGCCAACGACTACCTGCGACGGGTGCTGGGCGACTAGCAGTCGGCCTCTACGTCGATGTCGCGGATCGTGTCGACCACCGCCACGATCCGCGACATCTGTTCCGTCGTCATCAGGCACCGGTGGCCCGGGCGACGGTGATCTGGTCAACTGGAACACATGCGCGACATCCTGCCCGACCTGCTCGGCGTCCTCGGCGGCGCAGACGCACGTCCGGTGGCGCTGTGCCGGGTGGTCGCGACCGCCGGCTCCGCTCCGCGTGAGGTCGGTGCGGCGATGGTCGTGACAGCCGAGAGCGAAGTCTTCGGCTCGGTGTCCGGCGGCTGCGTCGAAGGCGCCCTGGTCCACACCGCGCAGCAGGTCCTGTCCGACGGGATCGCGGTCGTCGAACAGTTCGGCATCGAGGACCCGCGCGATCCAGCACCCGGCCTGACCTGTGGCGGTCAGATCGACGTCGTCGTCGAACGGATCGAGCCGACGCCGGAACGGCTCGGTCAGCTCCGACGCCTCGCCGACGCGCTGGCCGCCGATGAACCGATCGCCGTCGCCACCACCCTCACCGCCGACCCGGAGTGGTACCTCGCGACCGAGACCTCCCAACCGCCGTGGCGACGCCTCGACCGCGACGTCGCCGACATGCTCGCCACCGGACGCTCCGGCGTGATCGGCGTCGACGACTGCGAGGTCACCGATCCGGCCGCCCCGACCGACCGGCCGCGCACCTTCGTCCAGACCTTCGCCCCGGCGGCGCGTCTCATCCTCGTGGGCGCCAACGACTTCGTGCGCGCGCTGAGCGCACTGGGCTCGACGCTCGGGATGCGGGTCACCGTCGTCGACGCCCGTCCGGTGTTCGCCACCCCGGAGCGGTTTCCCGACGCCGACGAGGTGATCGTCGGCTGGCCCGATCGCTATCTCGCCGAACAGATCCGGGATCGGCAGATCGGCTCGACCACCGCACTGTGCGTGATGACCCACGACACCAAGTTCGACGTGCCGACGCTCCGCACCGCACTCCGCTCACCGACCTTCGGCTTCATCGGTGCGCTCGGCTCCCGCCGCACAGCCGCCGACCGCAACCGCCGCCTTCGCGAAGAGGGTGTCGAAGAGGAACAACTCGCGCGACTGCGGTCGCCGCTCGGATTGGACCTCGGCGGGCACACTCCCGCCGAGGTCGCGGTCGCCGTGGCCGCCCAACTCATCGCCGAACGGCATGGCGCGCCGGCCGCACCCCTCTTCGAGGGCGCCGGGCCCATTCACCGGAACTGAGAGACGGACCGGGGCGGATCGCGCGCCGCTCCCGAAAACCGCCCCCGAAAAGCACCCCGTGGGGTGTCACCGAAGACGATATGTCGTCCGTGGGCTCAGGCGGGGTCGATTTCGGGGGCGCTTTTCGACCGCCTGAACCCGACGACCCTCAGTGCCCGACGAACCGCGGAGGGCGCTTCTCGGTTCGCGCGGCGCGACCCTCGGCCATGTCGTCGCTCTGCCAGGCGCGCATCATCGCGGCAACCCGATCCTCGGGTGCGGTGTCGCGGGCGCCGTCACCGTTGAGGACCAGCTTGTAGTGCTGCAGGGTGAGCGGCGCGAGGTCGGCGATGGTGGCCGCCCAGTGTTGCGCATCGGCGAGATCGCCGATGCGATTGGCGAATCCGAGGGTGTGCGCTCGGTCGGCGTTGAGCGGGTCGCAGCCGATGAGCATTCCTCGCGCCTGCCCGGCACCGACCAGCGACACCAGTCGGCGGATGGTCCACTCGTCCACGGCGACACCGAGTTTGGCCGCCGGAATGGCAGCAATCGCGTCCGGGGCCATCACCCGGAGATCAGCGGCCATCGCCAGCTGGAGTCCACCACCGATCGCAGAACCGTTGAGCGCGGCGATGACCGGTACCGGCGTCTGCTCGATCTTGTGCAGCGTCGACACCAGCTTGTCGAGGAAACCGGAGTCGTAGACCGGCCCGGACAGGTCGGCTCCCGCGCTGAACACCGAGCCGCGTCCGGTCACCACGATGGCCCGCGCACCGGCGTCGACCGCGGCGCCGAAGGCGTCGGCGAGCCCGCTGAGCATCTTCTCGTTCAGCGCATTGCGCTTGTCGACACGGTCCAGCTCGATGGTGACAACGGCGCCCTCGGTGGTGGAGTGAATCATGGGCGCCAAGCCTACCGATCGCACCGTCGAGCCGAGCCGTGACAGGGTGGTCAGGTGCAGAACACCACGCCGAGCAGCACGACGCAGAGCAGCACATCTCAGATGGACACGTCCGTCTCGGACCCCGTCGACGTCGAGGAGCACTCGGATGTCGTGGTCATCGGCGGCGGCCAGGCGGCGCTGTCGGCGGCCTACTTCCTGCACCGCTTCGGCCTCGGCGATCGGTACCAGGTGCTCGACCACGCGCCGGGACCCGGCGGGGCCTGGCAGTTCCGGTGGCCGACGCTGACCCTGGCCACCGCCAACCGGGTCCACGACCTGCCCGGCTGGGGCATCGTCGAGGCGCTCGGCCTCGATTGCGATCAGCTGCCCGCAGCCACCGCGGTCCCCGACTACTTCGGCCGCTACGAGGAGAAGTTCGGCCTCCACGTCCGTCGGCCGGTGCATGTGCGTTCGGTTCGACGCGGTGACACGAATCTTCGGGGCGAGGGCTTCCACGTCGAGCTGGCCGACGGACGCACCGTGACCGCGAATGTCATCATCAACGCCACCGGGACGTGGGACCGCCCGTTCATCCCGCACATCCCCGGCGCGCCTGATTTCCGGGGCCGCCAGCTCCACACCCACGACTACCGGTCGCCGCAGGAATTCGCCGGCCAACGGGTCCTCGTCGTGGGTGCGGGGATCTCGGCGATCCAGCTGTTGATCGAGATCGCCCGGCAGGCACCGGACGTCGAGACGTTCTGGTGCTCGCGGCGCGAACCCGTCTTCAACTCCCAACCGTTCACTCCCGAGCAGGGCCGCGAGGCCGTGGCCCGCGTCGAGCGTCGTGTCCGCGCCGGACTCCCCCCGACGTCGGTTGTCTCAGTGACCGGGCTGGCACGCACCCCGGCGATCGCCGCCGCACAGCGCGACGGAATCCTGAAGTGGCGCCCCATGTTCACGCGCATCACCGAGACCGGCGTCTGCTGGGACTGCGGTCCGCAGGGCGGCGAACACCTCGATCTCGACGTGATCTTCTGGAACACCGGGTTCCGCAGTTCGCTGGATCATCTCGCGCCGTTGAGGCTGCGCGCGCCGGGTGGCGGGATCACGATGACCGGCCGTCTCGCGACGGTCGTCGAGGCGGACCCGCGGATTCAGCTGATCGGTTACGGGCCGTCGGCGTCGACGATCGGCGCCAACCGGGCCGGCCGGGAAGCCGCGCGCGTGGCCGCTGACCTGCTCGGAGTCGTCTCCCGCTGACCTCACCACCATCCGGCGACAAACCCGTCGTCGTCCGAAGACGTTGACAAATTGTTGCGTTTTCCCAACACTTGGTGAGGTGAGCCCAATACGCCGTGGGGAAAAGCTCCCCATCTACAACCGCATCGGCGTCTTGCGTGCGGAACGACAGATGTCGCGAGCCGAGCTGGCGAACCTCGTCGGCATCAACGTGCAATCGGTCGGCGCGCTCGAGCGGGGCGACAACTACCCGAGCCTCGACCTCGCGTTCCGCATCTGCGATGTCTTCGACCTGCCCGTCGAAGCCGTGTTCAGCCGTACGCCGTTCGGCGCCATGTCAGCCGAGCTCTACCGGCGCGATACGCGACCGGCATCGAACGGCTCGCCCACCAACGACACCGGAGGTGAATGATGAACGACCCGAACTCGGCGTTCCCAGAGGAGGTCAAACCCGAGCTCTGGCGCCGTTATGAGGACTGGCGGGGACGCCGTCACGAGGAGTTCAATGCCAAGCACGCACATCGCCTGCCGTCGTGGCGCAATCAGCGCGCGTACCGACGACTGGTTGTCGCACTGATCGTCGCGCTCGTTGTCATCATCGGCAGTTCGTCTCTCGCGTTCCTGTCCTCGGGTTGGTTCCTACTCCCGTTCGGCATCGGACTCGTCTCGGTCATCTCGATCCTGACGGCACTGCGCATCGTGACCGGGTCCGTCGCCGACGCGCCCGTCTCCACGCTCGACGAAATACAGCTCGCACAATGCAACTCGGCACGTTCGTTCGGATTCTTCGTGCTCTATGCGGTGATGTTCATCCCCTACTTCGTCCTCATCGCGATCAGCATGCGCGACGAGGTCCCGGGCCAGTGGGTCTACGGCAGCGCCATCCTGCTCATCTCGCTCGTCCTCTCCTCGATCTGCGTGCCCACCATGCTCATCGCCTGGTGGATGGGCGACCCCGACCCGGAAGATCTCATCGACGGACCGCGGATACCCACAGACAAGACCACCACCGGCAGGAAGGAACGCGAAGCATGAACGCACCTCTCATCGTCGACGGTCTCCACAAGCGCTACGGGGACCTGGTCGCCCTGCGCGACATGACTTTCCACGTCGAACCCGGCGAGATCTTCGGTTTCGTCGGCAGCAACGGCGCGGGCAAGTCGACCACGATGCGCATCATTCTCGGGGTGTTGTCCGCCGACGCCGGCGAGGTCCGGCTCGGCGATCGCCCCATCGATCTCGATCTGCGCCGGCGGATCGGCTACATGCCCGAAGAACGCGGCCTGTACCCGAAGATGAAGGTCGGCGAACAACTCACCTTCCTCGCGAGGCTCCACGGCATGAACACCGCGGACGCCGAGGAATCGGTGCGGCGCTGGACCGATCGGCTCGGCGTCGGCGCCCGGTACGACGACAACGTCGCCGACCTCAGCCTCGGCAACCAGCAGCGCGTCCAACTCGCCGCCGCGTTGGTCCACGATCCCGAGGTGCTGGTGCTCGACGAGCCGTTCTCCGGGCTCGACCCGGTTGCCGTCGACGTCATGAGTGATGTGCTCAAAGAGAAGGCGGCCGAGGGCATCCCGGTGATTTTCTCCTCCCACCAGCTCGATCTCGTCCAGCGCCTCTGCGATCGCGTCGGCATCGTCGCGCGCGGCGAGATGCGGGCGCTGGGCACCGTCGACGCGCTGCGTTCCCGCGACGGCATCACCCTCGAGGTCACCGGCCCCCGATCCGATGTCGCGTGGGCCGACGCGCTCCCCGGCGTCCGCGGTGTCGACTACGGCGAGACGACCCGCCTCCTCGTCGACCCGGACGTCGCCGACGACCAGCAGATCCTGTCCGCCGCACTCGACCACGGCCCGGTTCACCGCTTCACGACGTCCACCCCCTCCCTCACCGACTTGTTCCGAGAGGTGGTTTCGACATGACCGCACTGCACCACGCCCCCGACACGACAACCCGCCCCTCCCCCAAGGCATCGGCCGCCCAGGCGATTCGACTCGTCGCCGAGCGTGAGATCACCACTCGCGCCAAGACCAGGTCCTTCGTCGTCAGCACGGTGCTGCTGATGGTCGTCATCATCGCCGGCGCCATCGTCATCAACCTGCTCGCCGGCGGGGAGGACGTCGAGAAGGTCGCCGTCGTCGGACAACCGGCGGCGGTCACCGAATCGATTGTCGCGATCGGTGATTCGGCCGGCACCACCATCGCCACCGAGCCGGTGGACACCGTCGAACAGGCACGGTCCCGGGTCGCCGACGGTGACGTGGCGGCGGCACTCGTACCAGGAGAGACCCCGGGCTCCTACGTGATCCTGAGCAAGGACGGCGCCGACCCGGCCGTCGAAGGCCCCATCCGGACAGCGGTGTCGCAGGCAGGCCTCGCCGACGCACTGACGGCCCGCGGCGTCGACGCGGCCTCGCTTCCCGCCGTGGACATCTCGGTGACACAACTCGAGCCGACTCACCCGGACGAGGGCGAGCGCCTCGTCATCGCCCTCGTGGGTGTGGTGCTGCTGATCACCGCGATCATGATGGGCGGCACGATGGTCGCGGTCGGCGTCGTGGAGGAGAAGACGTCTCGTGTCGTCGAACTGCTCCTGGCGACGATCAAGCCACTGCATCTGTTGTGGGGCAAGATCATCGGCATCGGAACGGTCGCTCTGGCACAGGTCGTGCTGCTCGGTGCGACGGCGCTGATCGCCGGGACCGCCACCGGCATTCTGACGCTTCCCGGCGCGGCGGTCGGGATGTTCGCGGCCGTCATCGCCTGGTTCGTGCTCGGCTTCCTGTTCTTCGCGTCCCTCTACGCCGCGACCGGCGCCATCGTGTCACGCCAGGAAGAGCTCAGCTCGGCGTCTTTTCCCCTGACGGTTCTCGCCATGGCGGTGATGTACGCCGGGATCTTCGGTGTGCAGGCGCTGGATTCGACCCTGATCAAGGTGCTCAGCTGGATTCCGCCGTTCAGCGCGGCGCTCATGCCGATGCGGATCGCGAGCGGCGACACCGACACCCTGCAGATCGTGCTCACGTTACTGATCATGGCCGTCGTCTGCGCGCTCGCCACCTGGGTCGCGGCACGGATCTACCAGCGGTCGATCCTGCGCACGGGGTCGCGCCTCGGATGGGGCGAGGTGCTGAAGCTGGCGCGGTAGGGGTTTCGACACGCTCAACCGGCAGACCCCCCGCCGGTTGAGCCGGTCCCGAGCGAAGCGAGGCACCGCGTCGAAATCCCCGCCGGTTGAGCCGGCCCCGAGCGAAGCGAGGCACCGCGTCGAAACCACAGGCTCCGTTCAGATCTGGCCGAACCTGCGCAGGGCTTCTTCCCGCTCGGCCTTGTGGTCGACGATCGGGTCGGGATAGTCGTCGGCGTCGGTGTCCCCGACCCAGCGCCGGATGTACTCACCCTCAGGGTCGAACTTCTTGGCCTGCGCCTCGGGATTGAACACCCGAAAGTACGGGGCCGCATCGGTTCCCGTACCCGCAGCCCATTGCCAGCCGTGATTGTTCGACGCCATGTCGCCGTCGACGAGCTGCTCGAGGAACCACTTCGCACCCCACCACCACGGCAGGTGGAGATCCTTCACGAGGAACGACGCGGTGACCATCCGGACCCGGTTGTGCATCCAGCCGATCTCGGCCAACTGTCGCATCCCGGCGTCTACGAGCGGGAAACCGGTGCGTCCGGCCTTCCACGCCTCGAAGCGCTCGTAAGCCTTCTCGTCGGTGTCCAGAGCGATGCCGTCGAACTGGCGATTCCAGTTGTGCCACAAGCTGTGTGGCCAGTGATAGAGGACGTCGGCGTAGAAGTCGCGGAAGGCGAGCTCGCGGAGGTAGGCCTGCGCGCCCCTCGAGGCTCCGTCGCTACGCTCCTTCGCACCTCGGGGAGCAGAACCGGCGTCGTCGCTGCGCTCCTTCGCACCTCGGGGAGCAGGACGCGTCAGATCGGCGGCCAGGGTGCGCGGGTGGATGTTGCCGTACTTCAGGTACGCCGACATCCGGCTGGTCACGTCGGCGGCGGGGTCGTTGCGTCCGGTGTCGTAGTCGGCGAGATCGTCCTCGACGAACTCGGCCCACCGGGCGAGCGCGGCATCCTCTCCGGCCGGAAACGACAGCCTCGTCGGCGCCTTCGGGATTCTGATCCGGCCCGACTTCGTCACGTCCGACGGGTCGAGAACCGCTGAATCCGGGACCGACGAATCGGCCGGCTTTCGCCAGCCGTGATCGCGCCACCGGCGAAAGTACGGGGTGAAGACCTTGTACGGCTCGCCGTCGTCCTTGGTGACCCGGCCGGGCGAGACGAGGTACGGCGAACCCGTGGCCTCGAGCGGGGTGTCGCCCAGCGCCTCGTCGACCGCCTCGTCACGGCGTCGACCGAACGGCGAGAAGTCCCCGGAGATGTGTACGGACCCGGCGCCGACGGCCCGGGCCAGCCGCGGGATCTCCTCCTCCGGCCGACCGCGGACGACGAGGAGTCTGCCGTCGAGCTTGGCGTCGACCTCGCGGAGCGAATCGAAGAGGAACGCGAGGCGTCGCTCCCCCGACGACTTCTCCAGCCGGGGATCCACCACAAAGCACAGAAGGACCGACGAATCGGTCCCTCTGGCTGCAGCTAGCGCTGGTAGGTCACTCAGGCGCAGATCGCGCCTGAGCCACACCAGGTTGGTGGACGTCAGCCCACTCCGAGCAGGTCGATGACGAACACGAGGGTCCGTCCCGAGAGGCGGTGCCCCGCCCCGGCCGGTCCGTAGGCCAGCTCGGGCGGAACCGTCAGCTGACGGCGGCCGCCGACCTTCATGCCGGGGATGCCTTCCTGCCAGCCCGGGATCAGCCGGTCCAGCGGGAAGTTGGCCGACTGGCCGCGATCCCACGAGGAGTCGAACTCTTCGCCGGTCTCGTAGTCGACACCCACGTAGTGGACGTCGACGACACCCCCGCGGACGGCCTCGGCACCGTCACCGACGATGAGGTCGGCGATGGAGAGGTCGGCCGGCGGAGGACCCGCCTGGAACTCGACTTCGGGCTTCTCAGTGCTGGTCACAGGACTCTCCTTTGAGTCGGGCGGTCAGTCGTTGTTCCGGGTGGTCGGCGCCGAAGCGTCGCTCAGCGATCGCCCATCTGCACGTAGTCGCGCTCGGTGTAGCCGGTGTAGAGCTGACGCGGACGGCCGATCTTGGTGGTCGGGTCCTCGTGCATCTCACGCCAGTGCGCGATCCAGCCCGGCAGGCGGCCCAACGCGAACAGCACGGTGAACATCCGCGTCGGGAAGCCCATCGCACGGTAGATGACGCCGGTGTAGAAATCCACGTTCGGGTACAGCTTGCGCTCGATGAAGTAGTCGTCGGACAGAGCGACCTCTTCGAGACCCTTCGCGATGTCGAGCAGGTCGTCCTGCACGCCGAGGGTTTCCAGGATCGAGTCGGCGGTCTTCTTCACGATCGCGGCGCGCGGATCGTAGTTCTTGTAGACGCGGTGACCGAAGCCCATCAGCTTGACGCCGGCTTCCTTGTTCTTCACCCGCTTCATGAAGTCCTTGGTGTCGCCACCCTCGGCGCGGATGGCGTCGAGCATCTCGAGCACCGCCTGATTGGCGCCACCGTGCAGCGGACCCCAGAGGGCGTTGATGCCGCCGGAGATCGAGGTGAAGAGGTTGGCCTGAGACGAGCCGACGAGGCGCACCGTCGAGGTCGAGCAGTTCTGCTCGTGATCGGCATGCAGGATGAACAGCATGTCGAGTGCCTTGGCGACGTCCGGGTTGACCTCGTAGGGCTCGGCCGGGAAGCCGAAGGTCATGCGCAGGAAGTTCTCGACGAGGCTCAGCGAGTTGTCCGGGTACAGGAACGGCTGGCCGGCCGACTTCTTGTAGGCGTAGGCGGCGATGGTCGGCAGCTTCGCCAGGAGGCGGATCGTCGACAGCTCGACCTGCTCGTCGTCCTTGGGATCGAGAGAGTCCTGGTAGTACGCCGACAGCGCGTTGACCGCACTCGACAGCACCGGCATCGGATGCGCGTTGCGGGGGAAGCCGTCGAAGAAGCGCTTGAGATCCTCGTGCAGCAGGGTGTGCCGCTGGATCTTGGTGGTGAAGTCCTCGAGCTGCGACGGGGTCGGGAGCTCTCCGTAGATGAGGAGGTAGCTCACCTCGATGAAGGTCGACTTCTCCGCGAGCTGCTCGATCGGGATGCCGCGGTACCGCAGGATGCCGGCGTCGCCGTCGATGTAGGTGATCGCCGACTTGGTCGACGCCGTGTTCACGAAACCACCGTCGAAAGTGGTCAGGTTTGTCTCGGCAAGGAACTTGCCGAGCGCAACCGAGTCAGTGCCCTCGGTGGCCTTCAGGATCGGGAGCTCCAGCTGTCCACCGGGGTAGGTGAAGGTCGCTGAGGCCGTGTCGGACGCCTGGTCGGCTGGGACTGTTTCAGCAGACACACGAACCCCTTATTCAGATCAGAGTTTTGACAGTGTCCGGGTAGGACACACAGGTACAAACTAGTCTCTTCTCAGCTCGCCTGCCCACGGAGGGTCGGCGCCACGCCTCGAGACGGTGACGGCAGCCACGTGAGCTGCGAATTCGGCGACCTCACGCCACTGATCGGCGGTCAGTGAGCGAACCGAATCCGGCGACAGCGCACCCAGTCGGTCGAGCTGGTGGACGAGGCCTCCCAGGACGCTGTCGCCGGCGCCGATCGTGTCGACGACGTCGACGTTCCGGGCGGGCACGGTGACCTCGTCTTCGGTCGTGGTCACGGTGATTCCGGACGCGCCCGCGGTGGTGATCACCGCTGCGACACCGTCGGCGAGCCAGTCCTTCACAGCGCTCCCGGCCGCCCCTTCACCGAGCCATGCCGCATCCTCGTCGGACAGTTTCACCACGTCGACGGACGGCATCCAACTGCGGAAACGCCGCCGGTAGGCGTCTGCGTCGGGGATGAGGACCGAGCGAATGTTCGGGTCCAGCACGACGAGTCGGCGTTCGGCGTGGCAGCGCCGCATCAGGTTCTCGTAGACCGTGGCGCCGGGTTCGAGCACCAGCGAGAGCGTCCCGAAGGTCGCCGCGGCGACGGTCGGTGCGAGTGAACCCGGGTCGGCGACAGTGCGATCCGCGGTGCCTTCCACATAGAACGAGTACTGCGCGGAACCGTTGTCCGCGATGGTGGCCAGCGCGAGCGACGTCGGTTCCCGTCGGCGCTGCAGCATCGCGGTGCCGACCCCGGCGCCCTGCAGCGAGCCGACGATGGCCTCGCCGTAGTTGTCGGTGGACACCGCCGACAGCAATGAGACTGCACTCCCCAAGCGTCCCAATGTGATCGCGACATTGAACGGTCCCCCGCCGAGCGCCGGCTGCAGTGGCGCCAGCGTCGCGCCGGGTGCCTGTTCCTGCTGCACCACGTCGACGAGCGCTTCCCCGCAGACAACGATCTCTCTCATGGGTCCCTTTCGTCTGTGTGGCCCAGTCTGCCACCCTCTCGGCGGTAGATTCGGTGCATGCACGAGTTGCCGGCGGGTCCCGATGCGGTGGTGCTCGACTTCTCGGCCTACGAGTCCCCGTCGGCCGCAGTGCTCGACGCAACGATCGCCCTGCGTGATGCCGTGGACCGCGGAGAGCTGCCCGGGGTCATCGATCTGGTACCGAGCGCCCACACGCTGCTGGTGCAGGCCCGACCGGGCCGCGGCGTCGACGAACTGGGTGTGCGGCGCGCGTTGCGTCGTCGACGTGCCGGTGTCCACCAGGGCGTCGGACGGGCTGACGAGATCCTCGTCCCGGTGCACTACGACGGCGACGATCTCGCGGATGTTGCTGACGCCCTGGGCATCTCGGCCGACGAGGTGATCAGCCTGCACTGCAGTACCCGCTGGCGTGTGCAGTTCATGGGGTTCGCACCCGGGTTCGGCTACCTGGTCGCCGACGAGCCGACACCGCATCCGTTCGACGCCGTGGGCCGGCGCGCCGAGGCGCGCACCCGTGTCCCCGAAGGTGCCGTCGCGATCGCCGCCGGGTACAGCGCCGTCTACCCGAAGGAGAGTCCGGGCGGCTGGCAGCTGTTGGGCCGCACCGATGTTCGACTGTGGGACGAGAAGGTCGACCCGCCCGCACTGTTCGCGACCGGACACCTGGTGCGGTTCGTCGACGTCAGGACAAGCGGGGGGGAATGGGCAGGGACGACATGAGCACAACCGGATGACCGCCGTCACCGTGCTCGCGACCGGCCCGCTCGCGACCTTTCAGGACCTCGGCCGCCACGGATACGCGCATCTCGGCGTACCCGCTTCCGGTGGTGCGGATCGCGGCTCGCTGACCTTGGCCAATCGCCTTGTCGGCAACGACGAATCGGCCGCCACGATCGAGACGACCCTGGGCGGCTTGCGTATCCGTGTCGAAGGCGACGTACTGGCGGTGGTGACGGGTGCCGACACCTCGGTGCGCCACAACGGGGTTCCGGTCGGTCTCGCCGCGACCGTCGTCCTGCGCGAGGGTGACGAACTGGCCGTCGACCCACCGGTGTGGGGTCTGCGCAACTACCTAGCGGTGCGCGGCGGGTTCGACGTCGAGCCGGTCCTGGGGTCGCGGTCGACCGACACGTTGTCGGGGTTGGGGCCGCCGGTTCTCACCGCGAATGTGCGGGTGCGGGTGGGCCGGGCCGCCGGCGAGTGGCCGTCCGTCCAGTCGGCGCCGGCGAACACCGAGCATCCGCGCGTCGTGGTTCTCGAGGTGGACGAAGGTCCGCGTGCCGATCTGCTGCACGCGGCTGCCGACCTGAGATCGGGGACCTGGGTGGTCGGCGCCGACAGCAATCGCGTCGGTGTCCGCATCGACCGCGCCGCGGGTTCGTCGTATCCGCTGCTGACGCATCGGGAGAACGCGGGCGAGTTGCGTTCGGAGGGAGTCGCTCACGGATCGGTACAGGTGCCACCGAGCGGTCGCCCGGTGCTGTTCCTCCCCGACCATCCGGTCACCGGCGGTTATCCCGTGGTGGCCGTGCTGACCGACACGTCGGCCGATCTCGCCGCACAGCTCGTGCCCGGATCGGAGATCCGTTTCAGACGGCGCTGATCGGAGATCCGATTCAGACGGCGCCGACGTTTGGGACCGGTGCCGGTCGGGAACGCGTAGGACGTCCCCGATGTGGAGGTACCACCGTGAGCGATCCGTCTGTGAACGATCTGTCGACCGTGCAGCTCGTCGAACGGCTCCAGAGTCAGACGACGACCCTGGTCAAGACCGAGCTGCAGAATGCAGTGGCCGAGATGAAGGGGAAGGGGACCCGGATCGGTGTCGGCGCGGGGATTTCCGGCGCGGGCACCCTGCTGGTGCTGTTCGGCCTCGGAACGCTGGTCGCCGCTGCGGTCCTGGGACTGGCGAATGTCGTGCCGGCGTGGCTGGCCGCGGTGATCGTCGGAGTCGTGCTCCTGGCGATCGGCGGCGCAGCGGCGGCGTTCGGTGCGCAGCGTGCGAAGTCGGCCGTCCCGCCCGCCCCCGAGCACACCGTCGAGAGCGTCCAGCGCGACGTCGCAACCGTGAAGGAGCACCTGTAGATGAGTGACACGCAGCCCGATCGGAACCCGACCGACCCGCCGCCGGTGGAGCAGCAGCGCGAGGAACTCGCCGAGACCGTCGATGCGCTGGCGGCGAAGCTCGATGTCCCGGCACGAATGAACGCCGCCGCGGCGGAAACGGCGTACACCGCGAAGGTGAAGGCCGAGGAGAACCGCACCGCATTGATCGGTGTCGCGGTGGCCGTGCTGGTCGCCATCGGGACCGTCGTCGTCATCAAGCGTCGCCGCTGAACACCCGACCCAGGAGGAATTCGACATGACTGCCGTGTCCAAGGCGTTCTACAAACCACTGTCACTGGCGACGAGCGTGCTCGGCGGCATCGCCGCGGGAGCCGTGTTCGGCCAGATCTGGAAACGGATCTCCGACGACGCCGAAGCGCCCGATCCGAAGGATCTGGAGCGCAGCAATGTCGAGGTGCTCACTGCCGCGGCGCTTCAGGGACTGGTCTTCGGACTGGTCCGTGCGGCCGTCGACCGTGCCGGTGCACGCGGCTACCAGGCGGTGACTCACGAGAACCCCGACTAAGACGTGACGGTTGACACACCACTGAGACGAACCTAGGGTTCTGTCTCATGACTGAGGTACTGAACGACGAACAGACCACCTGTCCCGTTCACGCCACCGACGACGCGTCGGCCGAGCAGAGCTGCCCGGCCGACGCCGGGCGTTCTCCCGGCAGCCAGTTCTCCGAGGACGGCTACGAGACCGATGCCGAGGGAGTCAAACCCGCCCACGAGTACGAGCCCCTCGGTCCGGACTCGCTGACCTGGCAGATCTGGGGTACCTGGACCGGCATGTTCCAGAGCCTGTGGGCCGGTTCGATCCAGAACATGCACCCCAAGCTCGGCGCCGCCGTCTGGGACCACTCCGACTTCTTCGGAGAACGCTGGCAGCGCCTGATGCGGTCGCTCTACCCGATCAGCGGCGTCGTCTTCGACTCCGTGATCCCCGGCACGAAGACCGGCCTCGAGGTCCGGGACTATCACCGCACCGTCAAGGGGACGATGGAGGACGGGTCGCGCTATCACGCGCTCGACCCCGACGTCTTCTACTGGGCGCACGCGACGTTCTGGTACGGCAACGTCCGCCTGTGCGAGCGGTTCGGCCCGTTCCTCACCGAGGACCAGAAGCGCCAGCTGTTCGAGGAGTCCAAGGCCTGGTACGCCCAGTACGGCGTCTCGATGCGCCCCGTCCCGGAGACCTACGAGGACTTTCTCGAGTACTGGGACTACATGTGCCGCAACGTCCTACGCGACCACGTGTCGGTACGCACGGTCCTCGACATCACCCAGCTGCCGCCGCCCCCGTTCCTGAGCTTCATCCCCAAGTCGGTCTGGGACCGCTACCTCGTCCCGCAGAACCAGAAGATGTTCATGTGGCTGACGACCGGCTTCTACGACGAGCCGATCCGCGAGATCCTCGGCCTCGAGTGGACCGACGACGACGAGCGTCGATTCCGCCTCCTGGGCAAGGGAATCAACCTCGTCATGCACAGGCTGCTGCCGAAACGCTTTCTGCGCCACCCGCGTCCGCGCGACGCGTGGGACCGCGTGAACGGCAGGGTCGCGAAGGACGCGCCGATCGCGCACACACCCAGGCGCAACCTGCCACCGCTGGACCAGCGCGACAACCCGATGCACTACTGCCCCGTCACCGCCGCTCGGCGCGCGACGTATCCGACAGTGCTGACCTCGGACTGAGACTTCACGACGACGTCGGGGGCGGTTCCCGCTCACCTGTCCGGGTGAGCGGGAACCGTCGTCTGGTCTCTGCCCGGCCCGACTACTGCCGTCCCTGTCCCCGTCGCATCGCATGACGCACCCGCTCCGCCTCCCGCTGGGCATACGGGTTCGGCCGGCCGGCGCGTGATCCGGCGAGTTTGGCGCCGATGTGCTCCCCGACGGTGATCGGCGAGTATCGGCTTCCCGCCCCGACGCACGACGGCAGGGTCGCGATCATCGCGTCGATGTTGCCGTCGTGGAAGTACGCGGCGGAGCGTCGACGCTCGATCGCGCCGTCGACGATCGGCGCCTTGACCCGGTGTAGCGTCGACATCCAACGTTCGTTGGTCCAGCGGGCCATGAGGTCGCCGATGTTGACCAGCAGTGCACCGTCGACGGGACTCACGTCGTGCCATCGGCCGTGGTGGTCGAGGACCTGCAGGCCCTTCACCTGGTCCGCCCACAGGACGGTGACGATGCCGTAGTCGGTGTGCTCCCCCATCCCGGTCAGTTCTCCCTCGAGTTCGATCTCTCCGGGCGGGAGCGCGTAGTTGTTCATCCGCAGGACGTCGAGCGAGTGATCGGTGAATCCTTCGAAGAAGTCGGCGGGAAGGTCGAGGGCATCGGCGAAGATGCGGGTCAGGGTGTGTGCGACCCGTCGTGCCTCGACGAAAAAGGTCGAGACGGCCGCCTCGAAGTGGTCGACGGCCGGCCACGTGTTGTCGGCGTAGTGGTCGCCGGGAAGAGCGAGTTCGGGGTACTCGCGTGCTTCGACCCCGACGTTGAACGCCTCGAAGAAGTCGTTCATGCGGTCCGCGGACTCGACGCCCAGCGACAGGGACAACGACTCCGACTTCGGTGGCGCGTAGCCGCGATTGATCTCCGGCGGCGTTCGGTACGCCTTCTTCTCCTCGAGCGGAAGGGCGAAGAAGTCGTCCATGACCGCGGTGAACTCGTCGATGACCGCCGGCGGGATCCCATGCCCGACGATCTGCATGAACCCGACCGAACCGGCGGCGTCGTCGACCTTCGCCGCGACCACGGCCCGATCGGCGGCATCACCGTTGCGGATGTAGGGCGAGATGTCGATGATCGGCACCTGGAAGCCGGTGGAGGCGGCGGTCATGGCGTCCATGGTGACACCGAATCACCGTAACCGCTGGCCAGGCGTCGAACGGCTCAGGTCCGCTGACCGGCCCGGTACTGCACGAAAGCCGGGATCAAGAGGGCCGCAATGATTGTCGCGATCACCACGGCGACACCGCCGAAGGCCGTGGCAGCCGCGACCCCGATCGATGCGGCCGCGGTGCCGTGCGCCACGTCGCCGATCCGGGGGCCACCCGCGACCACCACGATGAACACGCCCTGCAGGCGCCCGCGGACCTCGTCGTTGGCCGCCGCCAGCAGGATCGTCTGACGGAAGGCGGCCGACGCCATGTCGGCGGCACCGCCGATCATCAGCAGCACCACCGCGACGACGAGCATCGGCATCGCCGTGCCGTCGGCGAAGGACACCGCGATGCCGGTTCCGGTGATCGCCAGACCCCAGATGATGATGCAGACGATCACGGCCAGGCCCTGCCGTTCGACGCGCGCGACCCAGCCCGAGAAGATACCGCCGACCACTGCCCCCGCGGAGATCGCCGTGAACAACAGGGCGAACGCCATGCCGCCGCCCTCCGGTCCGCCGAAGTTCTCGTGTGCCATCTGCGGGAACAGCGCCCTGGGCATGCCGAAGATCATGGCGATGAGGTCGACGAGAAACGACGCCATCAGGATCTTGTGGCCGGTCAGGTACCGGAGCCCTTCGATCACCGAGCGCAGCCCGGCGACCTTGGGCGCCGCGTCGCTCTCCGGACGCAGCGACGGCAACATGACGACCGCGATCAGCGTCGGCAACAGGAACAGGGTGTCGACGAAGTAGAGCCACGAGTAGCCCAGGATCGGGATCAGCGCTCCACCGACGAGCGGGCCGGCGATGGCACCCGCCTGCATGACCGTCATGTTCAGCGACAACGCCGCCGGGAGATCCTTGGCGTCGAGCAGTCGTGGCAGCACCGCCGTCCGCGTCGGCTGGTTGACCGCGAGGAACGCCTGTTGAACGGCGAACAGCACCAACAGGATCCACACGTTGCCGCCGCCGGCTGCAGCCTGCACCCAGAACAGCGCACTGCACACGATGAGACCGACGGTGGTGGTGATCAGCAGTGTTCGACGGTCGACGACGTCGGCGAGTGCACCGCCCCACAGCCCGAACACCACCAGCGGGACCAATCCGAACACGCCGGTCAGGCCGACGTAGGCGGAGCTGCCGGTGACCTCGTAGATCTGTGCGGGCACCGCGACGATCGTGAGCTGGGCTCCGACGACGGTGACGATGTTCGCGAGCCACAGGCGCCGGAAAGCGAGAGTGCGCAGCGGCGTCGTATCGGCGAGGTGGCGGCGCATTCTCGCCATCCTAGGACCGCCCGCACACGAGTAGACCGACGCCGGCCCGGACGCCCATTACTGTCGAGGTGTCAGCACCTGTCCATGACCGCGCCCCCGCTCACGGGGCCGAGTGACCCGGGAAAGTCCGCATGACGACGACCACCGAACACCCCCACACGTGGACGGCGGAGGCTCTCGCCGACGGATTGGCAACCGACATCACGGTCGGGCTCACCGACGCCGAGGTCGCCGAACGTCGCTCCGAATACGGCGAGAACCGCTTGCGCAAGGAAGCCCGCGAACCGGCCTGGCGCAAGGTGCTGCGTCTGCTCGCGGACAAGATGACGTTGGTGCTCGTGGCGGCGGCAGCCGTCAGCGCCGGGGTGTCGCGCGAGTGGGAGACGCCGGTGGTGATCCTCGCGGTGATCACGTTCAACACCGTGATCAATTACGTTCAGGAGTCGCGAGCCGAAGAGAGTCTGCGCGCGCTGCGGAGCATGTCGGTGGACTCGTCACGGGTTCGACGAGACGGTCAGGAGCGGTACGTCGAACGCACCGAGCTCGTGCCCGGCGACATCGTCCTGCTCGAGGCCGGCGACGCCGTCCCGGCCGATGGCCGGATCGTGCAGGCGGCCCGGCTGCAGATCGCGGAGTCGGCTCTGACCGGGGAATCGCAGCCGGTCACCAAGACCGCCGATCCCCTCGCCGATCCGAACCTTCCGATCGGCGACCGAACCAACATGGCATTCATGAACACCGAGGTCACCCGCGGCCGGGCGACGATGGTGGTGACCGGAACCGGCATGTCGACCGAGATCGGCACCATTGCTTCGCTTCTGGGCACGGCCGGCGTCGACAAGACTCCCTTGCAGCGACGAATCGACCAGCTTGCGACGCTGCTGACCGTCATCGCGATCGTCGTGGTGAGCATTGTCTTCCTCCTCGGTCTGCTTCGCGGGGAGTCGTGGTCGGACCTGCTGTTGACCGCCGTATCGCTGGCGGTGGCGACCATCCCGGAGGGATTGACCGCAGTCGTCGCATTCACGCTCGCCCTCGGCGCGTCGCGGCTGGCCAAGCGCGGAGCGATCATCAAACAACTGGCGGCCGTCGAGACCCTGGGCAGTACAACCCATATCGCAACCGACAAGACAGGAACGCTGACCCTCAACGAGATGACCGTCCGAAAGCTGGTCGTGGCCGGTCACATCTACCGGGTGACCGGCGGCGGCTACTCGCCCGACGGCAAGATCCTCTCCGACAGCGAGGATGCACTTCCCGATTTCCGCCGGGCCCTCCTGGCGATGTCGCTGTGCAACGATGCGTCGGTCGACGACGGTGTGCTGGTGGGTGACCCGACCGAGGGTGCGCTGGTCGTGCTCGCCGAGAAGGGCGGCATAGATGTGGTCGGCGCCCGGGCGAATCATCCGCGTCTCGCCGAGGTGCCGTTCGACTCCGACTACAAGTTCATGGCGACCTACCACGAGAGCAGCCTGCCGGGCACCGGCCCGTACCGGTGCTATGCCAAGGGCGCCTCGGGTGTGTTGATGAGTCGGGCGACGATGGTGCGTACCTCCGAGGGCGACCGCGCGATCACCGACGAAGATCGCGACCTGATCGCGACGGCTGTCGACGAGCTCGCCCACGAAGGGCTGCGCACCCTCATGATCGCCGGGACCACGTTGGCCGAACTACCCGACGAGTCCTCGCTTTTCGACGCCGTCGACAACCTCGCGATATACGCGGTGGTCGGCATCCTCGACCCTCCTCGACCGGAAGCACGCGAAGCCATCGCGACCGCCCACGAGGCCGGGATCGGCGTTCACATGATCACCGGCGATCACCTCACCACCGCGTCGGCGATCGCCACCGACCTCGGCATCGAGGGCGAACCGCTCTCCGGCGGCACCATCGACGACATCAGCGACGACGAGTTGCGAGCACGCGCAGCCCATTTCGGGGTTCTCGCCCGGGTGGCACCGGAACACAAGATCCGTTATGTCGAGGCTTTGCAGGCGAATGGCGAGGTGGTCGCGATGACCGGCGACGGCGTCAACGACGCACCCGCCCTCAAGCAGGCCGACATCGGCATCGCCATGGGTATCACCGGCACCGACGTCTCCAAGGGTGCAGCGAAGATGATCCTCACCGACGACAACTTCGCGACCATCGTCTCCGCGGTGCGCGACGGTCGCGGAATCTACGCCAACATCGTCAAGTTCGTGAAGTTCCAGCTCACCACGGCGTGGGGCTTCGTCCTCATCTTCCTCACCGCGGGTATCACGGGAATCGCCGGGGGCGCACCGTTCACCGCGCTGCAGATCCTGTGGGTCAACATCATCATGGACGGCCCTCCGGCGCTCGCACTCGGTGTCGACGCCACCGAGCCCGGCACGATGAAGCAGAAGCCGAGATCGCCCGGCGAACGACTGCTCAGCCGTAATCGCGTGCTCCGCATCCTCACACTCGCCATCGTCATGACCGTCGGCACCATCCTGACCCTGGTGTTCGCCGACGACATCTTCCCCGGCAGCGCCCGCGACCCGCTCTTCGCGGGCACGCTGGGTTTCACGACCTTCGTCTTCTACCAGGTGTTCAACCTGCTCAACGTGCGTTCGGATCGTGGGTCGGTGTTCTCCCTGCAGACCCTGACCAATCAAGCGATCTGGATCTCCCTGGTGGCGGTGATCGTGCTGCACGTGGCGGTCGTCAACGTGGGCTTCCTCCAGGACCTGTTCGACACCACCTCCCTCACCGCCACCGAGTGGCTCTACGCCGTTGTCGTCGCGTCGTCGGTTCTGGTGGTCGAGGAGATCCGCAAGGCAGTGGTCCGCGCAGTGTGGCGCTTCTGATACGGACCGCCGAGACACCGGACGCCCTGCGGTGGACGCACGATCGGGAGGTTGCGCCGGTGTCGGACCCGGCGGATCCGCCGGGTCGCAGGTTCAGGGCTGCAGCCGCTCGACGCGCCATTCGTGGTCGACGTGGGTGAGGCGCACCCGGTTGTGCAGGCGGTTCGCCCGCCCCTGCCAGAACTCGACCTCCACCGGAACGATGCGGTAGCCGCCCCAGTTCGACGGGACGGGGATCTCGTCGCCGGCGTCGAACCCGCCGTACTGCTCGGCCAACTCGGCGGCCTTCTGCTCGAGTTCGAGGCGGCTGCCGATCGGCCGGGACTGTTCCGACGCGGCGGCCGACAACTGTGATCCCCGCGGTCGGATCTCCCAATAGGCCTGCGTCTCTTCGGTACTGAGGTGTTCGACCGGCCCGCGGAAATGGACCTGGCGCTCCAGGGCGATCCACGGGAAGGTCACCGATGCATGGGGATTCGCGGCCATGTGCTGGCCCTTGTCCGACTCGTAGCCGGAGAAGAACACTACGCCGTTGGCGTCGACGCCCTTGCACAGCACGGTCCGGGTCGACGGCCGGCCGTCGGCGTCGACGGTGCCGAGGACCATCGCATTCGGTTCCGCGATCCGGGCGTCGAGCGCTTCTTTCAGCCAGACACTGAACAGGTCGAGCCACGGCGGGTCGCCGCGGAGCCAGCTCGGGTCGAGGTTCTCACGGATGCCGTCGGCGCCGGCCGCACGATCGCCCTCGCCGATGTTGGGCGGAATACCCCCGCCGTAGCCGACGCGCATGTTCGGCAGATCGATCGATTCGAGCGGTTTCTCCAACACTCGGCTGAATTTACTCCGACAACTCAGTTACTCCCTGGTACACGCGGAGGGTGGTGCTGATCTACAGTTCGATCTGATCGACGCATGCGATTTCAGGACACAGTTGTCTCAGTGAGGTGGTTGTCATGGCCAACGCGGTTCCCGACGATTTCGTTCCAGGTCTCGAAGGCGTGGTGGCGTTCACCACCGATATCGCGGAGCCCGACAAGAACGGCGGCAACCTGCGCTATCGCGGCGTCGACATCGAGGATCTCGTCGAGAACAAGGTGACCTTCGCCGACGTCTGGGCCCTTCTCGTCGACGGAAAGTTCGGCGACGGACTGCCGCCGGCCGAGCCGTTTCCGCTACCCATCCACACCGGCGACGTGCGCGTCGACGTCCAGGCGGCGCTCGCCATGCTGGCCCCGATCTGGGGTTACGAACCGCTCCTCGACATCGACGACGCCACCGCGCGGGAAAATCTCGCACGCGCCTCGGTGATGGCGTTGTCGTATGTCGCGCAGTCGGCCCGCGGCATCCATCAGCCCGCCGTCCCGCAGCACGTCATCGACGAATGCTCGACCGTGACCGAACGGTTCATGACCCGTTGGAAGGGCGATCCCGACCCCAAGCACGTGGCCGCCATCGACGCCTACTGGGTGAGCGCGGCCGAGCACGGCATGAATGCGTCGACGTTCACCGCACGCGTGATCGCCTCCACCGGCGCCGACGTCGCGGCGTCGCTGTCGGGTGCCATCGGTGCCATGTCCGGACCCCTGCACGGCGGCGCGCCGGCCCGCGTGCTGCCGATGATCGAAGAGGTCGAGAAGACCGGTGACGCACGAGGATTGGTGAAGGGCATCCTCGACCGCAAGGAGAAGCTGATGGGCTTCGGGCACCGCGTGTACCGCGCCGAGGATCCGCGCGCCCGCGTGCTCCGACGCACCGCCCAAGAACTCGGGGTCCCGCGTTTCGAGGTCGCCGCCGCGCTCGAGCAGGCTGCTCTCACCGAGCTTCGCGAACGACGCCCCGACCGGGCGATCGAGACGAATGTCGAGTTCTGGGCCGCGGTCATCCTCGACTTCGCCGAGGTTCCGACGCACATGATGCCCGCGATGTTCACCTGCGGCCGCACCGCCGGCTGGTGCGCCCACATCCTGGAGCAGAAGCGTCTGGGCAAGCTGGTCCGTCCCGCCGCCATCTACACCGGTCCCGCCCCGCGACGCCCCGAAGACGTCGAGGGGTGGGGCGACGTGGTCAAGCCCGGGCTGTAGACCACACCACCGCGAGATCTTCACCTGGCCGCAGAATCGCCGGCCACAGAGAGTTCAGTTTCACTGCAACGCTGCCCGACGGGTCAATCGGATCGCAACCCTGACACCGAAGCTGTTCGGCGAGCAGGGATTTCCAAGCCTTCCTCAGACCTCGCCAGAGCCGACGACTCTGGCCAGAGGTGGGATTATGCGGAAAGCTCAGACGGTCAGCGCGGGCCCCACGGCAGACGCCAGGTCGATGGCTGGTGACCGGCGACCGGCTGACTCGATTCGAGCGCCCGCTCGACCTCGCGCGCATTCGCATCCGTCTCGGCACCAGGCGTACCAGTTGTGTCCGCCGTTGCGGTACTTGAACGTGACCGGCACCCCGAGCTGGCGACGGTCCACGGTCGACTCGAGCGTGTGCATAGCGCTTCTGCCCGAAAATGGCGATTCTGCGCGCGGTCGGAACGGAAAAAGCCGAGGCGCCAAGAAGGTGGTGTCCGCCACAACCCTAGAATCGAGCCCATGAGCGATACCGCAACCGCACCCATCACCCTGCCCGCCGACCTGCTGCCGTCGGACGGCCGCTTCGGTTGCGGACCGTCGAAGGTACGCCCCGAGCAGTTGCAGTCCCTCGTCGACACCGGCGCTTCGGTGTTCGGCACCAGTCACCGCCAGGCACCGGTCAAGAACGTGGTCGGCTCGATCCGTGAGGGTCTGGCCGATCTGTTCTCGCTGCCGGAGGGCTACGAGGTCGTCATCTCCAACGGTGGCACCACCGCCTTCTGGGACGCCGCCGCCTTCGGTCTGATCAAGCAGCGCTCGCTGCATCTCACCTACGGCGAATTCTCGTCGAAGTTCGCGACCGTCGCCAAGAAGGCGCCGTTCCTGGACTCGCCCGCGGTCATCTCCACCGACCCCGGCACCGCCCCCGACCCGGCCGCACTGACCGCCGACGACTTCGGCGGCGTCGACCTCATCGGCTGGGCCCACAACGAGACCTCGACCGGTGTCGCCGTGCCGGTCCTGCGACCTGCAGAGTCCGACGACGCGCTCATCGCCATCGACGCCACCTCCGGCGCCGGCGGTCTCCCCGTGAACATCGCCGACGCGGACGTCTACTACTTCGCACCGCAGAAGTGCTTCGCCTCCGACGGCGGCCTGTGGGTGGCACTGATGAGCCCGCGTGCACTCGCCCGCATCGCGAAGATCGCCGAGACCGATCGCTGGTGCCCGGAGTTCCTGTCGCTGCCGACCGCCGTCGACAACAGCAGCAAGAATCAGACCTACAACACCCCGGCCGTCGGCTCGCTGCTCCTGTTCGCCAACCAGATCGAGTGGATGAACAACAACGGCGGCCTCGACTGGTGTGTCTCGCGCACCGCCGACTCCAGCTCGCGTCTCTACCAGTGGGCCGAGGCCAGTGAGTTCGCGACGCCGTTCGTCGCCGAGCCCGCCAACCGCAGCCAGGTCGTCGGCACCATCGACTTCAACGATGACGTCGACGCCGCCGCGATCGCCAAGACCCTGCGCGCCAACGGTGTCGTCGACACCGAGCCCTACCGCAAGCTGGGACGCAACCAGCTGCGTATCGGTATGTTCCCGGCCATCGAGCCCGAGGACGTCACCAAGCTCACCAAGTGCATCGATTACATCGTCGAGCGTCTCTGAGCACGGCGAAGACCTACACCGTCACCGGCGCGTCCGTACCTTCGGGTCGACGCGCCGGTGGCGTTCAGGCCAGCGGGTAGCCTGGACAACACAGACCACATACGACGCACCCATCGCTGGTGTCGCACGGACCCCACGCGTTCTGAACTGCGGTTTTACCGCGTGTCCCACAGTGAATCGGCAGATCGGTGAGTTAATGTGGCCCCAATGCGTGAACCCACCGGAGGAGGAGCAGATGCGTGAGCTCCGCGTCGTCGGAGTGGAAACCGACGGTTCCCACGTCATCTGCCAAGACCCTCAATCGGGTGAGAAATTCCGGATCGCCTCCGATGAACGCCTTCGCGCCGCGGCCCGCGGCGACATCACCAGGCTGGGACAGATCGAGATCGAGATGGAAAGTGCATTGAGGCCACGAGAGATCCAGGCACGAATCCGCGCGGGTGCGTCCGTCGCCGAGGTCGCCGCCGCGGCGGGGGTGGGTGTCGACAAGATCGAACGTTTCGCCCACCCGGTATTGCTCGAACGCTCCCGCGCCACCGAGCTGGCCGGAGCAGCTCACCCGATCCGGCACGACGGGCCGGCGGTTGCGACCCTTGCCGAATCCGTGGCGGAGGGGCTCGTCGCATACGGCCACAACCCGGCCGACGCCGACTGGGACGCCTGGAAGGACGACAGCGGCTACTGGGTCGTGCAGGTCGCGTGGAGCGTCGGACGCACCGACAACCTCGCGCACTGGCGTTATCAGCCCGGCACGCACGGCGGCACCGTCGATCCGCTCGACGATCTCGCCGACGAGCTGACACACCCCGAGACCATCGCACCGCGGCGTCGACTCATGCCGGTCGCCACTCCGGAGATCGCCGTCGAGACCACATCGGACGGGCGTGAAGAAGTCACGCTCGACGCCAACTCGCTGATCGGTGCCCAGCGCGCGCGCCAGGAACGTCGTGCGGTGCGGGAGGACAACGGCACCGTTCCTCTCGATTTCGGGTTCGACGAGGAGACCACCGCCCACGCGCCCCCGGCACCGGTCACCCCGATCGCCGCCCCCGTTGCGCAGGCGCCTGTCAAGACCACAACCATGGAACCGGACGCCGCTTCGGCGTCATCCCCGGCGGACACACCCGGGCGCGACAGCACCGATGCCGAAGCGGACACCGCGTCGGCGACCGACCACGACACCGACTCGCCGGAGGGCCCTGCGACACGCGAGCCCGGACCCGCTCACGCCGAACGTCCGCGCAAGAAGAAGCCACGCAAGCCCGCCGTGCCCGCGTGGGAGGACGTCCTGCTCGGCGTACGCAGCAACGGGAACAGCTGACATATGTCGGCACGCGCGGCCACCGTCTGGTTCATCGACTCTTCCGACCCGGCCGACGACCTACGCAGCGTCGTGCGCGCACCGCGGCACGATCATCAGCACGCCCAGCAACTCGCGTCGAAGATCTACGGCGACAGCGTTCTCGTCCCGCTCGTCGACACCGACCTGGCGACCGCAGCCGCCGCGAAGGATCACCACGTCTACGCGGGGTTCTACGGTTCGCTCGCGGTCATCTCATGCTCGCTGTTCGAGACGGCCGTCCCCTCGACGCTGACCCGGACGCTGGCCGCGATCCGCCCGAGCGCGGTGACGACGCTGCTCTACACCGAACCCGACACGTCGTTCGGGGCGTTCGCGCGCTGGGAATCGGGGTCACTCCGACGCTCGTTCTCCGCCGACCCGGTGACGATCCATGAGGACCACGGACTCCCGTTCACCTTCGAGAAGCCGTTCTGGGGAGGCGAATACCCGCTCTCCTACGCCGAAGGTGTCCCCAACCAGGGGATGGCGCTGCCATTCCATCCGGCCCAGCTCGCCGAGGAGGCCAACCGGTCCTGGCTCGGATTCCGCTACACCCATCCGCTCGCCCCGACCGACCTCGACCCGGCCGACATCACCGTCACCGGCTTCGCGCTCCACCCGGCGGAGTACGAGCCGACCGCCGCCGATTTCGAGAACTATCGCCGAGCCACCGCCGCCCACGCCGGGGAACGCGTCGCACCGCCAGAGGGCCGTCCGCGCAAGCGCGGAAGCATCCGGGAGTATTTCGGCTTCTGACCGCTCCTCGTGCCCGAGCCCGTGGATGACTTCGAGTGTCTCGACTTCGGGGATCTGGGCTCAGGTCAGAGGCGGCTGAGTAGTTCGGCGAGGTGTGTTTCGATGAGCGACCGGGGATCCGCGCGCAGTTCGCGGCTCGGCGGGACGACCCGTGGCCGGTGGTCGATGACTCTGCGCACCACAAGGCGTGCTTCATCGCCGGACGCCGTTGCGGGTCCGTGGATCTCGTTACGTACCTGTTGGAGGTGTTCGATGAACCGGCGGGGTATGTCGGGTCGCCGGTTGATGCGTTCGGGGTTGGGTGGTGCCCCGGGCTCGGCGTTGAGCCGCCAGACGCAGCGGCCTTCATCGGATCCTTCACGGACCATCCGGGTGGTGTACTGGCCGGGTTGCTCTCCGACCATGCGGTTGTGTTTCGGACATGCGGGTGCGAGGTCGGTGATGTCGGTGAGTCCGCCGAGGCCCCAATCGAGTTGGGCGTGATGCATTTCCACGTGTGCGGCGGAGAGGTCGCAGTCGGGTGTGGAGCAGTTTTCGCCGTCGGGGCGGGCGAAGGACACCAGGCGCTGTTCGCGGGTGGCCAGGCGCTTGCCGCGTCCGAAGTAGAGCGGGACGGCGGTGGCGTCCTTGAACACCGCCAGCCATGGTTGGGCGTCGGCGGCCAGGTTGACGAGATCTTTGATCGGGATCAGGGTGCCGGTCGCGGTGGTGGCGAAGCCGGCTTCACGGATCAGATCGTTCAGATCGGCCTTGAAGATCATCTGCACGGGTAGTCCGCGGTGGCTCTTACCCAGTAGACCGTCCTCGAACACAGCTTTCAGCAGTGCGTTGAAGGCGTCGTGGTTGAGCTGGGCCGGGGTGCGGTCATCCCGCTCGGCGGCTGCGGCGACCACGTCGGGGTCGGCGTCGTCGATCGAGCCATGGGGTGATTCAGGGTCGTCGGGGTTGTTCATGCCGGGTTTGGCCCAGACGGCGAGCAGCATGGTGACCCGGGCAAGCAGTTCGGGTGTCAGGGTGCCGGTGAGTTTGGCCGTGCCGTCGGCACGCTGCCGGTCGACCCACAGATTCCGGCGGCGCTGGCGATCCGAATCGTCGGTGAGGGTGCCGTCGGGGTCGAGGTGGGCCAGCAGTCGGGATCCCAGGGCGGTGATGTCGGCCGGCGTGTGGTCGACGGCGATCTCGGTCATCTGAACTTCGGCGGCGATCTTCACGTCGTGGTCGACGGCGTGCGGAATCTGGTCGAGGACATCGATGACCGCACGAACATGGGCGGGGCCGACATGCCCGTCGGCAAAGGCCTCGGCCAGGGTGGGGTGCTGGGGTGGGAGCGGTTCACCGGTCGGGCTGGAAAAGGTTGCGGTGGCCGACATCTGGTCGCGGCGACGCATGGGTTCGGCGATCCGGAGGCGATGGGTCATGAACTGGATGACACTGCGATGACCGGTCTTACGCGGTAGGTCACGTTCGGTGGCTTCGACGACCTGACGGTCCCCGGCAAAACTCAGTCGCGCCATGGCCCTTTCGGTCTCGGCGGCGAGATCGACGAGTTCGGCATCCGAACACTGCGTCAGGTTCACCGTCTGCAACTGGTCGATGAGCGAATGGATTTGATCGACGAGCGCGGCAGCTCCGGAAGGCGGGACCGCGGCGGCGGGCCGTGCGCTGTCTGCCAAGACGGTCACCCCCGGAGAACACTGATCGAATACATGTTCGACTGTACACGGGAATGCGCTGGTCCGCACCGAATCTTGACGTCCACTCATCGGCTCGGCCCTGTCGGTGGTGTCTGGTAGGTGAGGCTTGGGCCAGATGTTGTCCGCGCGGTGGCAGAGCTAACGACCCATGATCAGCAACGCGATCGACGACGTCACCCCGGCCAGGAAGCCGATGAGCAGGCCCCAGACGATCCAGCGCCATACGAGGCGGTAGCGGAACTCCCAGAGGGTCCAGCCGAGGCCACCGGCGACGACGAGCACCGCGGCGATGCCGAGGAACTTCAGGATGCCGCCGATCAGTTCGTAGATCCCGACGAGCACGAACGCCCCGAAGAGTGCGCAGACGGCGGATACGCCGATGCCGAGCGCCCAGGGCGTGGGCTCGGTGTGCCCCACCCACGGAGTGGGCTCGCCATTCCGATCGAACGGTTCGGGAGTGTTCACTCCCCCATCGTGCCCGACCGGACACGCTCGTAGAACGCGACGGCCGCGGCTGTCGCAACGTTGAGCGAGTCGGTTCCGCGACTCATCGGGATGCGGGCCTTCACATCCGTCGACGCCATCGCCGACGCGGTGAGGCCGGGCCCTTCGGCGCCCACCAGGAATCCGATCTTCTCGGCGTCGACCGCCTCGGCGAGCGTCACCGCGTCGGGGTCCGGGGTCATCGAGACGAGACGGAAGTCGCGGGAACGCAGTTCGTCGAGACCACGGGGCCACTCGTCGAACTTGGCGAACGGCACCAGCAGGGCATGACCCATCGAGACGCGAACGCAACGCCGGTACAACGGGTCGGCGCAGCCCTGACCGAACAGGACGGCGTCGACGCCGAGGCCGGCGGCGTTGCGGAAGATCGAGCCGATGTTCTCGTGATCGTTGACGCCTTCGAGGATCGCCACGGTGCGCGCGGTCTCGACGATGTCCGGCACCGAGAGCACCTCGGGGCGTCGCGAGACGGCGAGGACGCCGCGGTTGAGGTGGAAGCCGACGATCTCCGCCATCACCTCGGCCGAGGCCCGGAAGAACGGGACACCCGACAGCGACGGGTCGCGCAGATCGTCGTCGAGTTCCTTCAGACGCTTGTCGACGCCGAGAAAGGCGTGGGCGGAGAACCTCGAGGCGATCATGCGCTGCGCGACGAGCACGCCTTCGGCGATGACCAGACCGCGTCCGGGGCGTCCGCCGGGCAGAACCGGGAGGTCGGGTCGGCGGTCCACCGAGTTGAGGTCACGGAAGTCCTCGACCCGGGGATCCTGCGGGTCGTCGATGTCGATCACTTCCACTGCGAGCCCGGGCACCGGAACAGTGTGCCACCCGGGCCGTACGTGACCTGCGACACCCGTTCGAACACCCGATGAGTACCCCGGCCTCGCCGATGTGGAAATGTTGAGCCCGTGACCAACAGCGTCTCGACCCCGACGTCACGTCTGTCCCTCCAGCGCGCCACCGACGCCGACTGGGACGACATCATCACCACCGATGCCCGTGCGTTCGCCATGCGCAATCCACTGCCCGACGACGAGCGCGCCGACCTTCGCGGCAAGGTCGCCGACGACGACATCGTCCTGGTGCGCGACACCGGCCTCCCGTCGAAGCCGCTCGTCGGGGTGTCGATGTTCTACCGGATGTCGATGTCGTTACCCGGCGCCGGTGTGGCCGACGCCGCCGGACTGTCGTGGGTGTCCGTGGCGTCGACGCATCGTCGTCGTGGAATCCTGCGCACGATGCTGACCGAGATGTTCGGGCAGTGGGAGGCCGAGAACTACACGTTCGCGATCCTGACCGCGAGTGAGGGCACCATCTACGAACGCTTCGGGTTCGGTCCGGCGTGCTTCTCCAACACCGTGTCCATCACGCCCGGGCATGCACCGATGCGCGGCGATCAGCCGAAGGACGCGACCGTGCGCTTCGCCGACGTCGACGAGATCGCCGCTGCCGTACCCGATCTCCATGCACGCTGGACGCTCACCACCCCCGGCGCGCTCACCCGGACCCCCGCCTGGTGGGCACCGATCCTCGCCGACCGGCCGTCGGAGCGTCCGCTGCCCGCGAGCGGACTGCATTACCTGCTGCACGACGACGGCTACGCCAGTTACCGCATCTACAAGAACGAGAACGGTGGCGTGCGGGGCGAGGTGAACGAGGTCTTCGCGGTCACCGACGACGCCCACTCCGACCTGTGGCGGGTACTGACCAACCTCGACCTGATCCCGTCACTGACCGCCACCATCCCGGTCGACGACCCGTTGCGGCACAAGCTGATCAACGCGCGAGATGTGTCGATCACCGGCCTGCGCGACGAGATGTGGCTACGCATCCTCGACATCCCGGCCGCGTTGGGATCGCGGAAGTACGCCGCCGACCTCGATGCCGTCATCGAGGTCACCGACGAGTTCCGTGGTCACGGAGGGGTTTTCACGGTGTCCGCGCGCGGCGGCGACGCGATCGTCGCACCGGCGGCCGAAACCGCAACGCCCACAGTGAAAATGGACACCTCGGTGCTGTCGAGCATCTACCTCGGCGGCATACGACCGTCGGCCTTCGCGGCGGCCGGCCGGCTCAGCGTCGACTCCCCGACAACGCTTCGAGCTCTGGACCAGGCCTTCACCACCGATCGGGCACCGTTCTCCGGCACGTTCTTCTGACCCCGCAAGCTCCGGGACTCATTCTGGAGCGGGCAATGACCGCGTCAGACCGCCCGGGTGTGCGGCACGTCGGTGTCCGGCTTACCGAGGATCTTGTTGAAGATGATCACACCCTCGCGCAGGGCGTCCCGTTCGTCCGGCGACAGTTCGCGCAGCCGGTCGCTCAGCCAGGCCTCGCGGGCCGCCAGCTCTTCCTTGATGACCTCCACCCCGTCCTGCGAGAGCGTCACGATGGCCTGACGCCCGTCAGTCGGATGAGGTTCGCGCTTGATCATGCCCAGATCCGACAGCGACGCGATCACCCTCGTCATCGACGGCGGGCGCACCCGCTCAGCCGCGGCGAGGGCACCAGGGGTCATCGGACCTTCGTGATGGAGCGTGTAGAGGGCGGAGAGCTGCGTCAGCGAGACCAGCTTGTTCTCGCGCCGCCCCCTCAGGCGTCGCGCGAGACGTACGACGGCGAGGGACAGGTCGCCGGATAGACTTCCGTAACCATACGGTGAATGCATTACCCCAGAGTAGGACAGCTAACGACCTCCAGATCTCTAAGCAAAGCAAATTGACCCGGGTGGATGACAAACCGGTCGCAAAATTTGACTACAGGCGTTAGCTGATGAGGTCGGAGATCGGTCCACGCGCGAAGTAGGCGACGAAGACCGCGGCCACCAGCCACAGCAGCGGATGAACCGTGCGGGCCTTGCCGGCCGCGGTGGCCATGACCACCCAGCTGATGAAGCCGATCCCGATGCCGTTGGCGATCGAGTACGTGAACGGCATCGACACGACGGTCAGGAAGGCCGGCAACGCGAAGTCGAAGCGACGGAAGTCGACGGCCGTCAGCTGGCCGATCATCATCGCACCGACCACCACGAGGGCCGGCGCCACCGCCTCGAGCGGGATCACCTCGTAGATCGGCGTCAGGAACATCGCGACCAGGAACAGCACGCCGGTGACCACATTGGCCAGGCCGGTGCGGGCACCTTCGGCGATGCCCGACGCCGACTCGACGAAGACCGTGTTCGACGATGCCGAGCCGACGCCGCCGGCGATGGCGCCCGTCCCCTCGACCACCAGCGCGCGGCCGATACCGGGCAGGTTGCCCTTCTCGTCGGCCAGGCCGGCCTCCTTGCCGAGGCCGGTCATCGTTCCCATGGCGTCGAAGAAGTTGGAGAGCACGAGCGCGAACACCAGCACCGACGCCGCCAGCACACCGATCCGGGTGAACGCGCCGAACAGGTCGACATCTCCGACGAGGCTCAGGTCGGGCAACCCGCCCAGCGCGGTAGGGATGTCGGGCACGGTCAGTCCCCAACCGGACGGGTCGTCGACGCTGGAGCCGTAGTCGAAGATGCGCTCGAGCACGACCGACAGGACGGTGGTGATCGCGATGCCGATCAGCAGACCGCCCGGGACCTTCCGTACCACCAGGACACCCATGATCAGGACACCGAGGGCGAAGATCAGCGTCGGGATGGTGGCGATCGAGTTGTCGCTGCCCAGCTGGACCGGAACGGTGGTTCCGGCGGCGTCCGGGATGCGTTTGACGAAGCCGGCGTCGACGAAGCCGATGAACGCGATGAACGCGCCGATGCCGGCGGCGATGGCCGCCTTGAGTTCGGCCGGCACCGCGTTGAACACCGCCGTGCGGAATCCCGTCACCGCCAGCAGCACGATGATGATGCCGTCGACCACGACGAGACCCATCGCCTCCGGCCAGGTCACCTCGGGCGCGATCGAGACCGCGAGAAGACTGTTGATCCCGAGACCGGCGGCGATCGCGAACGGATAGTTGGCGATGAGACCGAAGATGATCGACATCACGCCCGCTACCAGTGCGGTGACCGCGGCGACCTGCGCCAGCGGCAGCACGTTGCCGAGCACGTCGGCGTTCTTGTCGCCGCCGGGGATGCCGCCGATGATGATCGGGTTGAGCACCACGATGTAGGCCATCGTGAAGAACGTGACCAGGCCGCCGCGGAACTCGCGGTTGATCGTCGATCCGCGCTCGGAGATCTTGAAGAAGCGGTCGAGTCGACCGTTGGGCGTCGTGGACGCAGGGCCTGCGGTGGTCGCGGGGCCGATGTCGACCGTTGCCGGGTCGGCAACACCTGCGTCGGCCGCTTCGGTCGCCTCCGCGGTCGAGGTGTCGGCGGGTGTCAGGTCGCGGGCCTCACTCGGGACATCTTTGGGCACCTGTGGAAAGCTACCCTTTGTCTCATGGCCGATACAGTCGACGTCCCCGAAATACCGCGCGTGCTGCGTGCTCCCGAGCCGGTGATCGTGGTCGGGATGGTGGCCTGGCTGGTGGCGACGGTGGTCGTCGCGGTCAACGATGTGGGCGGCGGCAATGCACTCCGGATCTGTCTGGTCGGGCTCGGCGTCGGCCTTCTCGGCACCACGATCGTGCTGGTCCAGCGGGCCGGCGTCCGCCGAGGCGCCCGCGGCGCGCAGGAGGGTCTGGACTAGATCGGGTCCTCGATTCCCGACGCGCGGCCGCGGTTCTCCCCTGCGCTCGGACGCCGGAACGGCTTGAGCCGGAGGACGTGACGCAGGACAAATCCGAGCACCGGCCGGATGAACGGCACACCCCATCGCCAGGGCAGCCAACCGACCCACCGCGGCGATCCGGCGATCTCCCACGTCACCGTGACGGTGTCGAGCCGAGCGCCGTCGGTGATGGTGAATCGCTCGGCGAAGTTCTTGATGGCGAACGGCAGCGAGATGCCGGTGCCGACCAGGACGAGTTGCTCGCGCTCGGTGACCGCGGCGACCCGCTGCTCGACCGACAGGATGGTGCCCGACATCGTCCGCCGCGATCCGACGCCGACGACACCGGACCCGCGCGTCGTCCACTGCGGCCCGGTGAGGAACGGCAAGCTCGAGAGGTACTCGGCCTCGGTGAGCCGCTCCCACACCTCACGGCGTGACAGCGGCGTCGTCTCCTGCAGGGTGATCGCGAACGACGCCCGACGGTCGATGTAGTCATCGACCTCGTCGAGCGACATGTCCCGCACCGCGAATCGGCTGGGGTTGCCCGCGAGCCCGTGGAGCACGAACAGCGCGATGATCCCGAGCACGCCGAGCACCACCAACACCCCGAGAACGATCAGCAGGATCGTCGTTGCACTCACCCAGGCCCCCAATCAGGTTTCATATATGAGTATCAGAGCGCACGGTGTCGACACGAGCGAATCCGGGGACGAGTGAAACCTACGTGGCCTCGCCGACCGGGCGCAGGGCTTGTCGCCCGGTCGCCCCGACGCCGAGGGCCACCACCGCGAGGGCGAGCAGCGCGATGGGCAGGGTCGCGAAGGTGGCGATGGCCCCGACCATCAGCGGCCCGCCCGCGTCACCCACCTCGCGTCCGAGTTCGGCGTTGCCCATCGTGCGACCCATCCGTTCGTCGGGCGTCGAGTCGGCCAGATGGGCGAAGGCCAACGGCGTGACGCTCCCGACCATCACCCCGATCGCCGCGGACGCGATCAGCAGCGTCACGGCGTGCGGCACGAACGCAACGAGTATCAGTGCGGCCGCGCCGACGGTCATCCCCGCCAGGGCTCCGGTTCGGATGGTCAACCGACCTTCGTCCCGGTACCGGCCGACCAACGGCTGGACGACGGCGGACACCAGGGCGAGAACCGCTACCGACGCCGCGCCGACGAACGACGGCAGACCCTCGCGCGAGGCCAGTAGCGGCAGGAAGCCCACGGCGACACCGAGAATCGCGGTCGTGGTCGCGAGCAGCATCGTGGGGACGAGGAAGCCGCGTTCGGTCGTCTGACGGGCCAGGTCGGCGAGGGTGTATCGCTGCCGGGGCAGCACGGGCGGTGCGGGCAGTGCGACCGCCACCCAGATGGCGGCGGCAAGGCCGAGGACCGCGAGTGCCGCGTACAGCGACCGAATCCCACCCAGGTACACGAGTCCGACGCCGAGCAGGGGTCCGAACACATAGCCCAGGCTCTTCCAAGCGCCGTAGCGACCGAAGTAGTGCCCCAACCGTTCTCGTCCCGCCAGGCGGGCCACCGCCGCCGACGAAGCGGGCGAGAACGCGGACGCTGCGGCGCCCTGACCGAACCGGGCGAGCGCGAGAGCCAGCGGCGTCGCGGTCGCCACGCCGATCAACGACGCCACCGCGAAGGCGACCAGCCCGCCGAGGATCACCGGTTTGGCCCCGATGCGATCACTCAACGCCCCGAACAGCGGTTTGAGAACCACCTCGGCGAGGTCGTACAACGCGAGCACGAGGCCCAGGCCCAGCAGCGACAGTCCGATGTCGTCGCTCTCGGAACCGAGAACCGTCGCGACGCCGTGCGCGCCGAACGCCGTGGTGAAACCGGCGAGATACAGGGGCGCGATCGAACGCGGCGAGGCCGTCACGTCATCACTGTAGAAGCCCGCGACGGCGGGTCGTCCCGGCCGGTCAGACGGCGACGATCTCATTCAGCCGGTTGCCGATGATCCCCACCGCGAAACCCAGCCGTTCGAACTCCTTGTTGGTGGTCTGCCCGTGGTAGTAGCGGTAGTAGATCTGCTGGGCGATGACCACGGCCCGGAAGAGTCCGAACGCCTCGTACCACCGCCACCGCTCCGGCGACATCTCGAAACCCATACGCTCGCAGTATCGTTCGACGAACTCCGCCCGCGTGATCATCCCCGGCAGGTTCGTCGGGACGCGGCGCATGAGCTGCAGCTCGTCGGAGTCGTCGGCTTGGATCCAATAGGCCATCGATCCTGCGAGATCCATCAGCGGGTCACCGAGCGTGGCCATCTCCCAGTCCAGGATGCCGATCACCTTGGTCGGGTCGTCCTTGTCGAGCACCACGTTGTCGAGCTTGAAGTCGTTGTGGATGATGCAGTTCGCCACGTCCTCGGGCTGGTTGTCGGCCAGCCACGCCATCGCCGTCTCGAAATCGGGCACGTCGTCGGTGTGCGCGTTGCGGAACCGGGCGGTCCAGCCGTCGACCTGGCGCCGGACGTAGCCGAGTCCCTTCCCGAGGTCGCCGAGACCGGTCTTCGCCGGGTCGACCGAATGCACCTCGACGAGCGTGTCGATGAAGTTGAAGCAGAGTTGCCGTGCCTGATCGGCGTCGAGCGGGACGTCGGCGGGCCACTCCTTGCGCGGGATGACGCCGTCGATGCGACCCATGACGTAGAAGTCGGCGCCGAGGACCGAATCGTCGTCGCAGAAGGCGATCATCGGTGCGATGTACCGGATCACCCCCGAGAGTTCGGACTGGATGCGGTACTCGCGGCGCATGTCATGCGCGCCGCGCGCCTTGGTACCGCGCGGGGCCCGGCGCAGGATCAGGTCCCGCGTCGGGTACCGCAGCAGGTAGGTGAGATTGGAAGCGCCACCGGCGAATTGCCGCACCTCGGGCACCGCGTCGAGGCCCTCGACGTCCGGCGCCGCGGTCCGCAGCCACGTTGCCACCGCCTCGACGTCGAACGCGTCCTCGTCCCGCACCTCGCGCGCCTCGGTCACCTGGTCAGCCATTGTGGGAGTTCACCCTTCTCGTTCGTGGATGTGTGTGGACGGGCGCGGTCAGCGGTACTTACCGAGTTCCAGGCGGGCAACGACGTTGCGGTGCACCTCATCCGGGCCGTCGGCCAGACGGAGCGAACGTGCACCGACCCAGGCCTGTGCGAGCGGGAAGTCGTCGGTGAGGCCGGCGCCGCCGTGGAGCTGGATGGCCATGTCGACGACGGACAAGGCCATGTTCGGCACCTCGACCTTGATCTCGCTGACCGCGGACAACGCCTCCCGCGACATGCCCTGATCGAGCAGCCACGCCGCATGGTGGACCAGGAGTCGCGACCTGTTGATCGCGATGCGGGCGTCGGCGATCCGTTCGCTGTTACCACCGAGCCGGGCCAGTTGCTTGCCGAATGCCTCACGCGAGAGTGCGCGGCGGACACCGAGTTCCAGCGCGCGTTCGGCCAGGCCGATGGCACGCATGCAGTGATGGACGCGTCCCGGACCGAGACGACCCTGGGCGATCTCGAAGGCGCGGCCCGGTCCCAGGAGGATGTTCGACGCCGGGACCCGGACGTCGGTGAAGGACACCTCGCCGTGGCCGAACGGCTCGTCGAAATATCCCATGGTGGTGAGCATCCGGTCGATCTTGACGCCGGGCGTGTCGATCGGGATGAGGACCATGGTGTGGCGCGACTTGCGGTCGGCCTCGGCGTCGGTGACGCCCATGAAGATCAGGACCTTGCAGTCGGGGTGCCCGACACCGGTGGAGAACCACTTGGTGCCGTTGATGACCACATCGTCACCGTCGAGAACAGCCGACGCAGCCATGTTGGTGGCATCCGAGGAGGCGACGGCGGGTTCGGTCATGCAGAAGGCGCTGCGGATGTCGGCCCGCAGCAGCGGCTCCAGCCAGCGCTCGCGCTGCTCCTCAGAGCCGTAACGGAGCAGGACTTCCATGTTCCCGGTGTCGGGGGCGTTGCAGTTGAAGATAACCGGCGACAGCGCCGACGATCCCGTCGCCTCGGCGATCGGGGCGTAGTCGACGTTGGACAGGCCCGCTCCCCCGTCGGTCCCGAAGTCGGCGGCGTAGCGGCCGGCGTGGGCAGCCGGGAGGAAGAGATTCCACAGACCCTCGGAACGTGCTTTCGCCTGCAGTTCGGCGATGATCGGCGACGGCGTCCAAGGATTGCCGTCCCCCTCGCGACGTTCCTTGATGTCCTGGTGGATCCGGGATTCGACGGGTTCGATCTCGTTGGTGACGAACGCCCGCACTCGCTCGGTGAGGTCGGCGGACCGTGGTGACGGAGAGAAATCCATTCCCCGACCGTATCGCGGAGGCCCCTTCCCGGTGGCTACTTCCAGTACAGCGTCGAGCCGTCCGGTCCGGCCGTGGTGCTCACGAGTTTGGCGAAGCAGTGGTCGGGGTCGAAGCCCTGGGTTCGGCACCAGCTGTTCGCCTCCACCGGGCCGGGGAACGTCGCCGCCGCGACCGTCACCCACCAGCCCTGGTACGAGAACACCGGCCACTCATCACTCCACAGCAACCGAACATCGTTGAACCGCAGGCGAAGTGCGAGGAACTCGTCGAGGATGGCCTGATCGTCCCAGGTACGACCGTCGGCCACGAGACCCGGACGTTTCGAGCTGAGCTGGGCGACCCAGCGGTTGTTCAGGTTGGCGAGGATGAACGCACGGTCGGCGTCGGCTTGCAGGCGAAGGGCGTCGACGCTGGTCGCGGTCACATCCGTGCCGGCCGGGAACGCGGCGTCCGTGGCGACCGACGACGCCGCCGGCATGCCCGAGTCCGGCGTGGTCACCGACGGTGGCGGCCCCGGCGTCGGGCCCTTGTCACAGTCGACGAGATACTGTCCCCCAGCCGAACCCGAGCCGGAGCCACCGGCAGACCCCGAACTCGGTCCGCTCCCGTTCAGAGTGTCGGGCAACCGGAAGAAACTGCCCGGCGGGTAGGTCAGCTCGAGATCGAGGGCGCCTCCACCATCGGGCGCCGGGACGGCGACCGGGGATCGCTGGAAGTCGAAGATGCCCGACGCGACCAGACCTCCGGCGTCGGAGATGGTGATCCGGGTCTGCGGACCGAACAGGACGTCCCCGCCGGGACACTCCGCGGTGACCCTCATCGTGATGACGAGGCCACCGGTTGCGGTGCGGAACGACTGCGGTGTGAAGACCGGCGGCGACCCGCACGGTGTCACGTACTCCGTTCCCCCACCGTCGGAGCCGCTGTCGCTCGCCCGGGTGGTGCCCGGGACGATCGCGCGCGGACCCGTCGGGGCGAAGCCGGTGATCGTGGTCGAGGTCAGCGTGACCAGACGGTCGCCGATGGCGAAGGTGCGTGCGGGCCCGGGCGCCCCACCATTCGTTCCGGTGTTGCCGACCGACGCTGCCGGCAACGACCACTGCGAAGAACCGTCGGCCAGGTCGATCGCGACCACGCCATCATCAGCCGACGGGAAGATCAGGCGTTCGCCGTCGGTGACTCCGTAGCCCGTGCGCCCGGCGTACCCGGCTGCCTCGGCGGTCCACCGCTGTTCCCCGGTGGCGACGTCCGCTGCCACCACATCCCCACTCCGCACGTAGACGAACTCGCGGTCATCCGCGACGAGTGCGGCGACCGCAAGGTTTCCCGTACCCGGCACCGACCACAGTGACCGCCCATCACCGAGGTCGACGTAGGTGCCGCCGATCATCGTCCGGTCGCGCTGATCGGGCATCGCCACCACGGGGACCTGGACGTCGACACCCGCGTACCGGGCGGTGGTGCCGTCAGCGCGCAGGTGCACGACGGGCCCGTTCTGCGGCTGCTCGTCGTTCATGCTGCCGCTCAACAACATCAGCGAGCCGTCCGCGAGGCGTCCGATGCCGGTCCGGCCGGGGCTCGTATAGACCACACGTCCGTCGTCGGCGGACACCACCCCGATGACGCCGTCAGCGCTTGCGACGAACTTGTCCGTCGCCGTGAACTGCGACGAGTCCCCGCTCGGTAATGCCTCGGGAAGGGTCACCGTCTTCTGCCACTCGGTGCCCCGTGGCGTCAGCTTGATCAGCGTCATCTGGCCTTGCCCGCCACCGAACTGCCGCACGAATGCCGCGCTGCCGTTGAACGCGATGCCGAAGGCCGACCCCGGGACCGGCACACTGCCGGCCGAGCGTCCGGTTCGCGTGTCGATGAAGTGAGCGCTCCCGTTGCCGAGACAGGCAATGGTGTGATCGACGATCGCGTCGGAACATGACGACACCGGCTCGTCGAACATCCACCGGTTTCCCGATGCGACATCGATCCCCAGCACACGGTGTCCGGAGGACGAGCTCCCACGGTCCGCTCGGAGCAGGGTCACGAGTGTCTGGTCGTCGTGTACCGCGCCCAGGGTCTCGTATGACGATTCCATCGTCAGCGGTGACACATACGAATCCGCCCCGAACGATCCCGACTCGACGGTCCACGCCGCACTCGGCGCCGTGGGATACGACCCCGTCAACTGTCCGGCGAGCAGGTCGGGCTCCTCCGCGGACTGCGTCGTCTTCCACCACACGACGCCACCCACGACGAGGGCGAGCACGCATGCCAATGCGATCCCGGTGATGACATACGCCTTGGTGTTCGACCGGCGCGGAGGCGGCGGCTGCCAACCGGGCGGTGGATACCCGGGAGGTGGATACCCCGGCGGCGGCCGCCAGCCGGGTGGCGGCGGATAGCCCGGCGGTGGATACCCGGGCGGGCCCATCGGGGGCGCCATGCCGATCGACGGGTGGGGACTCTGGCCGAACTGCGTCGACGCGTACGGGTCGGGTTGCGCCGGCCCGGTGCCGGAGGGCGTCGACGCGTACGGGTCGGGTTGCGCCGGCCCGGTGCCGGAGGGCGTCGTCGCGTGCGGGTCCGGGCGACTGTCCTTGTTCAGCGAGACCCCGGGTACAACCGTGGGACGGGCCGGCTGGATGGTCGTCGGCGACTCGTCGGGTGGTCGGGGCGCGTCGGCATCCCCATCGGACGGCGGACCCGGATGCGACATCTTCACAGTCAATCCCAGTCGCACGCGCCCGAACTATCCCCTGCCCGGACGATTTCCCGGCGTCAGCCCGCGCGGCCGGTGGGAACGTCTGCACGCCTCCGCGTTTCGTACCGTGCGAGCACCCAGGTGCACAGCGCCACCCACAGCACCCCGAAGATCCAGCCGGACACCACATCTGTCGTCCAGTGCACGCCGAGCTCAATTCGGGTGAGTCCCACCAGGATCGACAGCAGCGGTGCGAGCAGAAGAATCCAGCGATGTCCGCGCACCCACGCGAAACAGCGGTACGCGACGACCGCGCAGAGACCGAACACGATCATCGTCATCATCGCGTGGCCCGACGGATAGGAGAACGAGTCGATGTTCAGCAACCGGTCCTCGATCGGCGGCCGGTTGCGCGCGAACCCGAATTTGAGTCCCTGCATCAGCGCGTAACCGAGGAGGGTTCCGACGCCGACGTACACGGCGTCGACGCGCCGACCGGCGGCCGCCGCAAAGACCACCGCCAGGACGGTGAGGGTGGTCAGGATCAACGTGTTGCCGAGAAGCGTGACGAATTCGGCGATCGTGTTCCACGGCTCGGAGCGATTCGAGACGACCCAGTCCCATACGTTCTCGTCGATCGTCGTCGGCGACAGGAACATCGGTCCGACCTTCCTCTCCTCCGGCGTGCCGGTAGCACGACCGACCCTGACTGCACCGACCCTAGCCCGACACCGCAACCGTTCGACCGACCGACGCCGCGCACCTCGTGACCTCGCGAAACCCGACGCTCAAGCCGTCTTCAAGTGCGCCACAAGAGGCGAGACCGACAGTGGTCACCGTCAGCCGAACCCCGACACACCAGATGAGGACCCACCCGATGACGACCCACCCCGCCACCACATTCCCGATCCAGCTCCGCCTCCCCGGCCAGGCCGCCGCGCCCAACGGGCCGATCGACCCGTTCATGATGTACGTCCTCCACCACGCGTTCCGACGCGACCTCGCCGACTTCGCCGCGGCCGTACCCCGCACCAAGCTCGACGACGCCGGTACCTGGCGCGCTCTCGCCGACCGCTGGACGATGTTCGCCACGGCGCTTCATCACCATCACAACGGCGAGGACGTCGAGCTGTGGCCGCTACTCGAGGAGCGCTGCGACGACGCCGAGAAGCGGGTCCTCGAGGCGATGGATGCCGAACACGACCAGATCGACCCGATCCTCGAGGAGTGCGACGCCGGGTTCACGACGATGGCCGCCCACGCCGACGAGCAGACCCGTTCCGAGTTGGTCGACGCACTCGTCCGCGCCCAGCCGATCCTCGGCGAGCACCTCGCCCACGAGGAGACGGACGCGATCGCCATCGTGCAGCGCCGGATGACGATGCACGACTGGGAGGAGTTCGAGGCCAAGATGGGCAAGCAGTCGGGCCTGGGCGAGATGCTCAAGATGAGCCCGATGATGGTCAAGGGTCTGTCCGACGCCGACCGCCAGGCGGTGTTCGCCCGTCTCCCCGGCATCCTCAAGCTGCTCATCAAGCTCGGTGGACCGCGTTTCCGTCGGCTCGACGGCCGCGCCTTCTACTACCTGAACCGGTGAGCGCATGTCGGCCGGCCGGCCCCGGCCGCTCGCATGAGCGCGAGCCCGACCCCCATGCGCTCGCCGGGCGTGGCCCACGCGCATCTGCTGGTTGCGCCGGGTTTCGACACGACGCCTCGCTTCGCTCGGTGTCGGCTCAACCGACGTGGGCACTGCTGGTTGAGCCGGTAGCGAGCGGAGCGAGCCACCGCGTCGAAACCTCGCGCCATGCTGGTTAAGCCGGTCGGTGGGGTGTGGCAACCGGGTTTCGACGCGACGCCTCGCTTCGCTCGGTGTCGGCTCAACCGGACGTGGGGACGCGACGCCTCGCTTCGCTCGGTGTCGGCTCAACCGGCGGGGGTGGGTCCGCTCGGTGTCGGCTCAACCGGCGGGGGTGGGTCCGCTCGGTGTCGGCTCAACCGGCGTCGGGGTTCGCCGAGACGTCACTTCGCGAGCGCACGCCCGATCACGAGACGCTGGATCTGGTTGGTGCCCTCGAAGATCTGCGTGATCTTCGCCTCGCGCATGTAGCGCTCGACCGGGAAGTCGCGGGTGTAGCCGTAGCCGCCGAAGACCTGCACCGCATCGGTGGTGACCTTCATGGCGGCGTCGGTCGCGACGAGCTTCGCGGTGGCCGCCGCCCGCGAGTACTCCATTCCCGCATCACGACGACGCGCCGCATCGAGGTAGGTGGCACGCGCCGAATCGACGGCGGCGGCCATGTCGGCCAGCACGAACGACAAACCCTGATGGTCGATGATCTTGCGGCCGAACGCGGCTCGCTCCTGCGCGTAGTCGACCGCCGCGTCGAGAGCGGCCTGCGCCAGCCCGGTCGCCACCGCCGCGATGCCGAGCCGCCCGGAGTCCAACGCGGAGAACGCGATCTGCAGACCCTGTCCCTCGGCACCGAGACGACGATCCTCGTCGATGAACGCGTTGTCGTACGACGCCCCGGTGGTCGGGACCGCGTGCAGACCCATCTTGTCCTCGGGCTTGCCGAAGGTCAGACCCTCGGTGTCGCGGGCGACGAAGAGGCAGGAGATGCCCTTCGATCCTTCGCCGGTCCGCGCGAAGACGTTGTAGACGTCGGCGATACCGCCGTGGGTGATCCATGCCTTGGAGCCGGTCATCGTGTAACCACCCTCGGCGGGGGTGGCGCGGCACGCGAGCGCCGCGGCGTCGGACCCGGCCTGCGGCTCACTCAGGCTGTAGGCGCCGATCAGCTTGCCGTTCAACAGATCCGGGAGCCAGCGCTGCTTCTGATCCTCGGTACCGAAGTTGAACAGCGGATGGCACGCGAGGCCGTGGACGCTGACGGCCACCGCGACCGACGCCCAGCGCGCGCCGAGTTCTTCGAGCACCTGCAGGTAGACCTCGTACGGTTGACCGCCGCCGTCCCACTCGGTCGGGTACGGCAGTCCGAGGAGGCCGGCCTCGCCCAGTTCGGCGAACAGCCCCTCCGGATACTGCCGATCCTTCTCGTGCTGGTCGACGATCGGCTTCATCCGCTTGTCGGCGATGTCGCGGACCAGCGCGATCAGGTCGCGAGCCTCGTCGTTGGGGAGCAGACGGTCGACCGGCATCGGTACCTCCATGTCAGAGAGCTCAGGTAATCAAACTAGTACTCCAGTCCTTTGCACAGTACTATTCCGGGAGCGGCAGGTACAGCAGACGCAGTCGGGAGGAGGAGTCGTATGCCACGCGAGGGGTTCGCGACGCGGCGTCGTGCCGCCCTGTTCGACGCCCTGCTCGAGCTGATCCTGCGCGACGGTTTCGCCCACCTGTCCATCGCCGACATCGCCGCCGAGCTCCGGTGCTCCAAGTCGACGCTCTACACCCTCGCGGCGAGCAAGGAACAGCTGGTCACGGCAACCGTCACCCACTTCTTCCGTACCGCGACCGAGCAGGTCGAGGCGAGGGTCGCGGCGTCGAACAGCCCACGCGAGCGGGTCATCGCATACCTGGTCGCCGTCGGTGAGGCGCTGTCACCGGCGTCGGAGGCGTTCATGCGCGACCTCGACGCCTTCACCCCGACCCGCTCGCTCTACGAACTCAACACCGCCGCGGCCGCGACCCGGGTACAGAAGCTGATCGCCGACGGTGTCGCCGCGGGCGACTTCCGCAACATCGACGCCGCCTTCGCCGCCGACCTCGCCGCCTCGATGATGAGTCGCATCCAGCGCCGCGAGGTCTGGGCCGCCACCGGCCTCGACGACGCCGCCGCATACCGCCAGCTCGCGAGCATCCTCACGACCGGGATCGACGCGGGGTAGGTACAGCTACAGCGACCGTCCGGTCCGAGCGTCCGTTGCCTCCCCAGTCGACCGCCGGCGACCGCCGAACCGGCAATGTCGTTGCACGGCAGAAGATCGCGTCCACCTCATGAGTACTCAAGGGCAGATTGCCCTCGGACGGTGCTCATGGGGACGAGATATTCACCAGAACCCAGCCCGCCGCGCATTCGCGCGCCGTTGCACCAGAGATTGCGTCGCGAGGCCGCGTCACAGCCCTTCGAGGCTCGTCGCTGTCGCTTCTCGCACCGCTGGGCGGGTTGCGTATCAGGAAGCGAATTTGATTGCGCCGCTCGCAGACTGAATCCTGATCGAAGTCAGTCCGCCTTCAGGACGTGGAGGTGGCGCGGAGCTCGAGGTGCGTCACCCCGTCCTCGACCCACCATCGCACGCGGATGTCCCGCCGGGAATCCGCAGAGCGCAACGAGATCCACAACTCGTCATGCAACCGCACCTGGCCACGCGGCACCTCGACCCCGCGTTCGGCACCGAAACGCACCGCCTCGGGGTGGGCCCAGGTCGCGGTGTCGCCGGGGTCGCGGACGGTCGCGGTGTACTCCTCGGAACCGAGCGGCAGGTCGAGCAGCGTCGCCAGGACCTCGGCGTCGGCGGGAGTGATCGTCGGTCCGGCGAGAACCGCCTCCAGGTCCGGCACGGCCTGGAGGAACCACGGCTGGTCGACGACGACCGCGCGTTCGGTGACGATGCCGGCGATCGTCCGAACCCGTTCGGGCACCTCGACATCCGCGGGATCGATGACGCCGCGACGGCACGCCGCGACCACGGCGGCGTGCACCATCACCGCGGCACCGGCGGAGATGTCCCGCTCCGGATCGCCGAGGCGGGTCAGCAGGAGGTCGGCATCGACGGCGGTGTCGGGTTCCAGGCGTGCGAGCGCACCGACCAGCGCGTCGGCGTGCGGATGGTCGAGGGGGTCGATGATCCCGGCGAGGATCTCGTCCGACGGTGCGCGGTACTCCCCCAGCAGCAACCCGTCGACCTCGGCGTGCCGACGCAACCACCAGGAGGTGTACCCGTCCCGGTCGGCGAGCAGCGGCGCGATGTCCTCGTCTGTCGCCATCATGGTCAGCGCCTCGGACCAGGACCGGTCGTCGATCAGGTCGAGATCGCGTACCGCGGTGAGCCTTTCGGGCGCGTCGGGCAGCGTGTCCCACCAGTCCTCCTCATCGGGGAGGTCGTGGTCGGGAGCGACCGGCAGCTCGTCGTCGACGGTGAGGAAACCCCACCCGACGCCAAGCCGTCGCAGTTCGCCTGCGCCACACTCGGAGACGACCTCGTCGTCGACGACGCCGAACGGATGATCGTCGACGAGGACCGAGAGGAGCGGACTGTCGGGAAGCAGGAGTTCATCGGCGGGACGGAGTTCGCCGTCCGTGTCGAGCAGCGGCAGGGTGGCCAGCCACGTCGGTACCGCCGCGTCCGGGTCGGCGCGCAGTACCGCACAGATCTCGGCGGCCAACCCGTCGTCACCGGCGCCCTCGGGGTCGATGTCCTCGATCAGCACCCGCAGCGCCGGGTCGGCCAGCGCATCGGTGACGGAAAGTTCCTGCACGCCCAGACGTTCCAGCAGCGAGTGGCGGGCGTCGGTGTGGACGGTGGGAATCCACCGCATCGGGGTCGCGATGCGATCGCTGACGAAAAGGCCGCGAACCCCGACCGACATCCGGCCGTCCGACCGCGGAAGCGGCAGCGCACCCAGTTCCTCGACCTCGCGTCCCGTGGACACGAGCGGCGCGAGCGCCTCGTACAGGTCGTGCCACCAGGACGGTTCATGCTGCAGACCGCCGAGTCGCTCGGCCAGCGCCGCCAGCCCCAACTCCTCGACCCCCAGCCGACCCATCGTCGGAAGGTGTTGCGCGAGAGAGATGTCGGGATGCACGAGGTCGGCGAAGTGTTCGGCGAGGATCTCGGCCAGGCGATCGGTGAGCCCGATGAGGACGACGGAACGCGAGGGCAACAACGCCTCGCCGTCGGCACCCGGCAACCACGCCGTGTCGCGGAGCTGCTCACGCACCGCCTCTATCAGCCTGACGTCGTCGCGATTCCGGGCGAGGTGCAGTTCCGGGACGAGTTGCAGTCGACGCACCGGGTCGAGGAGTAGCAGCAGGTCGACGTAACCGGCTGCGGCGTAACGGATCTCGGCCCGGGGGTGCAGGTGCCGACGGTCCGGGGTGAGCGCGAGGTCGGTGATACACCGACACGGCAGGCTCAGTTCGATGTCGGTGGGCGTGGGTGCGCGCAGGACATCGTGATCGGGTGTGCGACCGCCGTCGGCATCGACGAGCCAGCGTGTACCGCCACGCGTGACCTCCAGCCAGCGCTGCGTCGACGACGACCCGGCGCCGCTTACGGACACCGTGACGATCGCCGACGAGGCCTCGTCGTCGGCGACCCCTGGCCCGGCGGACCGCTCGGCCTCGATCTCCACACCGCCGACGGTGATCCGTTGCAGTGCAGCAAGTTCGACCACGAGATCGGGAGCCTGGGCCAGCATCGCCTCGATCAGCGGACCGGAGGGCTCACGCAGGCTCAGGACCACCTCGGTGTCGAAACCCTCAGCGGGTTCGACCTTCGACGGCCACACGAGCCGCAGGACCGGAACGGTGTCAACCGAAAGTCCGGCTTCCCGAACGGCTTCCACGGTTTCGGCACGGTCGAAGACGATCGATCCGGTGCGCGAGCGGACCTCGACACGGTCCGCGACCGTTGCGGTGGCGGTGAATCCGACGCCGAACCGTCCGATCTGACCGCCGGTGGGTGTCTTCGCCGACACCCGCAGCGCGGCGAGCGACCGGACGCCTTCGACAGTCAGCGGCTCACCGGTGTTCGCGACATGCAGCTCGTCACCATCCACCCAGATCGAGAGCTCGCCGACGACCCCCGCCGCAGCCGCGGCGTCGGCGGCGTTGGCCGCCAGTTCGGTGAGCAGACGGTCGCGGTATCCGACCGTCACCAGATCAGCCTCGGCGGCGGCATCCTCGGCGAGGCGTGTCGGCGAGGCCACCCACCCGTCGAGCGTCGACGACCGCAGCGCGGCGGTGCCGAACGGATCGGCGCTCATGGGTGAGGGCGTGTCGCTCAGGAGTTCGCCGGTTCGGCGTCCCGGGTGATCGAGATGATCTCGAGGGCACCGTCGTCGTAGGCGTCGTACGCGGGTGAACCGTCACCCTTCGGAGCCTGGACGTCGGAGTGTGCGCCGCAGCCGTACTCGGCGGAGACCACCCGACCATCGGCCGCGTACTCGTTGGTGCAGGCACCGAACCCGGCGCGCAACGCGCCCGCGAGCGGCACGTAGAAACCACAGGTGCAGCACGAGAACGGGGCCGCCTGCGCCATCTCCGACGACGGACCGAAGTCGCCGTCGTACCAGCGCTGCGCGGCGTCGGCGCGGCCGTCGTAGCTCAGCAGCCGGCGGCGGCCGAGGCCGACCTCGCCGGCCACCTGGCCGATGTCGTCAGGGTCCTCGGACTCGGAGTCAAAGCGGAACTCGTCGCCGGTGTCGATCTGATTGGGCACCAGACGCGGGTCGTCGGGCTCGGCGGCCAGCAGATCGCCGGGCGCGAGATCGCCGGACGAGACGCGCTCGGCCCACGGCACCCACGGGGGCGCAAGGAGCGAACCGTCGCCCGGCAGCAGCACGACCTCACTGAGGGTGATCTCGTCGCTGCCCGGCGATCCGGCCAGCACGACACACCACTGCCACCCGCGATAGCCTGCGAGCTCGGCGTCGAAATAGTGTGCGGCAGCCCACTCGCCCTCGGCCACGCTGCGCCGATGTGCCCCGGGCTGCTGTCCGTCGTCGACCAGCGCGGCTCGTGCGATGTCGACGGCAGCCAGCAGTCGTCCGCCCTCACTTACGTCAGTCACGGTTCCAGTGTGCAATATCGCCGACGTGTGCCACACAACGACCCGCTTCAAGCGGCACCGGCACGATATGAGGAACAATCGTGTGCGTGATCCCACGGAGTTCCCGACACGACGATGGGCGCGGGGCCCCCAGGGGTCCGGCGAGCCAGCCTCAACCGCCGACCGATGATCGCGGCCGACGTGCCGCGCAGCACCCCGGGTCGGCGAACTACCCGGCCGACGAGACCCGCCAGATGAGGGCAGGCCGGCCGGCACCCGGCTGGGGACCGCCGCCCGGCCCGGGCCCCGGCCGCAACGCTTACCTGCCCCCGCCCACACACAATCCGCATCTACCGCCGCTCGACGATCGAGGTCAGCCGTTCCACGACGAGACGGCGACCCGCGCGATGCCCACCGAGCACGGGCCCCGAACGCCCGAGAAGCTCACCGTGATGCGCGTCGCCGCGATGCGCAGCCGCGAGCTGACGAGCAAGGGCATCGGCAAGATCCATCAGGCCGCGACCGCCGACGGTGCCGACCAGTCCGGCCTCACCGCGCTCACCCTCCCGGTGATCGCGAACTTCGCCGCCGACGCCGCGATGGCCGTCGCGCTGGCCAACACCCTGTTCTTCGCCGCCGCATCGGGTGAATCCAAGACCAACGTCGCGCTGTATCTGGCGCTGACGATCGCCCCGTTCGCGCTCATCGCTCCCCTGATCGGTCCGCTGCTCGACCGGCTCCAGCGCGGACGTCGCATCGCGATGGCCACGACCTTCGGCCTGCGCGTCGTGCTGGCCCTGCTGATCATGACCAACGTCCAGTGGAACGACGCCACCCAGCAACTCGAATACGACCCGTGGGTGCTCTATCCCTGCGCTCTGGGGTTGCTGGTCCTGTCGAAATCCTTCGGCGTGCTCAAATCGGCGGTCACCCCGCGCGTGGTGCCACCGACCATCGACCTGCCGCGCGTCAACTCCCGCCTGACCACGTTCGGACTGATCGGCGGCACCATCGTCGGCGGTGCGTTCGCCGCGCTCGTCGAGATGCTGCTCGGCAAATTGCTGCCGCTGCATCTGCCGGGAGCCATGGTGTGGCTGGCGATCGTCGCCGCGGCCGGGGCGTACCTGTGCATGCGCATCCCGTCGTGGGTCGAGTCGACCGAGGGCGAGATCCCCACGACCCTGACCTACCACGGTGAACCGGCCCGTTCGAGCACCCCCGAACACGAGCCGACCAGCGCTCGCGAGGGTGCGAAGATGCTGGCCGCCAAGATGCGTCAGCCGCTGGGCCGCACCGTCGTGGCCGGCCTCTGGGGCAACGGCACCATCCGGATCCTCACCGGCTTCCTGACGCTGTTCGTGGCGTTCTACGCCAAGTCCCAGCAGGGCGATGCGTCGGACTGGACGCAGTTGCTGCTGCTCGGCGCGGTCGGTGCCGCGGCGGGCGTGGGCAACATGATCGGCAACGGCGTCGGCACCAGGCTGGAACTGAAGAATCCGCCGAACATCATCGTGTGGTCGACCGCCGCCTGCTTCGTCGTCGCGGTCCTCGCGGCCGTCTTCGGCAACATCGCCGCGGCCGCTGTCGCCGCGCTCGTCGCCTCGGGCACCAGTGCAATCGGCAAGGTGTGCCTCGACTCATCGATCCAGGACGACCTGCCCGACGAGTCGCGCGCATCGGCGTTCGGCCGCTCGGAGACGGTTCTGCAGCTGTCGTGGGTGTTCGGCGCGTCGCTGGGTGTGCTGCTGCCCCCGACCCTGTGGATCGGGTTCACCGTCGTCTCGGTGCTACTGGGCCTCGGGCTGCTCCAGACGGTGCTGACGACCCGCGGTTCGTCGCTGGTGCCCGGTCTGGGTGGTCGACGCCCCGACCATGCCGCACCGACCGTCGCGTTCCGGGCGGCCGGCGCGGACGACGCCGCGCAGTCCCGCCGGACCAGCCCGGGATCGGCGCCGACCCGGCCGCACACCCAGCGGCCGTCCACCACGCGGATGCCGTCGACGGCACCCTTCCCGAACTCCGGTGACCGGCCCCACGGTGACCGCCAGGCCCCCGACCAGACAGGACATCGCAGACAGTGATCAGCAGTGGAGAGAAGAAGGCACTCGCGATCATCGCGATCGTGGTGGTCGCGTTCGTCGCGGTGGTCGGCACCTCGGTGTTCCTGTTGACTCGCAACTCCACGCACGACGACAAGCCCTACCTGCACATCGCCGTCGGGAAGAACCTCTACACCGTCGAACCGGTGCGCTGGTGCGACCTGATGCTCGACGAATGCGACCCGCCGCTCGGCACGTCGCAGCGCGAGGCGCCCCGGGTTCCGGTGGCGGTCGGCGACACGGTGATGCTGTCGGTCTCCGGTGACATCTCGCAGGGTCCGTGGAACCTGGCCGCCGTCTACTGGACGCCGAGGGGACTCGTCGAGGACGAGCAACCCCAGGCGTCGGGCGAGACCTACACGGTCACGTTGAAGACAGCACCGGAATACGTCCTGCTGGGGATCACCGTCTACCCGGCGTCGGCCAGGCTGACGCGGAACGACGAGATCATCCCGCGCGGCGTGCTGGCAGCAGAGACCGCACCGCAGGAGTTCCAGAAGTACCTCGGCTGAGGAACGGGCGGCTCGTCGAACTCAGTGCTCGAGTTCGCGGGCCACCGCGCGCACGACCTCGGAGATCCGCTGCGCGGTCTTGCGATCGGGGTAGCGCCCCTTGCGCAGGTCCGGCTGCACCTTGCCCTCGAGCAGGGTGATCAGATCTGCGACCATGCCGTGAAGTTCGTCGGGGGTGTGCCGCTTGACGTCCTTACGAGCGGCCTCGCGCACGTTCTTGGACACGCTCGGCGCGGGTTCGAGGACCTTGACGCTCAGCGCCTGCGGCCCGCGGCGACCGGCGGCCATGCCGAACTCCACGCGCTGCCCGGGTTTGAGGGCCTCCACCCCGTCGGGCAGGGCAGACGCACGGACATAGACGTCCTCGCCGTCCTCCTGCGCGAGGAAGCCGAAGCCCTTGTCCGCGTCGTACCACTTCACCTTGCCGGTCGGCACTGTGCTCACCCTCATCTGTACGTCGTGATCTCGTCAAAGATCTGCCTGTCACAACAAAAGACGCCGTGACCCATCTCTACAGCCCCCGGGAAGTCCGTAAGGGCCCAGACGGATGCAAGGCGCCTGCTGCCCCATGGTAGCCAACACCCCACCGCCGGTCACACCATTACCTCCGCGCACCCCGTTCCACCCATCACTCGGCGTCGTCTGCCGACGAGTGCACTACCGTGGATGGCATGCAGAAGACGACGTCCCCACGGTTGCTGCAGGTGGCCATGGTGATCTTCGCGATCGGACTCATCGCTCTCGTGGCGCTGTTCGTGACCCCGCTCCTCACCGACGGCGACACCGCCCCGACCTTCGTCTACCTGCTGACCATGTGCGCACCTCTGGGTTTTCTCCTCGGCCTGGTGTACGCACTCCGTGCCGGACGCCGAGCCAGGTGAGGACCGTGACAGCGACCATCGACACCACTCCAGACCTTGCCCCCGTCTCCGACGCCAAGGCCCTCCGGGAGGCGTTCAGCTGCTTCCCGAGCGGCGTCGTGGCGGTGTGTTGCCTACGGGGTGAGGGAGATTCGACCACGCTGATCGGAATGGCGGCGAGTTCCTTCACGACCGTCTCCCTCGACCCGCCGCTGGTGTCGGTGTGCGTCCAGAACACGTCGACGACGTGGCCGCAGATCCGTACCGCGCCGGCCATCGGGGTCAGTGTCTTCGCCGGCGACCAGACCGACGTCTGCAAGCAGCTCGCCGGTCCGGCGGAGCGCCGGTTCGACGGCATCACGCCGCTGAGCACCGACGCCGGGGCGGTGTTCGTCCCCGATGCGGCCGCCCACCTGTCGTGCAGCATCCACAACGAGATCCAGGCGGGCGACCACACCGTGGTGCTGCTGGAGATCAACACCCTGCGTGCCGATCCCGGTGTCGAGCCACTCGTGTTCCACGCCAGCACCTTCCGCGCTCTCGAAGCCCGCAAGGGTCCGAACGCCACGTGATCCGCAGGTCAGCATGAGCACGGTCGGCCTCGGGATTCCGATGCCACGGCCGCACTCGGCCGGGGCATCCGCCGACGCTCCCACGCAGGGCCCCCTGCGTGACACGTTCGGGCGGGTGGCGAAGGACCTTCGCGTCTCGGTGACCGACCGGTGCAACCTGCGCTGTACCTATTGCATGCCCGCCGAGGGCCTCGACTGGATGCCGACCGAGGCGGTGCTGAGCGCTGACGAGCTGATCCGGGTGCTGACCGTCGCGGTCCGCGACCTGGGGATCGAACGCATCCGGTTCACCGGCGGCGAGCCGCTGCTGCGGGGCGACCTCGAGCAGATCATCGGTGCCGTCTCCGCACTGCCGCAACGCCCGGAGATCGCGATGACCACCAACGGTCTCGGACTCTCCCGGCGGATCGACGGGCTCGTGGCGGCCGGCCTCAACCGCATCAACATCTCCCTCGACACCGTCGACCGGGAACGATTCGCCGAGATCACCCGACGCGACCGGCTCGACGACGTGCTGACGGGTCTGGCGGCCGCCAGACGCGCGGGACTCGACCCCGTCAAGGTCAACGCCGTGATCCCCGACCGCGCCGACCTCGACGCCGTACCGGATCTCCTCGCCTACTGCCTGGAGCACGGCTACGAGCTGCGCATCATCGAACAGATGCCACTCGACGCCGATCACGCCTGGCAGCGATCCCGGATGGTGACCGCCGACGAGATCCTGGCGACCCTGCGCACACGGTTCACCCTGCTGCCCGATCCGGCACCGCGCGGCAGCGCGCCGGCGGCCACGTGGCTCGTCGACGGCCATCGGACGTCCCGGGGCCCGGCAAAGGTCGGGGTGATCGCGTCGGTCACCCGCCCGTTCTGCGGCGACTGCGACCGCACCCGGCTGACCGCCGACGGCTCGCTGCGCAACTGCCTGTTCGCGTCCTCGGAAACAGATCTGCGCACCACCCTGCGAACCCTGCCCGACGACGAGGTCGACGCGGCCGTGGCGGCGCTGTGGCGCACCGACATGTGGCAGAAGGCGCCCGGGCACGAGGTGAACGCCGCCGGCTTCCAGCAGCCGTCGCGGCCCATGTCCGCCATCGGTGGATAGGCTCGGGTTCCGATGAACCTCACCGTCCGCTTCTTCGCCGCCGCGCGCGCCGCCGCCGGCACCGAGTCGCGGGTCGTCGACATCGACCCGGCGACCACCCTCGGAGACCTCGAGTCGACACTGTCCGCCGGCAACCCCGGATTGGCGACGGTTCTCGAGCGTTGCTCCTACCTCCGCGACGAGATCGCGCTCACTGACCGTTCACAGCCGCTCGGCATCTGCTCGACACTGGACGTCCTCCCGCCGTTTGCCGGTGGTTGATACCACTTCGGGCATGTGACCTTTGTCACATAACGGAGTGGTAACGAGCAGGCCACGGGAGCGCATCCGGCCCGATGAACTGGGATGACGCCGAAAGTGGGTCGGGAGACCAGGATCTGGCGCGAAAATCAGTTGCGAACTAGCAGGTGAATCACTCCATCGAACGACGTACTGTACGAAGCGACCTTCTCGAAGGTCACGGTAAGGAAACAGAACATACGTCCTGCCGGCCGCGCCGAGCCTCGCTCCGCCGGTGGGAACGACCGAACGAATCTAGGAGCGAGGACGGGGGACCCAACCTCATCCCCTGAGACCGGGCACCACACCAGGTGTCCTCGGGGTTAAGTCCCAGGCGCAGAACCGTGATTAACATTCACGGGGACGCACTGGGGCCGAGCAACCTCTCGCTCGAACCCGACAGCTGACTTCGTAGGCGCGTGGAGAGAGGAATCGATCTATGACCGGACGTCACCGCAAGCAGACGACCAGCTCGACCACCAAGACCATCACCAAGGTCGCCCTCACCGGCGCCGCCCTCGGTGGCGGAGCCGCCCTCATGGGCACCGGTACCGCGAACGCCGCGACCGACGCCGAATGGAACAAGGTCGCCCAGTGTGAGTCCGGCGGTAACTGGGCCATCAACACCGGCAACGGCTACCACGGCGGCCTGCAGTTCTCGCCGAGCACCTGGAGCGGCCACGGCGGCGGCGAGTTCGCCCCGACCGCCGAGCAGGCCACCCGCGAGGAGCAGATCGTCGTCGCCGAGCGCGTGCTCGCTTCGCAGGGCAAGGGCGCATGGCCCACCTGCGGCGTCGGCCTCTCGGGTCACACCCCGCGCACCGCGCCGAGCGATGTCCCGGCCCCGATCGTCAAGCAGCTCCAGGACGGCAACGGCAGCTTCAGCCTCGTCAAGGCCCCTGAGGCCAAGACCACCGACGACGTCGCCAACCAGGTCACCTCGGTCCTCACCGACTCCGGCGTGAGCCCCGAGGTCAAGAACCTCTGGAACGCCGCCAAGAGCAGCGGTGTCTCGCTGAGTCCCGAACAGATCAAGCTCTTCAACGACAACAAGCACCTGCTGCCCAACCCCTGATCTGCAGGTAGCCCGGACACCGATTCGGAGCAACGCAGAGGGCCACAGACAAAGGGCCCCGCACGATGAGCGATCCGTGCGGGGCCCTTTTCCAATTCTTCACGCTCCCTGAGGTGCGAAGAGCGATAGCGACGAGCCATCTCCTGCTCCCTGAGGTGCGAGGAGCGATAGCGACGAGCCTCGAAGGGCTAGGCCGAGTTGATCCACTCCTCGGTGCCGTCGTCGTAGTACTGGTGCTTCCAGACCGGCAGACGCGCCTTCACCTCGTCGACGAGCCGCGCGCACGTCTCGAATGCGGCGCGGCGATGGTCGGCGGCCACGGTCACCACGAAGGCGACATCCCCGATCTCGAGTTCTCCGACGCGGTGCGAGACCGCGACCGCGCGCACACCGTCGACCGACGAGACCTCCTCGACGACCTCGGTCAGCACCCTGGACGCCGTCGGATGGGCGGAATAGTCGAGAGCGGCGACGTTCCGGCCGCCGTCGTGGTCGCGGACCGCGCCCACGAAGCCGACGATCGCGCCGGCCTTCCCGTCGGCGGCGTCGGCGACCATCGCCTCGTGGTCGGCGAGCCCGATCGGCTCCTCCGACACCGCGGTGTGTACGACTACGGTCATTCGCGAATCCTGTCCTGTCGCGGGACGATCAGTGATCCCCGCCGCGGATCTGATCGAGTGCGTGGTGCACGACGTCCGTGAGGACGGTCAGGCCGTCCCGTACGCCCCCGGTCGAGCCGGGCAGGTTCACCACCAGTGTCGTCCCGGCGACGCCGGCGAGGCCGCGTGAGAGCACGGCGGTCGGGACCGTGGGCAGTCCGGCCGCACGGATGGCGTCGGCCAGGCCGGGGATCTCGACGTCGAGCAGCGGTCGCGTCTCCTCGGGGGTGCGGTCGGTGGGTGAGAGACCTGTTCCGCCGGTGGTGATCACGAGGTCGACGCCGGCGTACACGGCGGCACGGATCGCGGCGCCCACGGGCGGCCCGTCGGCCACCACATCGCGTTCGGCGACGCGGAAACCCTGCTCGACGAGCCAGCCCTCGATGATCGGACCGGTGCGGTCCGGGTAGATCCCGGTACTCGCGCGCGTCGACGCGACGACGATCTGCGCGACGCGTCGTCGTGCGGGGTCGGGCGGCGTGTTCTCAGCCATCGGCCGGGTCGTCCCGGTACCAGTCGCCGGATTTGCCGCCGGTCTTCTCGAGCAGGCGGATCCCGTCCATGCGCGCCCGCTTGTCCACGGCCTTGACCATGTCGTGCAGCGTCAACCCGGTGACGGCCACCGCGGTCAGTGCCTCCATCTCGACGCCCGTCTGGCCGGACGTGGCGACGGTCGCGGTCACGTCGATGGAGTCGGTGCCGATGGTGAAGTCGACCTCCACCGACGACAACGCCAGCTGATGGCAGAGCGGGATCAGCTCGTCGGTGCGTTTGGCCGCCATGATCCCGGCGATGCGCGCGGTCGCGAGAACATCGCCCTTGGGCAGCTTCGACTCACTGAGCAGACCGATCACCTCGGCCGTGGTGTGAAAGGTGCCGCCGGCGATCGCACGACGCTTCGTCGGGGCCTTGTGTCCCACGTCGACCATGCGCGCCGTCCCGGCGTCGTCGATGTGCGTCAGGCGACCGGCGTCGGCACCCTCACCCGAAAAGACCGACCCGCCGCCGTCATCTCCGGTGGTCGGCATCGGTATCAGCGGTTGACGACCGTCTTCGACTGCACGAAGGGCAGATCGTCGACCGGGAGCGGGAACTCGACTTCACCGAACGGGGACAGTGCACCCGAGATGTGCGTCGCGAGTTCGGAGACCGCATGGTCGGCGGCGTCACCGTTGTCATCCTGGGGCCAGCCGTTGTCGACGTAGCGCTTCTTGCCGGCCTTCTCACCACTGTTGTTTGCCACGGGAGCATTGTGCCACGCCATTCGAATGAAGAAGTGCCGTGTCCGGGGCATGGCGGCCGGAGCGGGGCTATCGTCGTCGCATCACCGGTCACGCCACCAGGAGGCGCTGATGGCCCACCACCCTGAACAGGTCGCCGGCTACCGGGTGATCAGCCGCCTGGGCACGGGCGGCATGGGGACCGTCTACCTGGTGGAGAACCCCCAACTGCGGCGGCGTGAGGCGCTCAAGGTCATCTCGATCGCCGAGACCGTCGACGAGGAGTTCGTCCGTCGGTTCAGCCGGGAGGCCCAGACCGCTGCTGCCCTCGACCACCCCAACATCGTCACCATCTATCACTACGGCGTCACCGACGACGACCCGTGGTTCACGATGACCTACCTCGACGGACAGGACCTGCGTCGTAGTTCGTTCCGGCCCGACGAGATCCTCACGGTCGTCGACCGCGTCGCCGACGCCCTCGATTACGCCCACGCGCACGGTGTCGTGCACCGCGACATCAAGCCGGGCAACATCCTCGTCACCAGGCGGGCGATGGACGGCGCCCTCGACCGGGTAGTCGTCCTCGACTTCGGGATCGCGAAACTCGCCACCGCCACCACGCTGACCGCACCGTCGTCGTTCGTCGGCACGCTGGTCTATGCGGCCCCGGAGATCCTCGACGGCAAGCCCGCGGGCCCGGCGTCGGATCAGTACGCGCTCGCCTGCACCGCCTACGAGCTGCTCTCCGGAACCACCCCGTTCGACGCCGACACCCAGACCCGGCACATCGTCGCGAAGCTGACGTCGCCGCCGGAACGGATCAGCCGGTATCGCCCCGACCTCGCCGCGCTCGACCCGGTCTTCGACCGTGCCCTGGCCCGCGGCCCGCTGGACCGCTACCCCACGTGCCGCGATTTCGCCGCGGACCTGCGTGCGGCGCTCGGCCGGTCGGGACCCGACGCCCGATCCGGCACCTCGGCGACTCACTTCGTCCCGCCACTGGCACCGGAGACCTTGCCGCCGCCCGCCCAGCAGCCGCGGTATCCGGGTCCGTCCCAGCAGAGTCCGCCCCAACAGAGTCCCCCGCTGTACGCGCAGAGCCCGTCCGGGCGGCAGCCTCCTTCCGAGACACAGCACCGGTCGTCGCCCGGCTTCACTCCCCCGCTCCCCGCGCACTCGGCCCCCACGCAGGCCGCGCCGCCGGGTCGTCGACGCCGATGGCCGTGGATCGCCGGTGCGGCTGCGATCGTCGCGGTGCTGGCGGCGGTCGCGGCCGTCGCACTGGTCACCCAAGGTGGTGATGACGACGGCGGCGCTGCGTCGGGCCCGCAGGCCGCCGAGGCGTCCGAGGTCCCGCTCAGCGCGGGCCTGGGCACCACCTGTTCGATCCGCGACGGCACCGCCTACTGCTGGGGCGACAACCAGGCCGGGCAGCTCGGCGACGGCACCACGACCAACCGCTGGAAACCCACGCGCGTCGCCGACCTGTCCGGCGTCACCTCCATCACCACCGGCGGTCCCAACAGCTGCGCGATCGCCGCCGGCGTCGCCTACTGCTGGGGCAACAACGACTACGGGCAGATCGGTGACGGCACCACGACCAGTCGGTGGAAGCCCACGCGGGTGGCCGATCTCACCGACGTCACCGCGATCTCGACCGCCAACTGGGCGACCTGCGCGATCTCCGCGGGACTCGCCTACTGTTGGGGCACCAACGATTTCGACCAATTGGGTGACGGTTCGACGGCCAACCAGTACCGCCCGGTGCGCGTCGCCGGACTCGAGGACGTGACCTCGATCAGTGTCGGCGTCAACTTCACGTGCGCGGTCGCGGGCGGCGACGCCTACTGCTGGGGCCTCAACGACAACGGTCAGGTCGGCGACGGCACCACCTACAACCAGTCGAAGCCCACCCGGGTGGCCGACCTCGACGCCGCGACGTCGGTGTCGGCCGGCGCCCAGGCCGCCTGCGCCATCGCCGGCGGCAGCGCATATTGCTGGGGCAACAACGCTTTCGGGCAGCTGGGCGACGGCACGAAGGAGTCGCGCACCACCGCGACGCAGGTGTCCGGCGTCGACGGCGTGACCGGCATCAGCACCGGAACGGGGCACACGACCTGTGCGATCGCCGGCGCCGCCGGCTACTGCTGGGGCGCCAACGCCTGGGGATCGGTCGGCTACGGCACCCTCACCGACCGTCCGAATCCCACCCGGCTCAACGGATTGTCCGATGTCACCGCGATCTCGGCGGGCGAACGAACGACGTGCGCCCTCGCGTCGTCGTATGTCTATTGCTGGGGTTTCAACGCGACCGGTCAGCTCGGCGTCGGCAACACCGACGACCGCCTGACACCCACTCAGGTCGCGTACTAGGCACGGTCGCGTACAGCCGGGGGTCATCCGGTTGAAGGGTGCCCCAGACGGAGGTGCCTTCGGTATCGTCCCAGCGTACGTCCGCCAGGAGTCCGAGTTCATCGTCAGAAAGAGGTGTCGCCGTGCCGTTGAGTCCGGGCACCCACATCGCCGGCTACCGCGTGATCTCCCAGCTCGGTGCCGGTGGCATGGGCGAGGTGTATCTCGTCGAGAACCTGCAACTCGAGCGGCGGGAGGCGTTGAAGGTCATCTCGACGGCGGTCAGTGCGCAGCCCGGGTTCAACCAGCGCTTCACCAACGAGGCACGTACCACCGCGAAGCTCGACCACCGCAGCATCATCACGATCCACCAGTACGGCATCGAGGACGGTTCGCCGTGGTTCTCGATGAGCTACGTGGAGGGGAAGGACCTCACCGAGGAGCGGTTGAAGCCGGCCGAGGTCTCGACGGTCGTCACCCAGGTCGCCGACGCCCTCGACTACGCCCACCGGCACCAGGTGGTGCACCGGGACATCAAGCCCGCCAACATCCTCGTGACCCGCGACCCCGCGACCGGCCAGATCGATCGTGCACTCGTGCTCGACTTCGGTATCGCCAAGCTCGCCGGCTCGGCCAACCTCACCGGCACCCACTCGTTCATCGGGACCGTCGCGTTCTCGGCACCGGAAACCCTTGAAGGTGCCGACGCCACAGCACGTTCCGACCAGTACTCGCTGGCCTGCACCGCCTACGCCCTCCTCGCCGGGCAGCCGCCGTTCGTCGGCCAGTCCGAGCCGTCGGTGATGCTCGGCCACATCCAGCGCCCGGTCCCCCACATCGGCCAGCTACGCGGCGACCTCGCACAGCTCGACCCGGTCTTCCAGCGTGCACTCGCCAAGGACCCGGCGGCCCGCTATCCCGACTGCCGCAGCTTCGCCGCCGCACTGACATCGGCGATCGAAGCACCTGCGGCGCAGGGCAATACGATCGCGGCCGCAGCGGTTCCCCCGCCGACCCTCGTGGGCGGCAGCACCGGCGCACCGTCGGCACCGCAGCAACCGTACGGCCAGACCTACGGCCAGTACACCCCGCCGCCGCAGCCGACGATGACCGGACCGTCGGGTCCACAGCCGTTGATGAACCATCCCTCCGGTCCCGGCATGGCCGGCCCGAACATCTCCGGGTCGAATATGTCTGGGCCGAATATGTCTGGGCCGAACATGTCTGGGCCGCAGCCGCTTTACGGCACGCAGCCGCCGGCCGCCGCGCAGGCGGGATACCCGGGCGCACCAGCCACCCCGCCGAAGAAGAAGCGCACCGGCTTGATCATCGCCGGCGTCCTCGGCGCCGTGCTGGTGGTTGTCATCGGTGCGATCGCCGGCCTGGTCCTCCTCGGCAGCACCGTCGACGACCCGGAGAAGGCCACCGTGGCACAACCGTTGGTGAGCACCAACTTCGGCACCAGCTGCGCGATCGTCAACGGCGCCGTGAACTGCTGGGGCGACAACACCACCGGACAGCTCGGCGACGGGACGACCACTCCGCACAGTCGGCCGGCCACGGTCGGCGGGGTCACCGACGCGACGTCGGTCTCCGTCGGCGGCTACCTCACCGGCGACAACAAGTACGTGGGCACGGCCTGTGCGGTCGCCGCCGGCGCGGCGTGGTGCTGGGGCAACAACCACTACGGCGAGGTCGGCAACGACTCCGACGGCAACACGGTCGACGCCGCGACGAAGATCGGCACGATCTCCGACGTCAAGGCGGTCAGCACCGGCTGGGGCACCAGCTGCGCGGTCGCGGGCACCGACGCCTACTGCTGGGGCAACAACGAGTACGGCCAGCTGGGCACCGGCGGCACCGACCCCGTCTCGGTCCCCACCAAGGTCCCCGGCCTCGGCGTCGTCACCGACATCACCACCGCCTACGGCACCACCTGTGCCGTGTCCGACGGGTCGGCGTTCTGCTGGGGCAACAACGACAACGGGCAGATCGGCGACGGCAGCACCACCGAGCGGTCGGCGCCGGTGAAGATCGGCGGCCTGAGCGACGTCGCCGACATCACCCTCGGCGGCTACCACGAGTCCGATCCCGACGACGACAACGACCCGAGCACCAACACCAGCACCTACTACCAGACGGCGTGTGCGATCGCCGGCGGCGGAGATGCGTACTGCTGGGGCGCGAACGCCTACGGACAGATCGGCAACGGCACCGCCGAACCGCGGAACACACCGACCAAGGTGAACGGCATCTCCAAGGCGTCGGCCATCTCCACCGACTGGGGAACCACCTGCGCGGTCGCCGACAAGAAGGCGTACTGCTGGGGCGACGACGACCGCAGCCAGCTCGGCTCCGGCGGAGGCTCGGTGAAGATCCCCCGCGAGGTCAGCAGTCTGACGGATGTCACCTCGATCTCGACCGGCAACGGTACGTCGTGCGCGATGGCTTCCGGTTCGGTCTGGTGCTGGGGCTTCAACAACGACGGGCAGATCGGTGACGGCTCGAGCGGCGAATCGGCCAATCGCACGACGCCGACGAAGCTGACGATCTGAGGCGGAGCGCCTGGTCTACGACTCCCGCGCGCCGATGAGCGCCTCGGAGATGATCCCGGCCGCCGCTCGAAGGGCCCCGACCGCGCGGGCGCGCAGGTCCTCGTCGAATCGGGCGACCGGCCCGGAGATGCCGACCGCCATGGGTGTCGGGGCACCGGGCACCGCGACGGCGATGCCGCAGACCCCGACCTCGTACTCCTGTTCGTCGGTGGCGACGCCCTCCGCCCGCACCTGCTCGACAGCGGCGAACACGCCGGACAACGACGTGATGCTCCGCTCGGTGGCGGCGGTGAGACCGGCCTGGGTGACGTGTTTCAGGATTCGTGCGTCGTCGAGTTCGGCGAGGACCGCCTTGCCGACGGCGGTGTTGTGCATCGTCACCCGACGCCCGACCTCGTTGTTGGTGCGCATGCTGTGCGGTGACGGGACCTGGGCGACGTAGATGACCATGTCGCCGTCGAGTACGGCGAGGCTCGCGGTCTCGCTCAGCTCGGCGACCAGGGACGTGAGCACGGGTGCGGCCACTGCCCCGAGCTGGCGGTTGGCCACCTCACCGAGTCGGATGAGCCGGGGACCCAGAGCATACGAGCGATTGGGCAGTTGCCGGACGTATCCGATGCCGACGAGGGTCCGCAGCAGCCGGTGGATGGTCGGCGGCGGCAGCGGCGACTCTGCCGACAGATGGCTCAGGGAACACTCGCCGCCGGCGCGTCCGATGAGTTCGAGCAGCTCGAACGCGCGCTCGACCGACTGGACACCGCCCGAGTTCCCCGCCATCGCCACCTCCGTAGTCCGGCGCAACTTTACGTTCCATCATGTGAAACCACAATCAGAGTCCACGCGAACATGAAGCTGCCGACGTGGAGATATTCAGCTAAACTCCACTCTGCGGAATTACTTTTCCATCGAATCGACGAAGGGTCTTCATGAGCGTGCAGTCCGGTCGCCTCGGTGCGGCCTTTCTCGCCCAGGTCGAGGCAGCCCTCGCCCCCGCGGACACTCTGCTGTCCGACCGGTATCCGGGCGAGGACGGAAGCCGTCAGCCGGTCCACACGGTTTACGTCCCTGCCGACCGCTTCTCAGCGGACCTCTCGCAGGAGTGGGGACGTGCGGCACTGAACACCGCCGCAGATCACGGCGGACTCGCGGCGATCGCCCGCGCGACCGACGCCGGGACCGACTCGGCCGCAACCGAACTCGCGGACCTCGTGGAGAACAAGCTGCGTACCGAGCCGATCGAGGATCTGCGCATCGACTTCGAGGACGGCTACGGCGTCCGCTCCGATGACGAGGAGGACGAGGCCGTGGCGGCTGCCGTCGCGGCAGTCCGCGACGCCGGCGCCACCTCCCCGCCGTTCATCGGCATCCGTTTCAAGTGCTTCGAGGCCGACGTCCGGGCCCGCGGACTGCGCACCCTCGACCTGTTCGTCTCCGGCTTGGCAGAGACGGGCGACCTACCCGCCGGGTTGACGCTGACCCTGCCGAAAGTCACCTCGGTCGACCAGGTGGCCGCGATGGTGACCGTCGCCCACGAGCTCGAACGGGTCCACGGGCTCCCCCACGGACGCATCGGGTTCGAGATCCAGGTGGAGACCCCGCAGGCGGTCATGGGGGTCGACGGCACGGCCGCCGTCGCCAAGATGATCCACGCCGGCAATGGTCGGGTGACTTCGCTGCACTACGGGACCTACGACTATTCGGCGTCCCTCGGTATCGCCGCCGCCTATCAGTCGATGGAACATCCGGCGGCCGACCACGCGAAGGCCGTCATGCAGCTCGCCGCGGCCGGCACCGGTGTGCGCCTGTCGGACGGATCGACGAACATCCTCCCGGTCGGCGACCGCGAGACCGTCGAGGCCGGCTGGGCGTTGCACTCACGTCTGGTCCGCCGTCACCTCGAGCGCGGTATCTACCAGGGCTGGGATCTCCATCCGGCCCAGCTGGTCACCAGGTTCCTGGCGACGTATGCCTTCTACCGCGACGGATTCGATTCCGCCGCAACGCGGTTACGCAACTACGCGCACCAGATCTCCTCGTCGGTGCTCGACGAACCGGCGACGGCTCGCGCGCTCGCCGGCTTCATCCGGCGCGGCGAGGTGTGCGGTGCGTTGACCGTCGACGAGGTCGAGTCCGCGACCGACCTGCCCATCTCGAAGGTTCGCGACCTCGCCCTGCACCGACCACCGGTCTCGGGTGCCTGAACCGAACCCCAAGCCCACCATGACCATTTCCGACTCGAAGGATTTCTCGATGACCGCGTCGCCGTACTACACACCCGCCGGCGGACTTCCGCCGCAGACCGATCTGCTCTCCGACCGCGCGGTGGTCACCGAGGCCTACACGGTGATCCCGCGTGGCGTGCTCCGCGACATCGTCACGTCGGTCTTCCCCGAGTGGACCGACACCCGCGCCTGGGTGATCAACAGCCCGGTTCCCGGTGGCGCGCAGACCTTCTCCCAGGCGATTGTCGAGGTCGCCCCCGGTGGCGGATCGCCGGCGCCGGAACCACAGCCGGAGGTCGAGGGATTTCTCTTCGTCACCGCCGGCGCGCTGACCGTCACGGTCGCGGGTGAGGAGCACGTACTGACCGAGGGCGGTTTCGGCTTCCTGCCGGCGGGCACCGAGTGGTCGGCGCACAACGCCGGCGACGCCCCCACGTCCTTCCACTGGATCCGCAAGCGCTACCAGCCGATTGCGGGTCACACGCCGGCGCCGAAGTTCGGCAACGAACGCGACATCGAGCCCTCCCCCATGCCCGACACCGACGCGTGGAGCACCACGCGGATGCTGGATCCACAGGATCTCGCGTACGACATGCACGTCAACGTCGTCACCTTCAAGCCGGGCGGGTCGATCCCGTTCGCCGAGACCCACGTGATGGAGCACGGGCTGTACGTCCTGGAGGGCAAGGCCGTCTACCGCCTCAACGAGGACTGGGTCGAGGTGCAGGCCGGGGACTACATGTCGCTGCGCGCCTTCTGCCCGCAGGCCTGCTACGCCGGTGGACCGTCGAATTTCCGGTACCTGCTCTACAAGGACGTGAATCGGCAGATCGTGCTCTGACACAGGCACTCCGGCGAGACGTGTTCCATACACTCTCGATCATGACCCGAACCGACATCCACGTCCCTTCCGGTGAAGGCTTCTGCGCGGCATGGCTCTATCAGCCGACCCCGCCCCGGCAGGAGGGCACATCACGGCCGGTCATCGTGATGGCTCACGGGCTGGGCGGCGTCAAGGAGATGCGCCTCGACGCCTTCGCCGACCGCTTCACCGCGATGGACTACGCATGCCTGGTCTTCGACTACCGCCATTTCGGTGGGAGTTCGGGCGAGCCACGCCAACTGCTCGACATCAACGAGCAACTGCAGGACTGGGAATCGGCCGTCGCGTACGCGCGCACCCTCGACGGCGTCGACCCCGACCGAGTCGTGTTGTGGGGAACATCCTTCGCCGGCGGCCACGTGATCATCACCGCCGCTCGCGACACTCGTGTCGCCGCCGTGATCGCGCAATGCCCGTTCACCGACGGCATCGCCTCTGCGTGGGCGATCCCGACACTGAGCTCGATCAAGATCACCGGCCGCGCTCTACGCGATGCCATCGGGGCCAGGTTCGGCCGGCCTCCGGTCATGATCCCGACCTACGGTCCGCCCGGATCGACGTCGCTGATGTCCACCCCGGACAGCATCGCCGGCATCACCGCGCTCATCCCGGAGGGCAGCGACATTCCCGAGGAGGTGGCCGCACGGTTCGGTCTCGACATCGTGCGCCACTTCCCGGGCCGGCAGGCACGCAACGTGACCTGCCCGATCTTCTTCGCCATCTGCGAGCGCGACAGCGTGGCGCCACCTCGACCGACCCTGAGGTACGCAGCCCAGGCGCCACGCAGCGAGATCAAGCTCTACGACGCCGGCCACTTCGACATCTACGTCGGCGACGACTTCGAGCGCAACGTCTCCGACCAGCTCGATTTCCTCAGCCGACACGTCCCCGTGAACCCGGGATGACTGCGGTGGCGCATTTGGGTGCACGCCTGGAGCACCACGTCAACGTCGCGCGTTCTGCCCGAAGGCCGGCTACGCCGAGGCCGCACGACGTCGCCGGCCGATGAGAAGTCCGCTGTTGGTCGGTCAGTCCCGGTGAGTACCCGGAGACGACGAGAGGGAGCGCATGTCCACCGACAACCCCAAGGCGCGATCGATATCGGCAGCTGCCGATCACGTGGTCGCCATGACTGCCACGATCGCCGATACGGAACTGGCCCGTCCGACCCCGTGTCGCGACCTGAACCTCGCCGCCCTGCTGACCCATGTTGACGGCCTGTCGCAGGCGTTCTCGGCTGCGGCACGCAAAGAGTTCGGCCCGCTGACGTCGACGCCGCCAGACCCGACGCAGAACCAGCAGACCCAACTGCCGTCGGAGTGGCGGGACGATATGCGACGTCACGTGCACGACCTCGCGGATTCGTGGGACGACGATGCCGCCTGGGAGGGGATGACCCAGGCCGGCGGTGTCGAGTTGCCCGCCGAGATCATGGGGATGGTGGCACTATCGGAATTGGTGCTACACGGCTGGGATATCGCGCGCGCCGCGGGCATCTCGTTCGATGTGCCCGATGAGATCCTTCAGGTCGTCTTCGACTTCCACTTCCCACCGCAACCGCAGGACGAGCGCGACGGCATGTTCGGACCGGTGGTCGAGGTGCCCGACGATGCACCCCTCGCCGACCGGCTCGCCGGCTTGACCGGTCGGGACCCGCGGTGGTCTCGGACAACCGCACAGAACTAGCCGTTGTGCGGGCCTCATCTCCGGACGCCCCTCGGACGGAACGGATACCCGTCGATCAGATCGTGAACGGCCAGCCGGTGATCTTCTTCTCCCGCGGCTGGGCGTAGGTCCGGACCTTCGACGTCGAGAGTCCCATCCGGACAAGACCTTCGGCGATCATGATGGCCGAGCGCACACCGTCGACGATCGGCACGCCGGTCGCGGCGCGGACCTGTTCCTCGAGTTCGGCCATCCCGCCGCAGCCGAGGCAGATCACCTCGGCGTGGTCGTCGGCAACCGCCTGCCGGGACTGTTCGACGATCGCCTTGACCGCCCGTTCCGGATCCGACTCGAGTTCCAGCACACCGAGACCCGAGGCCCGGACCGATGCGCAGCGCTGGTCGAGTCCGGCGAGCTTGAGCCGGTCCTCGATCAGCGGGACCGTGCGGTCCAGCGTCGTCACGACCGAGAACCGGTGTCCCAGATACATCGCCGTCGACGCCGCGGCCTCGGTGATGTCGACGACCGGGACCTCGAGGAGTTCCTGCAGTCCCTCGCGTCCGTGTTCGCCGTACCCGGCCTGGATGACGGCGTCATACGGCTCGGGGTAGGCGAGGATCGCGTCCATCACCGCGATCGCGGCGAGGTAGGACTCGAAGTTGCCCTCGCACGAGTCGGCACCGAACCGTGGTGTGATGCCGACGATCTCGGTGCCGGGCGAGGCGACCGAGCGTGCCGAGGAGGCGATGGCCTCGGTCATCGACTCGGTCGTGTTGACGTTGGCGACGAGGATGCGCATCGGATCTTCCTCCGGGGTTGTCAGTGGGTGCTGGGGACGGAGATCGGCTCACCCGACACCTCGGCGAACGGTCCCCGGCGGTCGGCCACCAGCAGGTAGACGACCGCGCCGAGACCGGCACCTATGAACCAGGAGAACTCCGAGACCACCTCGAAAGCCGAGACGAAGGCCATCACCAGGGCGATGGCGGCCGTCGGGACCAGGGCGACGATGGCCCGCATGTTCACGCCGTTGCGGTAATGGTAAGCGGCATCCGGGGCTTCGCTGAACAACGCGGGGACGTCGATCCGCGAGCGTCGGACGAGCCAGTAGTCGGCCATGACGATGCCGAACAGCGGCCCGAGGAGCGCACCGAGTCCACCGAGGAAGTAGTTGATCACCGCGGGCGAGTTGTAGAGATTCCACGGCAGGATGACCAGGCCGATGACCGCGGCGACGAATGCTGCACGCCGGAAGTCGAGGTGGCGCGGAAACAGGTTGGACAGCGCGTAGATCGGGGCGACGAAGTTGGCCATCAGGTTGACCGCCACGGTCAGGATCAACAGCGCCAGGCAGGCCAGCACCAGCAGGAAGGTGTTGGGCACGGTCTGGACGATGTCCGACGGCGACTCGATGACGCGGCCGTCGATCCGGAACTGGGCGCCGGCCAGGACGACCACGATGCCGCCGAACAGCAGCATGTTGAGCGGGATGCCCCAGAAGTTGCCGCGCACGATCGCCTTTCGCGATTCGGCGTTGCGGGTGAAGTCGCAGAAGTTCAGGACGAAGGTGCCGTAGATGGCGACCCACAGGCTGGCGCCGCCGATGATCTTGAGCCACATGTCTACACCGGTGAGCGAGTCGGGTGTCGACCACGCGATGGTCCAGTCGGCGTTGCTCAGCATCCAGATGGCCAGCGCGACCATCGTGATCAGGATGACCGGACCGGCGAAGGCCTCGTAGCGACGGATCATCTCCATGCCGTAGCTGACGATGATCACCTGGATGACCCACAACGACACGAAGGAGTTCCAGCCGAGGGTCGAGAGCCCGAGGAACCGGTTGGTGTCCAGATCGGCCGCACCCGGGAACAGCGCGACCAGCATGATCCGGAGGACGACGGACGCGAGGTAGGTCTGGATGCCGAACCACGCGATGGCGACTCCACCGCGGATGAGGGCCGGGATCTGCGCGCCGCGGATGCCGAACGAGATTCGGCTCATGACCGGGAACGGCACACCGGTCTTCTCGCCCATGAAACCGGAGAGGTTCAGAAGCAGGAAGAGGAAGACGCCGCCGAGCACCAGCGCCGTCAGGATCTGCCAGCCGCCCAGTCCGAGCGCGAAGAGGCCGATCGCGAACGCGTAGTTGCCGAGGCTGTGAACGTCGTTGGCCCACAACGTGAAGATGTTGTAGCTGCTCCAGCGTCGGCCGACGCGGCTGGTGGGCGCCAGGTCGTCGTTGTACAGCTTGGGACTCAGCCCGGCCGGGACGGTTCCGGTCACACCGTGCGCGTCCTCGGCGACGGGGATGCCGGTCCGGGACGTCGTCGACGTCGCCTCGTCGCGCTGGATCGTGGGCGGTTCAGTGCTCATCTCTGCACTTTCGGTCGGACGGTCGATGACCGCGCTCGTACACTCGCGAAGTTTCCGTGATGTGGAATTGGTGTTCCGCGTGCGTGAAGGTTATCCGCATCGTCAGGGGCGTTGTCAATAGCACCTCCCAGCACTACTCGCGAGTCGCGTTTCCGAAATAGCGTCGCAAGATTCCACGATGAGGAATCTGCTGGGTTAGTCTCTGGACCGACCCCCGGACACGGCGACCACCCAAGGAGTCCCGCCTCATGACCGCAGAAATCGGTGCCCCGACCCCTCTCTCCGATTCCGCCTCCGACGTGACCGATGCGCCGTTCGACTTGGTCGTGCGGGGCCGCCAGACGCTGACGACGGCCGGTATCGTGGCGCGGGAGATCGGCATCCGCGGCGGGCGCGTCGTCGCCATCGAACCGCTCGGGAGCGGACTGGCCGGCCGCGAGGTCATCGAGCTGGCCGACGACCAGGTGATGATCCCCGGACTGGTGGACACCCATGTGCACGTCAACGAGCCCGGCCGCACCGAATGGGAGGGCTTCGACTCGGCCACCCGTGCGGCGGCCGCCGGCGGCGTCACCACGCTCATCGACATGCCGCTCAACTCGATCCCGCCCACCGTGAACGTCGACGCGCTGGTCGAGAAGCGCGCGGCCGCCCAGGGCAAGACGCACATCGACGTCGGTTTCTGGGGCGGCGCCATTCCCGGCAACGAAGACGATCTACGCGGACTGCACGACGCGGGCGTGTTCGGCTTCAAGTGCTTCCTGCTGCACTCGGGGGTCGACGAGTTCCCGCACCTGACGGCCGACGAGATGCAAGCCGACATGGCGAAGCTCGCCGAGTTCGACTCGCTGATGATCGTCCACGCCGAGGACTCGCGCGCCATCGACAACGCCCCGTCACCGGAAGGCGACGACTACGCCCGCTTCCTCGCGTCGCGCCCGCGCGGCGCCGAGAACCTGGCGATCGCCGAGGTCATCGAGCGTGCGCGATGGACGGGCGTGCGTGCACACGTGCTGCACCTGTCGTCGTCGGACGCCCTGCCGATGCTGGCCAGCGCGAAGAACGACGGTGTGAAGATCACGGTCGAGACCTGCCCGCACTACCTCACCCTGCTGGCCGAGGAGGTGCCCAACGGCGCGACGGCCTTCAAGTGCTGTCCGCCCATCCGCGAGGCCGGCAACCGCGAGTTGCTCTGGGAGGGACTGCTCGACGGCACGATCGACTGCATCGTCTCCGACCACTCGCCGTCGACCATCGACCTCAAGGACCCCGAGAACGGCGACTTCGGCGTCGCGTGGGGCGGCGTCGCCTCGCTGCAGCTCGGGCTGTCGCTCATCTGGTCGGAGGCCAAGAAGCGCGGCATCGACCTTCCGCAGGTCATCGAGTGGATGGCGTCGAAGCCCGCGGATCTCGCCGGCCTGCCGACCAAGGGCCGCATCGCCCTCGGCTGCGATGCCGACTTCGCGATCTTCGAGCCAGAATCCGCCCATATCGTCGACGTCAACCGGCTCCACCACAAGAATCCGGTGAGCCCGTACGACGGCCGCGCGTTGGCCGGGGTGGTCACGGGGACCTGGGTTCGCGGACAGCGGGTCGACTTCGAGACCCCGCGGGGTCGGATGCTCCGCCGCGGCGACGTCTGAGTACGCCCGAGGCGTCGCGTCATGCCGGTTGAGCCGACACCGAGCGTAGCGAGGCGTCGCGTCGAAACCCCGCCCGCCACCGAGCGTAGCGAGGCGTCGCGTCATGCCGGTTGAGCCGCCACCGAGCGTAGCGAGGCGTCGCGTCGAAACCCCGCCCGCCACCGAACGTAGCGAGGCGTTACCACCGCCCACAGCCAGAACAGTGCCGGAAGCCCCACCCGGTAAGCTCGATCGAATGAGTTCGGATGACCAGCACGCCGGCCTGGCCGATGAGTTGGCCGCGCGTTCCGACGACGAGCTCACCGAACTGCTGATCGAACGCCCCGACCTCGCCTCCCCAACTCCGCAGGGCACCCGGGTCCTGGCGCAGCGTGCTCTCTCGGCGGCGTCGTTGGCGCTGGCCGGGGAGGATCTCGACGTCCTGGCGGTGGCGGTCCTGGAGCAGGCGATCGCGCTGGGCAGCCGTAGTACCGCGAAGACCAAGCGCCCATCGGTCGCCAAGATCGTCAAGGCGCTGTCCGGGCGCGCCGACGCCGATGCCATCCGCGCCCGCATCGACCTTCTCCGACGCCGCGCGATCCTCTGGGGCGACAAGACCTCTCTCTGCGCCGGCGAGCACGTGGAGTCGGCGATGCCGTGGCGGTCATCGCATCTCACCGGCCCGATGGCAGGGCGGACCGGCGAGGAGATCGCCGCGATGATCGCCGACCTCGACGAGCGACCGAGAGAGCTCCTGGAGACCCTCGCTCGCGGTCCGGCCCTGGGTCGCAGCCGCGACGCGGCCCCCGACGCCGACCCGTCCACGCCGGTCGCACAGCTGATCTCGTCGGGACTACTGGCCCGCGTCGACAATCAGACCGTCGAACTCCCACCCATGGTCGGAGCGGTGATCCGCGACGAACCAGCCTGGCGCACCGATGATCTCACTCCCCCTCCGTTGCACGAACCGGGTTTCAAGCCCCGCTTCCCGGCCAAGGCGGTCGACGCCGCGGCGGGCGGCGAGGCACTCGAACTCATCCGCCACCTCACCTCGCTGATCAACGTCCTCGGCGCCACCCCCGCCGCGGTCCTGCGGTCCGGAGCGCTGGGCGTCCGCGAACTCCGACGCCTCGCCAAGCTCACCGGCATCGAGACCGGGCGCGTCGCCTTCCTGATCGAACTCGCCGGTTACCTCCGGATCATCGACGCCGGGTTCCCGGAACCTCCGCCGCCCAACGACTCCGGCGAGCAGGCCTTCGCCGCGACCTCCACCGCGGACACCTGGATGCACCAGCCGCGCGAACGCCAGTGGCTGTCCCTGGCCGACGCCTGGCTGCACATGCCCCGCCGCGCCTGGCAGGTCGGCGACCCCGACCGCGACGGCAACGCGATGGCCACCCTGTCCGCCGAACTCCACGACGCCTACGCCCCCATCCAGCGGCAGCTCATCCTGTCGACGCTCGCCCACGCCGATCCGGCGGTCGCGGTGTCGCCCGACGCCGTGCTGGCGAACCTGCACTGGCATCGGCCGCGCCAGATCCGACGCTTCAGCCGACGCCTCGTCGCCGAAACCCTGCGTGAGGCACGCGAAATCGGCCTCGTCGCGCACGATGCGCTGACCACCGTCGGCCGGGCCTACACCGTCGAACCGCCGGCCGACGCCGATCCCGCCGACGCCGACGCCGCGGTCCTGGCGGCGATGCGGGCCGTACTGCCCGAGCCGGTGGACCACTTCCTCACCCAGGCCGACCTCACGCTCACCGTGCCGGGCCCGATGACACCGGAACTCGCCGAGCAGGTCGAACTCGTCGCCGACCTCGAATCCGGTGGCGCGGCGTCGGTGTACCGGATCACCCCGGAGAGCGTGCGCCGCGCGCTCGACGCCGGACGCAGCAGCAACGAGCTGCTGTCGATGTTCACCACCCATTCGAGAACTCCGGTGCCACAATCTCTTTCGTATCTGATCGAGGACGTCGCCCGTAAGCACGGACAGTTGCGGGTCGGCGTCGCGTCGGCCTTCATCCGCTGCGAGGACTCGACGGTCCTGGCCGCGGTGCTGCGCAGTCCGGCCGCCGAACCCCTTGCGCTGCGGGCGCTCGCCCCGACCGTGGCGATCTCGCCGTCGGAGGTGCGTGAGGTGATCGATCAGCTGCGCGCCGCGGGATTCGCTCCGGCAGGCGAGGATTCGTCGGGCGCCTTCGTCGACCTCCGCGAACGCGGCAGTCGCGTCACCGTGTCGCGGGCACGTCGCCAGAGCCAGCCGCGCCGCAGCGCGCCGTCGGCGGAGCAGCTGCGTTCGGTGGTCGGACGGATCCGCTCGACCGACCGCGCCGCGGCGGCCACCCCGGTACGCACCACCTCGACCTCGACACCCGTGCGGGCGACCGGCGGCGGCGAGTCGGCCACCGCGCTGATCCAGCTCGCACTGCGCGCCCACCGGCGTCTCCGCGTCGGATATGTCGACGCCCAGGGGTCGGCCAGCCGCCACGTCGTGACCCCGAAGGTCCTCGGCGCCGGCCAACTGGTGGCCGTCGAAGACGGCAGCGACACCGAGCAGCGGTTCTCCCTGCACCGCCTCACCAGCGTCGAGCTGCTCGACGCCTAGTCTGCGCCGGTCCGGCGAAATTCTCGTCCCCCTGAGCACCACCCGAGGGCATATTGCCCCGCGGGTTCAAGTGGTGCGTGCAACGTCCTGTGAGGATGTTGGGAGACCCGTGTGGGCAGGCGTGGTGGTCGGATTGTGGGCCGGGAGTCGGTGGAGAAAAGGTTCTTCGCGGCGTTTGATCGGGGAGAGTCGGTGGCTTCGGCCGCTCATGAGGCGGGGATCGGCTACAACGCCGCGTATCGGTGGATCCACCGGTCGGGTAGGAAGCTGCCGAAGCGGTCATCCAAGTGGCGATCGGACGAGGTCAAAGAGCAGTTCTGGGCCGAACTCGGGTCTGGCATGCCGGTGGCTGCTGCTGCGCGGGCGGTCGGCGTGTCGAAAGCGGCGGGTCGGGACTGGTTCAGCAAGGGTGGAGGGGTGCGCCCCGCTACCGAGCGCCGTGATCTCGAGGCCTCGGCCTCGGTGGGTCGTGGCCGGTTGACTTTCACTGATCGCTGCCGGATCGAAGAACTGATGCTCGCCCACTATCGGCCGGCTCGAATCGCGGCGTTGTTGGGGCGGCCGCGGTCGACCATTACTCGCGAATTGGACCGAGGCAGAACGAATCCGGGCCAACGGTACCGCGCGGTGATCGCCCAAGCTGCGGTCGAGAACAAGGCACGACGACCCAAGGTGATGAAACTGCAGCCGGGTACGGCGTTGTGGAACGAGGTGGCCTCGCGGTTACGGAAACGGCATAGTCCTGAACAGATCAGCAACTGCTTGCGGATCGATTTCCCCAGCGAACCGGAGATGTGGGTGTCACACGAAACGATCTACCAAGCGCTCTACGTCCAAGGGCGTGGCAGCCTGCGTGAGGAGATCAAACGTGCGTTGCGCAGCGGCCGCGTCCGCCGGATACCCCAGGGACGCACGACACGGCCTGGACCGGTCAGGAACATGGTCAACATCAGCGAACGGCCAGCCGAGGCGAACGATCGTGCGGTCCCTGGGCACTGGGAAGGCGACCTGATCATGGGTGCGGGAAACAGATCGGCGATCGGCACTTTGGTCGAGCGCACCACCGGCTTCGTGATGCTGCTACACCTGCCTGACGACCACTCCGCTGCCACTGTGGCAGAGGCGATGACTGCCGCGATTCCCAAGATTCCCGAGGTCATGCAGCGTTCGCTGACCTGGGACCAAGGATCCGAGATGGCGCTGCACACCAAGATCACCGAAGCGACCGGTTTGCCGATCTACTTCTGCGATCCACACAGTCCCTGGCAACGAGGCACCAACGAGAACACCAACGGGCTACTGCGCCAATACTTTCCGAAAGGCACGGACCTCTCAGTGCATGGGCCCGGAATCCTGGCCAACGTCGCAGCCGAACTCAACGGTCGGCCACGTAAACGCCACAACTGGAAGACACCCACCGAAGAACTCGACCGGTTACTACAATCCGACGAGTCATCTGTTGCATAGACCCCTTGAAAGCGCCCCCTTGGACACCCTTCAGGGGGACGAATTTCTCAGCCGTCCGGCCGCCCAATGGAACGACCTGTGACATCCGTCTCAGAATCTTGGTAGGCTCACGGGTACTCAGCCGAGGAAAGTTGGCCCGTCATGACCGCTGTGCGCCCTCTCGCCGACGCTACCGCCGACGTCCCGGACACCTACCAGCACGACCTGGTATCGAGGATCAAACCGCCGTCACGACGCCGGCGTCCGGTGACACGCCCCGCCGACCTCGTCACCGTCATCGGTCCGACGCTCTCCGTCGCGAACGTGATCATGCAGCTGTCCAACCCGAAGGTCGGGTACGGCGTCCACGAGAGCCGCGTCCCGCGGGGCAACGCCATCAAGCGCCCGATCAAACGGGCCCGCACTACCGGCACCTTCCTGGCCGTCGCGCTGATGGGCAGCGACGAGGACAAGGCCTACATCCACGAGTTCGTCGGCCGTGTCCACGACCAGGTCTACTCCACCGAGACCAGCCCCGTCCGCTACAGCGCCAACGATTCGCGTCTGCAGCTGTGGGTCGCGGTGTGCCTGCTCAAGTACTTCATCGACCAGTACGAACTGATCTACGGACCGCTCACCGAGGCCGAGAAGCAGATGGTCCTCACCGAGGCGCATCCGCTCGGCACCGCGCTCAACGTCCCCCGCGACAAGTGGCCGGCCACCTACGACGAGCTCCTCGTCTACTGGAACAGCCAGCTGGCCGAACTGCGGATCGACGAGCCGGTGCGCCAGGAACTACGCAATCTCGCCGACCTCTCGTTCCTCGAGTTCCGCGCCGGCGTCGTGGGCACCGTCGCCCACAAGACCCTCGGCGGTTTCCTCACCTACGCCATCAACGCAGGCCTCCCCCCGGAGTTCCGCGCGATGATGGGCTGGACCTGGACCGAGGACGACGCCCGCCGCTACCAGTCGATTCTCGCCGCGATGCGCGTCGTCGACCCGGTCGTGGCACCGCTTCTGCGGGGTATTTTCCGGCTGAACATCGTCGACCTGCGGGTGCGCCGACGGCTCGGCATCCCCGTGTTCTGACCCACAAAGAGGCCCGTCGCTGACAATCGGTGCTCCCATCTGGACAATGGAGCGGGTGACCGATGGACCCCTGATCGTGCAATCCGACAAAACGCTGCTGCTCGAGGTCGACCACCCCGACGCGCCGGCGGCCCGTGCGGCGATCGCACCCTTCGCCGAGCTCGAACGTGCCCCCGAGCACGTGCACACCTACCGGGTCACGCCTCTCGCCCTGTGGAATGCGCGCGCCGCGGGTCACGACGCCGAACAGGTCGTCGACGCGCTGGTCACCTACTCGCGCTATGCCGTGCCGCAGCCGCTGCTGATGGACGTCGTCGACACGATGGGCCGCTTCGGCCGCCTGCAGCTGGTGAAGCACCCGGCGCACGGACTGACCCTCGTCAGCCTCGACCGTGCGGTGCTGCTCGAGGTCATGCGCAACAAGAAGGTCGCCCCGATGCTGGGTGCGCAGATCGACGACGACACCGTCATCGTCCATCCGTCCGAGCGCGGCCGCCTCAAGCAGGTGCTGCTGAAGGTCGGGTGGCCGGCCGAGGACCTCGCGGGTTATGTCGACGGCGAGGCGCATCCCATCGCCCTCGCCCAGGACGACTGGCACCTGCGCGACTATCAGGAGATGGCGGCCGACTCGTTCTGGGCCGGCGGCTCCGGTGTGGTCGTGCTGCCGTGTGGTGCGGGCAAGACGATGGTCGGCGCGGCCGCGATGGCCAAGGCCGGCGCCACCACACTGATCCTGGTGACCAACACCGTCGCCGGCCGGCAGTGGAAGCGCGAGCTGATCGCCCGCACCACGCTGACCGAGGAGGAGATCGGCGAGTACTCCGGCGAGCGCAAGGAGATCCGTCCGGTCACCATTGCGACCTATCAGGTGATGACGCGAAAGTCGAAGGGCGAGTACAGGAATCTCGACCTCTTCGACTCCCGCGACTGGGGCCTGATCATCTACGACGAGGTGCACCTGCTGCCCGCCCCGGTCTTCCGCATGACCGCCGACCTGCAGTCGCGCCGACGCCTCGGCCTCACCGCGACCCTGGTCCGCGAGGACGGCCGCGAAGGTGACGTCTTCTCCCTCATCGGCCCCAAGCGTTACGACGCCCCGTGGAAGGACATCGAGGCCCAGGGCTGGATCGCACCCGCCGAGTGCATCGAGGTCCGCGTGACGCTCACCGACGAGGAGCGCCTGCAGTACGCGGTCGCCGAGCCAGAGGAGAAGTACAAGCTCTGCTCCACCGCGCACACCAAGGTCAATGTGGTGAAGGCGATCCTGAACAAGCACCAGGGGGCGCCGACGCTGGTGATCGGCGCCTATATCGACCAGCTGGAGGAGCTCGGCCGCGAACTCGACTGCCCGGTCATCCAGGGGTCGACGAAGAACAAGGAGCGCGAGATCCTGTTCGACCGCTTCCGTTCCGGCGAGTTGCAGACGCTCGTCGTGTCCAAGGTGGCGAACTTCTCCATCGACCTCCCGGAGGCGTCGGTAGCCGTCCAGGTGTCGGGCACCTTCGGGTCACGCCAGGAAGAGGCCCAGCGCCTCGGTCGCCTGCTGCGACCGAAACACGATGGCGGACAAGCCCACTTCTACTCGGTGGTGTCCCGCGACACCCTCGACGCCGATTACGCCGCACACCGGCAGCGGTTCCTCGCCGAGCAGGGTTACGCGTACCGCATCACCGACGCCGACGACCTCCTCGGCCCGACCATCGGGGACACCACCTCCGCGGACTGAGTCAGGCCCCGACCCCGGCGGCGAGACCCGCCGGGGTCGACCACGCCCCTGTCCCCCGTCAGATCTCGACGAGGCAATATCCGATCGACTCCGGCTGGAAGAACGTCCAGCGGGCTTCGCCCGTGGCGCAGGTGACCGACGAGGTGGCCCGTGTGCTGACGCGCGCGAGTACCGTCCGCAACGCGGGCGCACTCGTGCACGGAACCTCGCGATAGTCCGACAGCGACCCGCCCTCCTTCGGGATCAGATAGCAGAGCCCCTGGTAGAAATTCGGTGTGAGGCACAGCTTCCGGGTGCTGTTCGGGAAGGTCAGCGTCGAATTCTGTTCGCTGGCACAGGACGTGGATGCGGGGATGATCGACGCGGTGTAGAAGTTCATGCCCGACGAGTCGCAGTCGACCTTCGACGCCAGCACCGTCGTCGACGACCCCGCCTGCATGGCGATGCTGACGCATTCGCCGAGTTGCACGTCGTCGGGTCCGGTGACCGACAGTGGCGTGGTGTCGGTGGTGCGGGCCGCGGGACTCTGGCCCGGGGTGGTCCCGGCGGACTCCGTGGGGCCGGCTGCGTTCGTCGTCGATGTCCCCGACGCCTCGGGTGGGCTCGACACCTTGGTCGCCACGTAGACGATGCCACCGACGATGGCGAGGACCAGCACGAGCGCGAGCGCACCGAGCGCGATCAGTACCCCCGACCCCTTCTTCCCGGGCGGCGGCGTCGGGTATCCGGGTTGCGACGGATACCCCTGGTAGCCGCCGGGATACGAACCCGGTGGCGGTTGTCCGGGCGAATACCCCGGCGACCCGGTGCCGGGCGAAGCCCCGGCATACGACGGTTGACCCCCGTAGGGCGGCTGCGCGGCCCGAGGCGGTTGCTGCGGCCCATGGCTCCCCGGCCGCTGATACGGAGCACCGATTCCCGGTCCGGGCGTCGAACCGGGGGCTGGCAGCGGCGGCCCCTTGGACAGCTTCGGCGGGTCCGGTGTGGTGAGTGCTCGTTCGAGTTCGACGCCGAACTCACGGCACGAGCGATAGCGGCGTTCGGGTTCCTTGGCCAGTGCGCGACTGAACACCGCGTCGGCCGCGGGCGAGATCCCGGGACGCAGGCTCGACAGTCGTGGCGGCATCGACTGCAGATGGTGGGCGATGATCGACGCCGTGCCGGAGCCCTGGAACGGTGGCCGGCCGGTGAGGAGTTCGAAGACGGTGGCGGCGAGCGCGTACTGGTCGGCGCGGCCGTCGACGGTGTCGCCGAGCAGTTGCTCCGGCGCCGCGTAGGCCACGGTGCCGAGGAAGACGTTGGTCGACGTCAGATGGCTGACGTCCTGTTCCGACTTGGCAATCCCGAAGTCCGCGAGCAACACTCGCGGTTCTGGACTGTCGAGGCCCTGGAGCAGGATGTTGGCGGGTTTGACGTCGCGGTGCAGCAGGCCGGTGGCGTGGGCACGGTCGAGGGCGGCGCCGACGGACCGGACGATGGCGATGACGGTCTGCGGATCGAGTCCCTGCGGAGTCTTCCGCAACAGTTTGAGGGCGTCGATGCCGTCGATGAACTCCATCGCGATCCACAGATGACCGTCGTACTCACCGGAGTTGAAGATGGTGACGATCGACGGATGCACGACACTCGAGGCGTGTTCGGCCTCCTTGACGAACCGCTGCCGGTACATCGGGTCACGGCTGAGTTCGGCAGGCAGGACCTTCAGCGCCTCGTTGCGCGGCAGGTGCGGGTGTCGGGCCAGATAGATCTCGCCCATTCCGCCCCGACCGATGAGTCGGATGATCGTGTATCCGGCGAAGTGCTCCCCGGGGTTCCGCGGCATCGCCCCTCCTCATCCTTTTCGGCAGGGTGTCCAAGTCTGTCACCTCCAGATCGTGTGCGGCGACCACAACGTGTCCCGGCGTCGCTCAACCGGACCACCCCGGAACGATGCGGCGGTGGCCCGGTCGAGGGGCGATGAGGGTCAGGCGCCGGACAGCGACGCCAGGCAGTAGACGCGCGGTTCCGGCTTCTCGTAGGTGGCCTTGACCTGGCCTTCGGCGCATTCGAGCGAGCCGTCGCCGGTGGTCTCGACGCGATAGATCACGGAGTCGGGGCCGGCGTCGGCGTCGCAGTCGACCTCCTTGAAGTCGACCAGCGACCCACCCGCGGACTGCGGGATCGAGTAGCACTCACTCTGAGCGAAGTTCGGCATCAGACACAGACGGTCGGAGGTCTCGGGGAAGGTCAGGTAGTTCTCGAACTCGCCGCACTCGCCGGACACGATCTGCGACGCGATGAAGGTCATCGCGTCGGCGTCGCAATCCGACTTCGTCGCCTCGACCGTTGCATCGTCGCCGCCGGCCGTCCTGACCTGCACACATTGACCGATCGCCACATCCGACGGCTTGGAGACGTTGTTCGTCACACGCTCGACCGACGAACATCCGCCCAGCACCACCAGCGCGGCGCACGCCACGATCGCGATGATGCCCGCGGGTCGCACGCGACCAGACGTTCGAACCTTCGCCGGCGCTGTCATGCGAGGATCGTACGCTGCAATGACGTTGCAAAGCCCGGGAATCAGGCAGGTCAAACGCGGTCCGGACGCTGCACGGCCCGGCGATGTGCCACCCTGGACGCATGTCATTCGAGAGCAGGACCGCGACCCGTCTGCGGCCGTTCATGACCACGATCTTCGCCGAGATGTCGGCGCTGGCCGTCGAGCACGACGCCATCAACCTGGGGCAGGGTTTCCCCGACACCGACGGTCCGGAAGCGATGCTCGAAGCCGCCCGGCGCGCCATCACCGACGGCCACAACCAGTACCCGCCCGGGATCGGGGTCCTGGAACTGCGGCATGCGGTCGCGCGCCACCAGCGCGAGCACTACGACCTCGACTACGACCCCGACCGCGAGGTTCTGATCACGGTCGGCGCGACGGAAGCGGTCGCGGGTGCCATCGTCGGGATCATCGAGCCGGGCGACGAGGTCATCATGATCGAGCCGTACTACGACGCCTACGCCGCGACCGTCGCGATGGCCGGTGGTGTCCGACGCGTCGTACCGCTCGTCCCCGACGGCGACGGTTTCCGCCTCGACCGCGAACGTCTCGCGGACGCCTTCGGCCCGAAGAGTGCCGTGTTCATGCTGAACACGCCGCACAATCCGACGGGCACCGTGCTCTCCGAGGACGACCTCGCCGAAATCGCCCGCCTGTGCATCGAATTCGACGTCATCGCGGTGACCGACGAGGTGTACGAACACCTGCTCTTCGACGGACGCACCCACACCCCGCTGGCGACCCTGCCCGAGATGCGCGAGCGTACGCTCCGGATCTCCAGCGCCGGTAAGACTTTCAACTGCACGGGCTGGAAGGTCGGCTGGATCAGTGGACCACCTGAACTGGTCGCCGCGGCCAAGACGGCCAAGCAGTACATGTCCTACGTCGGTTCCGGACCGTTCCAACCGGCCGTCGCGCACGCACTCGACAACGAGATCGGTTGGGTCCGTGGATCGGCCGCCGCGCTGCAGGAGAAGCGGGATATGATCACCGACGCGCTACTCGACGCCGGCTTCGACGTACATCGCAGCGAGGCAACCTATTTCGTCTGCGCCGATCCCCGCCCCCTCGGCATCGACGACGGCATCGAGTTCTGCCGGTCGTTGCCGGAACGGATCGGCGTCGCCGCGGTCCCGGTCAGCGTCTTCGCCGACGACCGTGAACCCTGGCACCACCTCGTACGCTTCGCCTTCGCCAAACGCGACGACGTTATCGCCGAAGCCGCGGAACGGTTGCGAAACCTCTGAGCTCCGCCCCCATGCCGGTTCAGCCGACACCGAGCCCACGCCGGTTGAGCCGACACCGAGCGAAGCGAGGCGTCGCGTCGAAACCCGCGCCCAACCCCACGCCGGTTGAGCCGACACCGAGCGAAGCGAGGCGTCGCGTCGAAACCCGCCCGCCGCCACACCCCATGCCGGTTGAGCCGACACCGAGCACAGCGAGGCGTCGCGTCGAAACCCGCCCGCCGCCACACCCCATGCCGGTTGAGCCGACACCGAGCACAGCGAGGCGTCGCGTCGAAACCCGCCCGCCATCACACCCACCGACCCGCTCAACCAGCATGGCGCGAGGTTTCGACGCGGTGGGTCGCTCCGCTCGCCACCGGCTCAACCAGCAATCCCGCTGCCTCAGATCCACTCAGCGCAGCGCGGGCACCACCTGCTGCTCGAAGAGTTCGAGATCCTCACGGTCGTGGGCGATGTTCGGGAAGTAGAAGATCCCGTAGGACATCCCGGCTTCCTCGAGCCCACGCAGGTTCTCCGCGACCTTGTCCGGCGTCCCGACCGCGGGCATCCCGCGGAACGCCCCCATGCTGCCCGACGCCGCGTCGGGTCCGACGATCTTCGCGAGCCGCGTCTCGAGGTCGGCGAGCTTGCGCTCCACGTCGGCGTCGGTCGCACCGAGCATGACGTTGTAGTTCGACGACCGGACGATCGAATCGAAGTCGCGTCCGAGGTCGGCGCAATGCTGTCGGAGCACCGACGATTTGTGGGCGAACCCTTCGGGGGTGCCGTCGAAGTTGGTGTAGTCGGCATACTGCGCCGCGATCCGGAGCGTCTTCTTCTCTCCACCGCCGGCGATCCACAGCGGCAGCTTCCCGGCAGTCGGCTGCGGCCGGCAGATGGCGTCGTTGACGGTGTAGTGCTTGCCGTCGAGGGTCGCGCGGCCGGTCTCCCACGCCTGCTTCATGATCTGCACGCCCTCGTCGAGCCGGGCGAGTCGCTCTCCTGCCGAGGGAAATCCGTATCCGTAGGCGCGCCACTCGTGTTCGTACCAACCGCCGCCGATGCCCATCTGCACGCGCCCTCCGGAGATGAGGTCGGCGGTGGCGGCGACCTTCGCCAGGTACATGGGGTTGCGGTAGCTCATCGCGGTGCACATCTGTCCGATGTCGACGCGACCGGTGGTCGCGGCCAGCGCCGACACCAGCGTCCAGGCCTCGTGCGTGGCCTCGTCGGTCGGCAGCGGGACGGTGTGGAAGTGGTCGTAGACCCAGACCGAGTCCCAGCCGGCGGACTCGGCGCGGTTCGCCACCGACGACATGACCTCCCACTGGTTCGCCGGGTCGATACCCACGAGATCAAGCCGCCAGCCCTGGGGAATGAAGAGTCCGAATCGCATGATGTCCAACCTACGCACTGACCGCGGCACCGACACACCGCCGCGTCTGCCCGTCGCCACGATAGTCTGATACTGGATATTCCATCCATAGATTAGTTCGTCGACTCGCCGCCGGCTGCCACGACATCGCCGCTGGTCGATCCATCGACAATTCGGGAGAAGGACACATGACAGCAGGCGACCGGCCTGAATACGATACGAACATCCTGCACCAGGAGCGGTCCCGGCTTCGGCGGGAGATGCTGATCGACCGGCCGTGGACCGAGGTGATCCTGGTCCGCCATGCGCAGCAGTCCTTCGATCCCGATGATCTGGAAGCCGGCGGTGCGGCCGGGCCGGGGCTCTCCGCGATCGGGTCCAGGCAGGCGCGGCTGACCGGCGAACTCCTCGCGGACGAGCCGCTGACGGCCGTCTACTCGAGTCGGTTGACCCGCGCGGTGTCGACCGCGGACGCCGTCGCCGCCCTGGCCGCAGCACCTCTGACGACGCAGATCCGGAACGACCTGCGGGAGATCGAGATGCACGGCGAGCAAGCCGAAGACGGGGCGTCCGTGCGCGACCGGCTCCGCAGAGCGCTCACCGCGATCGCCGAGGAGCATTCCGGGCAGACCGTCGCGGCGGTGAGCCACGGCGGTGCGATCAGCACGTTCCTCGCCTCCCTGCTGGGGGTCGAACGGGACATCTTCTTCTTCGCCGCTCACGCCTCGGTGACCCGGGTTCGCCACCACGACGGGGCATGGGCCGTGCAGTCCGTCAACGAGACCGGCCACCTTCGCAGCCACGATCTCATCAGTCACTGAGCGGTCGACGCGCCATCGGCGTCCGGCCTGCCGCTATTCGCTACGCGGCCGGATGTGCTCCCGCGCAAACCGCCGGAGACCGTCGATCGCCTCACCGGACCGGCTCCACGGCGCGACGATGACACGGTCGATCCCGCTCGCGGACCAGCCCTCGGCGTCGACCTCGCCCTGATGCGCGGCGACGGTGGTCTGCAGCGGCCGCGACCGGCCGGAATCCCGCTCTGCGGCACGCAGTCTGGCGAGCGGGGCGGCCACGGACGCCGGAGTGTGGTGCATACCGATCCACCCGTCACCCCGGGCCACGGCCCGCCGCAACGCCGGGGCCGACTCGCCGCCGATGTGCAGCGGCGGTCGCGGCTGCTGGACCGGCTTGGGCTCGAAGCCGACGCTCGGGAATTCGTGGTGCGCACCCTGGTAGGCGAAACTCTTCTGGGTCCAGAGGCCGTCGAGCACATCCAGGGTTTCGTCCAGCAGTTCGCCTCGCCGCGCGAAATCGACTCCGACGAGGTCCCATTCGGCCTCCGACCACCCGGCGCCGACGCCCAGTTCGACGCGACCTCCGGACACCACGTCCAGCGTCGCCACCGCGCGTGCCGCCACGAACGGATGACGCAGCGCGGGTTGGTACACGTAGGTGCCCAACCTCAGCGTGGTGGTGACCGCCGCCAGTGCAGCGAGGTGAACCATGACGTCGAAGATCGGCGAATGCGAGGAGATCGGGAGCTCGCCGTCGGGGTACTTCTCGCGATCCACCTCCTCGGGCAGCATGAGATGGTCCGACATCCAGATCGATTCGTACCCGGCGCGCTCGGCTTCGATCGCGACATCTCGCCACAACGCGGGGTGGACCCGGAGCAACGACACCCCGTACCGCGGACCGTCCGACCGTTCCGCCTCAGCCATGGACCTCACCGCGCACATCTCCGTTCGGGCCGACCTCGCCCTCGCGGGTGACCCGTCGGTACGAGAAGCGCCAGCCGCTGTCGGTGAGCGTGTATTCGTCGGTGTACCGGCCCCATTCCGCCAGCCCGAAGTGCCTGATCAGCGCCACATAGGCGGTACCGCGTGCGGTGCGCGGCCCCGTCATGTCGATGACATGGGTTGTCAGGTGGTGGAATACGCGGGCACTGACACCGGTGTCGCGGATCTCCGCCAGCCAGGCCGACTTCACGCCCTCGAAGAATCCCTGGATGTCCTCGTGCCCGGTGTACCTGCGTGGTGCGGCGTCGAGGTCGACGAACTCGAGGGTGCCGTCGGCGGTGAACAGTCGGGCTTCCTGTTCGGTGCGGCCGGTGTCGCCGTAGAGGTTGTAGCGGGCGGCGAGATCCCGGATCTCCTCGCGGGCGGCTGCTTCGTCCGGCTGCATCTTCACTTCTCCCATCAGCTGATCCCGCGATGCGGCAGCGAGCCGCGCGCCATGACCGTGCAGTATCCGGTGGTGGTGACACCGTCGACGACGATCTTCGCGAACTGTTCGCGGTGGCCGCTCGGGGTTGGATCACCGTCGAGCAGTACGGCTTCGGGTGGAACCAGCTCGTAGACTCGTGTTCGACGAGGTCGCCGCGCGGCACCCCGAGGCCGCGGCCGTCCCGGTAACCTCCGTCGTACCCGGTGCCGGCATAGGCCCACGGCTCCAGCAGCGGAGTGGCCACGATCTCGTGGCGGGCACCGGCATCGGTCTCCACCTCGATCCGCACCGACCGATAGGTTCTCGTCCCCGGCACGAACTCCGTTGTCACATCGGCGATCACGACAGTCGAGTGCCGGCCGTCGACGCCGATGACCTCGCCGTCGAGGTAGGTCACCGTGCCGCGCTGGTTCTCTCGTCTGGACACACAGACACAGAAGTCGGCGGTCGCCGCGTACAGCACCGTGTGCATCATCGGCGCCGAGCTACGGGCCGCCGGATCGGCCACCGAACGGTCGATACCGCCGACCCCCGGACGCACGCCCCACGAATGATCGCGCACCGCCCACCAGTCGTCGACGCTGATGCGGGCACCGTCGATCGACAGCCATCCGTCCCAGCGGCCGATCTGGTTGTAGCGGGTGATCTCCTGGGTGACCCGACCGGTACTCGCGTCGAGGTAATGCTCTTCGGTGTACGGGTCGAATCCGGAGGTGAACACCAGGTCGGCGGCCAGTGGGGTGCTGTCACCGGACCACGCGACCCGCACCGTGCGATACGGCTCGAGGATCTCCACCGCGAGGTCACCGACGGCGGACTGCGCGGTCGCGGTGGTCAGCGGCCGCGACCATCGCGAGTTGAACTGACGACCGCCGCGCTGGACCGCTCCGTACCCGTCGCAGACCCCGATGTTCTTGTACAGGGCCATGCCGGAGATGAACCCGGCGTCCCCGGCGGGATCGACGCCGGCAAACCAGTACCGGTCGTAGAACCGCGGGTCGGAGGTGCCGGCGAACCCGAACGGCCACGGCACCTGATGCATCAGGGTCTCGTCGAGCGGGTGCAGGGCGCGCGTGTTCACCGGTCCACCTCGAATGCCTTGTCCAGCGCGCCGAGCAGATAGCGGGGCGCATAGTCCAATCCCAGAAGCGCGTCGAGCAGGGTGCGCGGCTCGTTGACCAGGCGGCCGAGCCCGCAACTCGACGTGGGCCACGAGCTTCGCTGTTTTTGGGCGCTTGGCGGCCTGCTGGGCTTTCCACTGCGCCACCAACGCCCGATACTCGAGCTTCCCGCTC